>JBBWZK010000116.1:0-25878 GCA_039648975.1 Blastocatellia bacterium
ACCTTGATCCCTTGATCGCCATAAGTGATCGCCAGCCATTCAGCGAAAGCGACCGCTGCGTGCTTCGTCACAGAGTAGGGCGCGGAACCGACTTGCGTGAGCAGGCCCGCCGCCGAAGCGGTCTGCAACAGATAGCCGTCGCCGCGCTCAAGCATCTGCGGCAGCACGGCGCGCGCCGCGTAGATGTGTGCCATCACGTTGATGCCCCAGATGCGCTGCCAGCCGTCATCGCTGGCTTCCGGCCCGCCGTCCAGAGCAATGCCGGCATTCGAGCAGAAGAGATCAACGCGCCCGAAGTTTTCGTTAGCTCTGGCGACAAGACGAATCACATCGGCTTCGACGCTGACATCGGTCTTGACGGCCAGTCCATCGATGGACTGGGCGACTTCGGTTGCGCCCTGTTCATCAATATCGGCGACGACGACGTGCGCGCCTTCTTTGGCGAAGCGGCGACACAGTGCGCGACCGATGCCGGTCGCGCCGCCGGTCACGACCGCCGCCTTGTCTTTGAGTTCCATGCAACTCTCCTTTGCTGCTGGCGATGGAATTAAACAGGCTCAACCCGAAAAAAGCGAAGCCGCGCAGAGAATATGCAAATCAGCGCGCCTTGTCTAGCGAGGGGAAAGGGATTGGCTTACGGTGAGGGGCAAAATGAAGATCAGCGAGCAATCAGCCCTGAAAGGGTAAAAGCAGTAAGTGAAGCAGCAGGCCGGACCTGGGAGCGCGAGCATCTTGCCCGCCGGTCTTGCGCATGCGAAAAGTTGCGGGCGAGATGCCCGCGCTCCCAGGTCTTCACTTACTTTGAGCATACGATGCGGCCAGGTCGTCAAGCAGACGGCGCAGTTTTTCTTCCGGCAGCCACTGGCCGCGCAGCATCACGCCCGAACGTTTTGCGACATTTGTTACATCTTTGAGCGGGTTGTCGTCAATGAGAATCAAATCGGCGCGCTTGCCGGCTTCGACCGTGCCGAACTCGCTTTCAGCTTTCAGATAGATCGCCGGATTGCGGGTTCCCGCCGTGAGAATCTGATATGGCGTCAGCCCTGCGCGTGCCATCGCCTGCATCTCGCGGTGCAGCGAAAAGCCCGGCACGCTGAACAACTGCGGCGCATCCGAGCCGAGCATGACTTTGCCCGTGCCCTCCTGCAAAGCTTTCAAGATTTTGTTGCGCAGTTCCAGCACGCGCTCGCCCGATTTGGCATCGCCGCCCTGCATTAACTGCCCTGTGCGTTGCTGCACCCACTGATTAATCATCGCCTGCGGCATGTACTTCAACTCCGGTCGCCGCCGTAACGACTCGACGCGTTCCGTTCCCATGAAGGTCTGCCACAACGCCATGGTCGGCACGACCCACGCGCCGGCTTCGCGCGTCGCCGCGACCAGCGCCGGTATCTTGCGTTCATCGAGATAATCGGTGAACTTCTGCGCATGGGTCAGCTTGTCGGCAGAACGCACAGGCGAATCGTCGGCCTCCAGTTCTTCAATGTAACCGTCGAGATGTTCGACCGTCGATTGCCCGGATTTGAGCGCGTGCAGCAAGCCGACCTCGTCCGGGATGTGGCCGCCGAAGGGTATGCGGACTTCTGTAGCCGTCCTTACAATTGCATCGTAAGTCGCAAGCGATAGTCCTTCGTGAATCTTCAGCAGGTCGAAGCCGGCCTGTTTGTATTCGCGGACTTTCTGCGCGCCCTCTTCGGGCGAATGCACAGACTGGCCGGTCATTGCCGGGCCGGCGACGACCAGCTTCGGGCCGAAGACTTCGCCGCGCGCAATGCGCTCGCGCAAGGCCGGATGATTCGGAAAGCCGAACATGCCGCGCACCGTCGTGACGCCGTTGGCGACGAATAAGAGGAGGAAGGAATTGGCGACCGCTTCGCCCTGATTCGGATGCGGCAGATGGCCGTGCATTTCGGCAAGGCCGGGCATCAGATATTTGCCTTTGGCTTCGATGCGCAGCGCGTCGGCGGGCACTTTGATTTTGGCGCTGGGGCCAAGTTCGGCAATGCGGTCGCCGCGCACGATGACCGTCTGGTTTTCGATGACGCGCTCGCGATCCATCGGCACGACGTTGACGCCTATGAAGGCAATCGGCTGATCCTTCGCGGCTGGCGTCTTCACGTCGCGCGCCAGGGCGAAGCAGTTGGCCGTCAATAACGTCAGAGCAAGCAAAGCAGCTTTGATTTTCATGCGAATTCCTGTATCGGTGAACTGTTCCACTGGTATGCAGAAGCCCGCGAAGTGGGCGACAGCATAAAGCCCCTTGCGTGAGCACGGGGTGGCGAGCGTAACGAATGACAAGCCCGTGTAACGGGCGACAGCAGTTGGCGTCGTTCTGTCGCCCGTTACACGGGCTGGAAAAACCGTCTCGACATGCTCACCCAGCGTTGTGCCGCGCTCCACGCTCTCGCTACATGCTGTCACCTGTCCCGCAGGCTCACAAGGTCATTCATTGCATCACGGACGCAAGCGTCTCAGCTTGTCGCTGGCGCTGTTGCGAATGGCGGCTTTGCGCGGCTCATCGATGTTCGTATCGGTCGCCAGTTTTTCCAGGGCTTTCTCGGCAAATTGAATCGCCATCTCACGATTGCCGTCCCCCTCATAGGCATCGGCGAGCGAATCATAGACGTTCGCCGAATCGGGATGAGCGGCGGCTACGAATTTGAAGATCTCGATAGCCTCCTTCGTCTTCCTGTCTTGCAGCAGGCGATAGCCAATCTGGTTGAGCACGAACTCGCGCAGCACCACTTCATCGGGCCGCGTGCGCTTCAATTCATCCAGGCTGCGCAGAGCCTTGTCGATGCCGTCGCGGTTGAGCATGGCAACGAATCGCGCCGGCGTCAGGCTGCGACGGGCGGCGACGGCTTCGGGTTTCGTCAGATGAAACTTCATGAACGCGACCGTCTGCTTGATGACTTCGCGCGATTCGTCTGTATCATCCAACAGGTCGAAGGCGTGCTGGCCGTCCACATAATTGATGACCGTCAACGGCACGTCGCCGGCGATGGCTTCGCGCGCGAAGGCTTCGATGCCATTGTTGAGGCCCGGTGAATCAAGGCCGGCGCGCACCATCAATACCGGCAAGTCGTCGCGCATCGCCTGCACTTGCGCTGCCCCATAATAAATGACCGCGCAGCGCAGGTAAGCGCGCGCCGGCTGCATCGCCAGCGGCAAACCGGCGCGCACGTTGGCCGAGCAAGCCCACAGGCAGAGGCGGTTCTCATCGACTTTCAATGACGCCGCGTTCTGGCGCACATAATCAATCAAGTCTGCGGAATCAGCCGTCGCATCCGTCGTGCGGCTCTCATAAGCGATAGCCGCCATGCCCATTGCGGCGACCAGTCGCGGCCAACTGGTGTACTGGCCCCACTGTTTGACTTTCAGCACGTCGGGCGGCGGATCGCCGACGCCGTTGATAAAGATCACCACAGGCAATCGCGCGCCGGCTTTCGTCCCCGGCGGATAATAAGCGTCGAGCTTGAGCGTTGCGCCGTTGACGGTTTTGTAAGCTATATCCTGTTGAACGACGGCGCGATCCATGTCGGCCAGGTGGTAAACAATCGTGCGGCGCAGCGGGTCTTGGCGGGCGGCTTGCTGATTCTGCGCGACCGCGTTCAAGGCAGACGAAGCGACGAGCAACGCACTCAAGACCAGCGCGCGCCGATAGGCAAAGCGAGCAAGTGTCATCTTCCTTCTCCAGCGGCTGAGAGTTGACCGGCTAACCAGGCCGGAAGGATTCCACTGAGGCGCGAGAAACAGCCTGGTTATTCTATACATCAAGCGCCGCAAAGAAAATCCGCTGTGACCAGGCGGCTCGATGACGTGACGAAGCGGCCCTGCGCAGGGATGAAACGCCGACAGCGAATGGCCGCTGACATCCTGGCGCAAAGCGGCTATCATCATGCATCTCGCTGAACCGCCATTCGACCTCGAAGGAGAAACACATGAGCATTGATCGCAGAGACTTCATGAAATTCAGCGCGCTCGGAGCGCTCGCATGCGCGGCTGATCCGAAAGAACTGCTCGGACAGGACGCGGGACAGATTCCCAATCTGGCGAAGCAGGCCAGGCCGATCAGCCGCGAAGAGTACGTCGAACGACAGGAACGCGCTCGCCGCTATATGCACGACGCAGGCATGGCGGCGATCATGTTGATCGGCGGCACCAGCCTCAACTACTTTACAGGCACGCAGTGGGGCACGAGCGAACGCCTGTTCGCGGCAATCATTCCGGCGAAAGGCGAGATGGCGTTCGTCAGCCCGGCATTTGAAAAAGACCGGGCACTGGAGCAGATCAAGTTTGCTACGGATGTGCGCACCTGGCAGGAAGACGAAAGCCCTTACAAACTGGTGGCGCAGGTTCTCAAAGATCGCGGCATTGCTACAGGCAAGCTCGGCATTGAAGAGACGATTGATTATCGTTTCGCGGACGGCGTCGCCCGTGCCGCGCCGACCCTTGAACTGACGAGCGCCGACCCGGTGACAGCGCGCTGCCGCCGCGTCAAGACACAACATGAACTCGACCTGATTCGCCTGGCCAATCAGATCACCCTCAAGGCATACGAGATTGCCCTCAAGTCACTGCGCGAAGGCATGACGCACATCGAGCTTGGCCAGAAGATCGCCGCCGCGCACCGCGAGCTTGGCGCACCGGGCGGCGCGCTGGTCTTGTTCGGCGCGTGGTCGGCAGCGCCGCACGGCACGGTCACGCCGCAGAAGCTCAAGCAAGGCGACATCGTTCTGGTTGATGGCGGTTGCAGCCTTCTCGGTTATCAATCCGACATCACGCGCACGACTGTCTTCGGCAAGCCTTCGGAAAAACAACTCAAGGTGTGGGACATCGTCAAGCGCGCACAGGCCGCCGCATTGAAAACGGCGCGTCCGGGCACGGCTTGCGAAGACGTCGATGCAGCGGCGCGCAAAGTGATCACGGATGCAGGCTACGGGCCGGATTATAAATATTTCACGCATCGCGTCGGCCACGGCATCGGCATGGATGGCCACGAATGGACTTATCTGGTGCGCGGCAACAAGACCAAGTTAGAGCCGGGCATGACGTTCAGCGACGAGCCGGGCATCTACATCCCCGGCGAATTCGGCGTGCGCCACGAAGACATACTGTTCATCACAGACAGCGGTGCGGAGTTGTTCACCGGACAGGCCGCATCAATTGACAACCCATGCAATTGAGCAATTCAACGCCTGGGAGCGCGGCTCGTTCGTTTATCCATAAGATATGAAGCCCGTATGGTTGCGGCTCTGCCGCTTTGCTGTGCGGTGAGTCTTGGACTCACCGTAAGGCGATAGCTGATTCTTTCGGGGCTGCGCCCCTGATTTCGGGCGCAGCCCGAATCAAGTGACATCAACCACTTGCCGGAAAGTCAGAGACTTTCCGCACAGCAAAGCGGCGGAGCCGCTCGTGAAAGACGTGGATAAACGAACGAGCCGCACTCCCAGGCAGCAATTCTTTCAACTGAATGCGATTGCACTGTGTCGCTCATTTTGCCTGCGCGGCTTTGCTGATCTCTTCCGCGAGCTTGCCCATGCCTTGGGGTATGCCCTTCTCCAATTCTGCCGCGCCTGCTATGTAATTCGCCGCGCCTTCGCCTTCCATCGTCACCTGTTGAAAGATGCGCGTCGCAGCGTTCGGCAAATCCTCAAACTGCCAGTGAAATTTGACGACGGCTCCCGGCAGGTTGATTTCCACGACAGCGCGATGGCCATCTTCAACTTCGAGCAACTGCCAGTTGATGGGATCACCGCCGCGCGGCTTGGTCGTGCCGATGGTTCCCGCAGCGAATGGCCCATCGAGCGTGACCGATTCCACCGAAATATCAAAGAGCCAGTTGTCAACATCAGTCCAGAACTGCCATGCGAATTCCCTGCTGACCGGGCACTCAACAGAATGTGCGAATTCCCATTCCATAAACATGGTTCTCCTGATGCAGCATCGAGTTCAGTCATCATTTGCCAATACGCAGCGGCACGGCAACCAGCAGCGGCATGCCGGGCTTAGGAACGATTCGGTAAAGGGTTTGCGGCAACTCGTCTTCTTGCGTCAGCAATCGTCCTTCCGTACCCGCTTCTTTTTCCGTCCGCGTGTAAGTCTTGCCCGCGCCGCCGACCATCTCGAATCGTTCGATGGCGGCAGCCCATTGGCGCTCCCATTGCTCAACCTGGCGGCCCTCGAGTTTCTGTATGCGCGGGCCGATGACGATTTCCGCAAGCGGCTCGGTCGCAACGATCAACGTCAGCAATTCGCCTTTGTAGTCCGGGCGCATCGGCGTTAAGCGAAAGGCGGTCTTCTCTGGAAGCTCGATTACTTTTCCAGCGGCGACGGCGTTGTTGCCATTACGAATCCGCAGCGTCGGAAAAATCAAGTAGGGCTCGCTGGTTGTGCCGTCGTTGTACTGCTCGCGGTCAATGACATAAAGATAACCGGCGCGCGATGATTCGATACTTAAGCGGACGCGCTCGCCTGTCGCGAAAGCCGTTTCGGCCTCGACGCGCTCCGGCGTCCACTCTTTGTTGTCGTCTTTATCTTCATCCTGCAATAGCAGGCGCGAGTCTTTATGATCGGCGGCGTCTGAAGGGCGCAGCCGCCAGACCGTGACGCCGAGCATTTCGCCTGCGACCTTGTCGTCAGCCGCCGCAGCGGGCTTCGCCGTCGTGCGGCGGTAAGCGGGCGGCTTGCGCGCCGTGGACGATGTTTTCGCCGGCTGGCGTTTCTTCAGAAACTCTGTGTCCCACAACCGCCGCTCGTCACTGTCTTGCGCCGACCCTAATCTGGCGATGCCTCCGCAAATCAACATCGTTGCCATGATGGCGACCAGCAAGCGGCGCAATCGCTCGCCCTGTCTGTGTGTCAGCATACTCCCTCCTCATGTGTGAGCTTTGGAGTGCTGCGACTTGTCGCAGCTTTTCTCATCGGTAGTCGAAAGCGGTGACCAGTCACCGCACTCCATAGCCTGACGATCCCGTCTCCTGGTTCATGGCCTGGCGATGACGAACGGCGACGCCTCCGCCTCGCGCCGGTAAAAAGCGCGCGGGCGTTGCAGGTTGCGCACACGGCTCACATCTTTGGCTTTATCGTCTTCTTCGAGCAGCAGCCGCGAATTGTTATTCTGCTCCTGCATCTCCGGCACGCGTTCGGTGGCGTAATTGAACCATTCGCGCACCAGCACTCTGCCGTCTTTCTGTTCGCGGTCGGCCTTGTCGCTCTTCAGACCTTCCTCGACGAGCGCAAACGTCAGATAGCCATGACCGAGTTGCGCCGCTTCGAGCGCCGCCTGATAACTCTGCGCCGCCGTCAGAATGTAGAGACCTTTTTCATAGGCCAACTGCGCCAGCCCCTTCGAGTTCATCGGCCCGCGCCGCTTCTCTTCGGCTTCGAGCGCCTGCCCGCTGTTGCACGCATCGATGACCAGCAACATCTGCCCGGCATCCAACCCCTCAACGGCGGCTTCGAGTTCAAGGTCTGAGACACTGTGCGCGAGAATCTTCTCGACGGCGTCGGCGTCAATCCCTGCGCGCGGCCCCGTGTAGCCGAGATCGTGCGGCACCAGATAAAACCGCGCGCCGCGCGCCGTGCCGTGGCCGGCGAAGTAAATCACGACCGCGTCTTCAGGCTCGGCTTTTCGTAGCTTAGATAACTCTTGCGGCGCATCACCCGGCAACGCTGCGTTATCGGTCAGGCGCTTCAAGGCCAGCAGCAGGTTGGCTTTGGTCGCCTCTTTATCGAGCAGTGAAATGATCTCGACGCCAGCGAATTCTCCGAGTTTGGTTTGCTGCGTCTTGATCTCTTCAGCGAAATCCATGGCGTCGGCGGCAGCATACTTCAAGTTATACTGCGCATTCTCGTACTGGTTGACGCCGAAGGCGACGACGTAAGCCGTGCCTTTGCGCCGCAAGGACGCCGCCCCGGCAAGCGAGAGAAACGCATCCGCACTCTTGACGTTGTCTTGATTGAAGGCGTAAGCCGTCAAGCGATTCTCGCCTGCAACAATCGGCAGCGTCGCTTCGAGTACGGCTTGCGGCTGGCCTTTCAACACGTCGCCGTGCCAGACCTTCACCAGCGAGCCATTGCGGAACAGGCGCACATCGCGAGCGCCGCTCGGCTGCGCGTGAGTGGCGTCGGCTGGCGCTTCGCTAATCTCAAGCTGCACCGTCACCGTGCGCGCCTGTATGTCACCGCTCGCTGCTTGTTTCAACGTCACTTTCACTTTCGGCTGGCGGCGGTCGAGTTTCTGAAAATCGCGCGGCGCGGTCGGTCGTTTGCCGGCGTTGATGTCGCTGAGCAAGCCGGGGTAGAACAGGTCGTTGAAGAAGATTTCGACCGGCCCTATGTCGAAGGTGTTTTGTGAGAAACGCCACATAATCTGTTGCCAGGCGGCGGGCGAGCCGTCGAACAAGCCGTCGGGCGTGACGACCAGCCAATCGTTGCCGCCGCCATATTCATTGAGCGCATCGAGATTCACGAGCGTCAGCAATTTCTCGCCCGACGGCAACCCCCAGAGGTGCAGGTTGCGATCCTGCGTCTGTGTGGCGATGAGCTTGCGCGCCGGGTTGAAGGCCACTCCACTCACCGGCGCATCGTGGGTCAGCGTGAACAGCGGCTTGCCGCTGGCCACCTCCCAGACGGTCACTAGATTGTCGCCGCCACTAAAGGCCGGCTTGCCAGCTTTGTTTGACGTGCGCGACATCACCATCGCCCCTTGCGAATTGTCGCCGTAGCTTGTCGCCAACAGCGTCGCGTCGCTATTGAAGTTCATTCTGGCAATGCGATGCTCGCCCGTGTTGAGCGCGCCGAAGCGACGGCCCGACGCCGCGTCGTAGAGGTTGATCACCGGCTGATCCTTGTCGTAACTCGTCACCGCCAGCACACTGCCGCTCGGGCTGAAGATGAGGCCCGGCGCAGCGGCGATGTTTTCGCCTTCGACTTTGATCTCCCAAACTTTGCGCCCGCTGTCCAGGTCTGTGAGCTTGATCTTATAAGTCTGCTTGGGCATGTCGCCGCCCTTGCGGCCCATGCCCGGCAGGCGCGGCAAGCTCGGACGGAAGCCGCCGAAACCGCCGCCGCCCGCATCCGCCGTCACTCCGACCAGATAGCGCCCATCAGGGCTGAGCGTCGAAGCGTTGGCCATCATGCCGAACATTCCGCCGTCATTGCTATCGAGCTTCACGTCACGCAATTCTTTGCCCGTGCCGGCGTCGAACGTCTTGACGTGGCCTTCCATCCCGCCGCCACCGCCACCGAGCAAACTGGGCCGGCTCGATGTCTTGATTTCGTAGTATTGCACGACGATGCCGCGCACGCCGAAGGCGAGGCTGCCGATCTGTAGAGGCACTTGCGACCGCTGGTTGCCGGATGAACCGGCGATTGTAATCTGTCGCACAATCTGCCCGCTCGCCGCATCTTTGACGACGATGTTCGGGCTTTGCAGGTCAACGGTGGCGATGAGCTTGCCATCGGGGCTGTTAGCGGATCTGCCCGGCAGCAAGCGGCTCAACGCGTCATTATAATTTTGCGGTTTGCTGCGCGGCAGGCCGGCGGTCACATCCCAGAGCGTCGAACTGCCGGCAGTCGACAGCAGCTTGCCGTCCGGGCTGAAATTCACCGTTGAGCCTGTGCCGATGGCCGCCGTGGTCGCCGCCCCAAATGGCGAATTCGGGCCGAGCATGCCGCCCGCCATCTCGCGTATCTGGCGTAGCTCATCAGGGTCAACGCCCGATTGCCGCAGCATATCGTCTCTGGCTGACTGTGTAGATTGCGCCGCGCTGACCACGCTCGCCTTCTCCGTCGTTCGCAGCACGCGCAGCGAGTTGCCGCTTGCCGAATCAAACAAGCCGACGCCATCATTGAGACTCGCAGCAATCATCTTGCCATCGCTGCTGAAGCGCAACGGCGTCGCGGTCAGGCCGCCCGCCAGGTCAATTCCAAAGCCGGTTTTTTTCAACTCGCGGACTTCCTGCCAGGTCGCCACGTCGAGCAGCTTGATTGAACCGGACGGCAACTGGCCGAGAGCCGTCGGAGTGGAAGAATTCGCCGGCGTCGCCGCCGCGACGCTAACGCGCGACGCCAGCAGTTTTCCATCAGGGCTGAAGGCGATGCCGCCTGTGCCGGCCAGATCGCCGGTTTGCAAGGTCTTAACTTCGCGCCCGCTTGCCACGTCAAAGACGACAATCGAGCTTTGATTGGCCTGTTTTCGCGCCGCGCCCAATTCTGTAAATTTAGCTACTAACAGGCGACCGTCGGGGCTGAAGCTCAAATCGGTTGGCGTCGGCAGATCGCCTTTCAGCTTGAATGATTCGATCTCGCGACCGCTGGTCGATTCGATCAGGCGAATCGGCTTCTGCCGCACGCCGCCGCCGACGCCGAGCACGCCGCTCTTGTAGGTTATGCCGCCGCCGACTGCGGCAAGTCGTCCATCTATAGTCAACGCGGTCGCGGTCTGATCGTAGCGGTGCCTTGGCCCGCCCGTCGTCTGAGCCCACGAGTTGTCTTTATCGTCACCGAGTTTTGTCGAGCGAATCTCGCGCCCGCTCGCCACGTTCCAGACTTTCAATTCATTGCTGCCGAGTGAAACCAGTTGCTGCCCGTCGCCGCTGAAGGCCAGTTCTTTGACCGAGCTGTTTTGCTGGCCGAAGACGCGCGCCTCGCCGGTCGCCACATCCCAGACGCGCACATTCAAATCTTCACCGCCTGAAGCGATCAAGCGACCATCGGGGCTGAGGGCGACGGCAAGCACGGGCTGTGCATGGCCATAAAGCGTCCGCAGAACGTTGCCCGTCGCCGTGTCCCATATCTTCAGCGTATTGTCGTCGCTCGCCGAAATCAGCACGCGCCCGTCGCCGCTCAGGGCGATGGCGTTGACAGGGCCTGTGTGGCCTGTCTGCAAAACTAGTTCGGGCTTTGACGAAGTGGCTTGCGCCAACGCCAGCCCTGCGCTGGACAGTAGAATGATAAATGACCTGAGCATGCGAATCGCGGTCTGCCGTATAGGCATGATGAGTCTCCTGATAATGCCGCCGGGCGAATGTTCCGGCAGCGGTTTAGTGATGTTCAAGCTTGATGAGTTTCACAAAGGTATCCGCGCGTGCTTTGAGCGTCGTCTGTTTCGCTTCATCATCTCTCTGCATTTCAGGCGCGGGTGTCGCGTGACTTGTGAGGAATTCGCGCAGTGCGGCAATTTGATTGGCGTCTTTGATCTCGCCTTTATCTTGTGGATTAGCCCAGCGTTTCAGCGCTTCCAGTTCGTCAATCGCCTTGGCAGACCAGACGAGCCAGAGTTTTTCCGTGCCGCCTTCGGCGTCGAGGATGAAACCGTCGCCGCGCTCAGGAATCTGCATCGGCTGACCGGCGGCAAGCTGCGCCGAGCCGTGATTGCTGGTCGGCGACGGAAACAGAATATTGAAAGCAATGCTGCCGCCCTTTAGCGCAGGACTTTCGTTGATGACATAGAGCAATCCGATTTGCGGACTGCTGAACGTCAGGCGCACGCGGTCGCCGGGCGAAAATATGACTTCGCCGGGAAGCTGAAATGGCTTACTGCCGGGATAGCGCCGTGGGTCTTTCTGCATGATGATCGCATAGTTCAATACGCGCTCAGGGAGATCAGCAGATGCGGGTGACGGTGAAGGATTGGTCGCCGCAGGTGCGCCGCTCTTCGACCATAGCTTGCTGCCTGCAAGCATGCCGACGATGACCAACGCGAACAGCGCGATCAGGATCAGCGCCACAGCCAGCCGCTTCTTTTGCGGCCCGGCGACAGGCGGCGGCGCAACGGCGGGCCGGGTTTCTCTTGCGGCGTGCGGCATAGTCGGCAGCGGCGCTTGAATGGCGATGGATGGCCGCTCGCTGATTTCCGAAGTTGCGGCAACCACAGTCGGCTCAAGCGGCGTGGTCGTGTCGGCCAAAGCGCCCGCCAGTTGATCGCTGAATAATCGCGCGTCCTGCGGTCGCCGGCTCGCATCACATGCCAGGGCGTTCAGGATGATCGTCTGCGCAGATTCCGGCAGGCTCGGTCGCAAGCGTTTCGGCGGGACGACCTGCTCGCCTTGCTGCATGATCATCAACTGGTGAACGGCGACGGCGGTGTTGGGCGAATCGGGATTGAACGGACGCCGCCCGGTGACCATTTCATAAACGATGATGGCCAGCGCATAGATATCGCTTGCCGGGCCGATGGCTTCGCCCATCAATTGTTCGGGCGCAATGTAATTGAGCGAGCCGGCAACCAGGCCGGCTTCCGTCGTCGCGCCGGCCTGCGAGTCACGGACTATGGCGATACCGAAATCGATCAGCTTGATCTGCTCGTCGCCGCTCGACAGGGTTTCGAGCATGATGTTTTCCGGCTTGAGGTCGCGGTGAAAGACGCCTTCGCGATGCGCCGCATTGAGCGCCGGGCCAATCTGGCGAACGAGCGCCGCGACGTATTCCAGATCCATGCCTTCCGCCTGCATCACCGAGCGCAGCGGTTTGCCGTTGATGAATTCCATCACGAAAAACGGCTTGCCGTCTTCGGCGCGGTCGCGGTCAATGACACGCACGACGCCTGGATGGTTGATGCGCGTCAGGGCTTCGGCTTCCTGTAGAAATTTCTTGGCGAGCCAGGCGCTCTGACTCGAATCGTCGAGCAGGAACTTGATGACGACCGGCATGGAATGCAGCCGCTCGTCGCGGGCCAGATAGACGACGCCGATGCCGCCGCGTCCGAGTTCGCGTTCAATGCGGTAACGGTCTTTGAGCAGCGCGCCCGACCCGAACGGCTGTGGCGCACGGCTGCCGCTCGCCGAGTAAAACTCGTGCGTCGCATCGGTTTGCTTAGTGCGGTCTGCCATCTTGAGTTGCTGCGAATCGCTTGTCCGAGTTCTCCATCCGGTTCGTAGAGGCAAGCGGGATAACCGCGCCGAGTCTAGCACCGCTTTACAGCGCAAGTAAAGCGCGGCTGCCGCTTGCAATCCCGCGCACGGGCGGCCAAAATTTCAGAGGCACGAGGGAGCTATCCAAAGCGAGGTGAACGCATGAAATTAATCACAGGTCTGGCGCTGCTCGCGCTGGTGACATGGCTTGCCGTCGCGGGAATAGAATCGAGCACTTCGGCGATTATCAAAGGGACAACCGCTTCACAAAAGAAAGGACGGAAGATGATTGATAAAGTAGTCAAGACCGATGAAGAATGGCGCAAACAATTGACGCCGGAGCAGTACGAAGTGACACGGCATCACGGCACCGAACGCGCCTTCACCGGCGAGTATTGGGACAACCACGAAAAAGGCAAATATGTTTGTGTCGGCTGTGGCCTGGAACTGTTCAGTTCCGACACCAAGTTCGATTCCGGCACCGGCTGGCCGAGCTTTTACAAACCCATTGATGAAGACAACGTCGAGACCAACCGCGACACCAGCTATGGCATGACGCGCAACGAAGTGCTGTGCAGTCGCTGCGCGGCGCATCTCGGCCACGTCTTTGATGACGGCCCGCGCCCGACAGGACTGCGTTACTGCATGAACTCAGCGGCGCTCAAGTTCGTCAAGCAAGACAAATAAGCAGGGGAAAATGATAAATGATGAATGATGAGTGATGAATGATAGGAGGAAACGGATGTGGGATTGCCTATAGATAATCCGACTTCCATTTCCTCTTTAGTTCATCATTCATCATTCATCGTTCATCATTTCCCTTAAAAGTATCTGTCCATCGAGAATTTTTCCTTGAAATAATCCTCGCGCCATTGCGGATTGACCCGGTCGAGCAATAGCCCTTCGCCTGCCCCAAGATAGTAAAACGCCACGCGCTTGTAGTTTTTCAGCGGCAGGGTCAGAAGCTCGCTCGTGATGTTCTTGCGCAGTGAATTCGCCACCTCAGCAAACGACGAGTAATCTTTGAGCCGTTGAAATCTTGTCGTCGGGTTGTAGGCGGTTGCCGCCAACCTGGCAACTTGATACTCCGTATATCTGGCGATCCCTTCCTGCCACAACTGGAAAGAAAAATACTTATAGTCATCCGCGTTGAGCAGCGCTTTAAGCTGCTGCCGTGACCGGCGGTAGTTTGCCAGCCGGGTTGCGAAGTCGGCCTTTCCGGCTGTTAACGCCTCAGCCAGCAGACGAGCAAGCTCAGTAGCCTGGCGATTCAATTCCGCCGAATCATAGGGAAAATCGAAGTTCAACATCCACATGCCTGTCTTATCGCCGCGCGCCAGGTTCAACGCTTCGACATCGGCGTCGTATGCCGGCTGCGAGGTTTGCAATTGATGGAAGTGCTCATGCAGCAGCGTCGCGACCCACGCTGTAGAGGTTTTCGCCATCGTATTTTCGGCTTGGCCGACGACGATAGTTGGAATCCCTCCGACCGCAGGAAAGGTGGCCAACAGGTTCATCTGAAAAACCCGCTTGCGATAATAGACATCGCTTTTCAGCAGCTTGTCGTAACCCATCAATGTAAAATCAGCGGAGGCTTTCGGATGCCGCATGAGGAACTCTTGCTCAGGCGTGACCAGCAAGATGGCGAACGGCGCTTTGTGCCAGTCTTTCCATAGTCGATTGCCTAGCGCATCGCCGAGTCGAAACGCCTCGGCCAATCGTATACGGTCAATCTCCGGGATGGCCGGACGCGCCTGCGCCATCGCGGCTTGAGCCAATGCCAGGACGAGAAGTAGAGTCGCGAATCTGATCTTCATTTTTTCCTCTCTTGATTGGTCGTCGACACACCACCGACAGGCAAGCCATGAGGCTCGCCGCCTCCGCGCTTTCTCTGATTGCGTTAATGAGTCCTTACAGGTCAGCCGGCTTGATGTTTAACCGGAGTTCGTATTTTCTGCCTGAAAGCCCCGAATAATACTTGCTTAGATCGTAGCGCAGATCAGCGCCGGCATTGGCAACGCCTTGCCAATTGGCGGCGATCATCGCGCGCCCGTTCTCGCCAGGCTTTTCGAGATGGTATAGATCGAAGTTGATCGTCATCCGATCTGCCGAACAGTTCTGTGTGAACTGCGCTACCGTCAGGTTGAGCGCCAGCGGCTTCGCGGCAAGCTCGGCATTCGCCGGGTCGAGCGGTTCGAAGATCATCTCACGGGCTTCCTCCAGCGTGAGAGTTGATTGGCTTCGAGCAACTTCGCGCCCGTCTTCAAGCAATGCCGCTTCAACGGCAAACGCATGCGGGACTTTCGATGCCTCTATATTGATTACCCCGCTTAGATTCTGGTCATCGATGTTGATCTGGGGCGGCGTCATCTCGCCCGTAGCCAGGTAGGCCGGCTGGCCGGTCAGCACAGGGGTAATCTCTATGCTCAAGCGATCATCGCCCTGTCGTCCAAACGGCAGCAGCAGAATCTCTTCTTCAAAGCCGAGCGAGAGCGTCTGGCCTTGAACGTCTTCTTCGTAAAGCGGCAGGTTTTTCGCTGAGTATCCGTAAAGCCGGCGCGTTTCGAGCTTCGCCCGAACCTTCAGCGAGTTGTCGGCAAGCAGGTCGGTCAAGAAGCGCGCGTCCATCTTGAAACGACGGCTCTCCAGATTGATATGAAAGTCTGTGCCCGGCGGCCCCTCAATCGTTGAGGTCGACAGAACGTGGCGCTGGCCGCCGATCTCTTCCACGGTGGCAATCTGAAATTTGATTCTCTTCAAGCCGGCTTTGCCTGATCCCCTCACTGCCGAATGACCGCCGCCGTCGCTTGTCAGCAGTAACGGCAAGATCATCAAAGCCGAAATCCATGCTTTTCGCGCGCTCATTGGCTTCGCACCTCATTGTTGTGGCGTGCGCCGTGCCGTATAAATCTCTGCACGCTGGCCGTGATCGAATCGCGAAAGATCAAAGCCGGGTTGCGGGGTTTGCGCTCTGATCGCGTCATCCACTTGATCCACAGGGCGTAGGCCGGCTGGCGTCGGCTGCGGGGCGACGCGCAGGAAGATTGCCCAGCCGGCCAAAGCCATCATCAACAACATGACGAAGGCGAAGAGAGGCACAGGCAGCGCCAGTTTTTTCTTCCACAGCGAAACCGGCTCGGATGCCAGTATGCGTGCCAGCGCCTGCCGCCGCGCTTCCCTATCCGGCGCGAATTCATAAGACTTGATCTGTTGGCGCAAGCTCAGGAAATCTTCGTTTGCTCGGTTGCAAATCGAGCAAGAGGCCATGTGCTGCTTGATCTGCTCGGCTTCGTCTTGCGCCAGTTCGCCGTCTATCAATAGAGAAACTTTCTCGGTTAGATTGCAACTCATAACGATTCCCGACCGATCTCCCCCGCCTCATCTTTCGCAGAGTTTTGCGGAGGTCTTATGCAACTCGTGCCATCGCTCGCGCAGCAGCCTGCGTGCACGAAAGATGTCTGTCTTCACCTGGCTCTCCGAGATGCCGAGCACGCGAGCGATCTCCTTATAGCTCATCTCCTCTTGCTCGCGCAGCAGCAAAGCGGTGCGCTGACGTTCAGGCAGATGTTCGAGCAGGTTGCGCACCACGCGGTTAGACTCGGACAGCAGAAAATCATCTTCCGGGCCAGGCGCTTGATTCTGAAAAACATCTGCGGCTTTTGCTGAAAGCCGTATTCGCGTCTGGCTTTTCTGCATCTCGTTCAATGCCAGATTGCGCGCAACGCGAAAGAGCCAGAAGCGCGCTTCGTCTGGCGGCAATCGATAAAGGCCGAATCGGTGCAGCCGCAAGAAACTCTCTTGCGCAATATCCTGCGCGGCGCTACGCTCGCCGAGCAGACATTCGAGAAAACGACAGAGATTGGCGTACACCTCTTTGAATATAGAAGTGAACTGCTCATCTTGGCTCGCCATATTCTCTCCATGCTAGAAAACCGGCGAGCCGATGAAAAGTTGCAGAATCGAGGGGAAAAGCGACGCGGGGACACGGCGACGCGGCGACGCGGCGAAAGAGGGACGCGGCGACGCGGGGAAGGTTGACGCGGGAAATTATTGTCGATTGATCGACAACCTGTCCTGTCTCATCTCCGCGTCGCCGCGTCGCCGTGTCCCCGCGTCGTGCCTGCCTTAGGGTCGCCGGTTGGCATTGCCGTTAGCGTTGTGGTTGCCCGCAGCAGCGGCGTTGCGATTACCCGCGCCGGCGGCTGCCGGAGCCGCGCTGCCGCTTGCGCCGACCTTGGCGGCAGTCTCCTGCGCCATCTGCAAGTGCTGGCGCAATGTCGGCACGGTGCGCGCCGCCCACTGTTTGACATCGGCGTCTGAGCCGTTTGCCGCTTCGCGCTCAAACTCCGCCACGTCTTCCACATGATCTTTTACCATCATGCCCATGTACTCGCGGTCAAAGGCCGCGCCTGCCAGCTTCGACAATCTATCGACATCGTCCTGGTGTTGCTTATCGAGCGCCGTCGGCAAGGTGACGTTCTTTTGTGCCGCCAGCGACTTCAATTCGTTGCCCGCCTTTGAGTGGTCGTCGGCCATGCGTTGGCCGAACTGCTTCACATCACTGCTGGCGCCCTTTTGCGCAGCCATGCGGCCCAGCTCGACTTCTTCCATGCCGCCGATGGCGGCTTTGGTCATGAACTCCCGGTCGCCGCTGCTCAAGGCGTTGCTCGCCGCGCCGCTGTTGGCGTTGCCAGCGTTGGTATTGCTATGCGTGTTGGAATTGCTCGAATCCGCGCACGCCGCCATGAGCAAGGCGAGTGTAACAAACAATACGAACAAAGCTGCTGATCTTGTTTTTCCGGTCATCTTGGATTTCTCTCTTCTGCTGATTCTGATTTGCTGCGATCCTCCGCAGATCGCCAAGCGCCACTTGAGGTATCTCTGCGCTAATTGTTTCGGAGTCCGCCTTAAAGTGCAAGACCATCTGAAGGCGACCTGCCGCTTGAAGGCGGAACCGCAAACCATTCCGGGCTGGTGATGACGCGGCTGCCGGATGACGGCGCTATAGTTTGTCGCCGCCATTCTTGCTGCTGCCAGCCCTGCCAGTAGCAGCAGGGCTGGCGACGCTGGCATTGCCGTTTGGCTTCGTCACCGTCTCGGCGACTCGCAGAATGGACTGCGCAATGGAGCGCGGGCGCGGCGTCGACCGCTGGCCGGCGGGCCAGCCCTCGCGCTGGCGTGCGCGGTCGCCGTCGCTCTCTTCGGTTTGATCGTGAAAGAGTATCTGATGCGTCGGGTACGGAATATCTATGCCGTTTTCGCCGAGCTTGCGCCGTAGAGCAGGGATGACGCGGTCTCTGGCGCGCACCATATCGGCGCGGCGGCTCTTCGTCCACCAGCGTGCACGCAAGGTGACGCCGCTGTCGCCGAATTCCTTGGCGACCACAGAGGCCGGCGGCTCCGATAAGACGCCCTCGACTTCGCTCAACGCTTCGAGCATCAGCCGCCGCGCTTCATCAACGTCGTCGCCATAGCCGATGCCTATGTCAATCGCCGTGCGCCGCACATCGTAAGCATTGAAGATTTTGACGCTCTGCGTGTAGATCGTCGCATTCGGTATGACGACGAGATAGCCATCGTAAGTTTTGATCAACGTCGCGCGCGCCTGAATCTCCTGCACAACGCCATCGTAGCCGCTGACGGCTATCTCATCGCCGAGCTTGAACGGTTGCGCCAGCAACAGCAGGATGCCCGCCAGGAAGTTCTGCAAGATGTCGCGGAAGGCAAAGCCGATGGCGACGCCGCTGATGCCGAGTATCTGAATCAGGTCGCTTGCATGAAACGACGGCAGAACAATGGAAAGCGTCACCAGCAACATGAATGAAAGCACCAGCCACTGAATCAGCCTGCCTAAGACGATGCCGAGATTCTGATGCCGCGCGCTCTTGCCATAGAAGCCGATCACCAGCCGCTTGAGCCAGCGCGACAGCATGAATGCGAAAGTAAATACCATCAATGCCAGAATCAGGTTCGGCAGCATGGCAATCGCGCCGTTGATAATTGAATGGATTTTTTCCCATGCCGGGCCAATGTCAAAATTCATAAGCTTACTCCGCGCGCTATCAGGACAATCGCGTTGGTCTTCGGCTCAGGCTCTGCGTGATCGATGAGGGCGCGCGCTTCATCGAGTTTCTCTGCGAGCGGCGGCGTCTCGCCCTTGATCAGCGCTTCAACCAGTTCGACGGCTGTGGATAACAGGAATCGCATTCCCGCTTCGCTGGTGAACTCGATGACGATCTGACAACATTGCAGTCTGCTGCCGTAGGACGCAGTCGCATGATGCACAGGGATGTCGGCCAGCGTCGCCAGTTCGAGCGCGACGCGCGCCGTGATCTGGCCGAAGCCAATCGTCGCCGGCGTTGATCCAACCACGCCGTTCGCTGGCCCACTGGCGCAATGATGCTGTTGGATGCCGGGCAGCAGCGTCAGCAATTGATCCATGAAGCCTGTCACTTCGTGTGTCTCTTTTCCCGCCAGTTCTCCCATATCTAAGGTCATCACAAGCACAGAGGCGTGATGGTAGAGGTTTGCGCCATTCAACGTCCTGATGGTTTCGATCCTCATAGCCGCGTCCTCACTTAGCGATTGCCGGTCGTAATATGAATTAATGATTGCTTGAAATCATTTTGACTGCGGCGCGCGCCACAGTCGTCATTGCCTTTGCGCCGCGCCTGGCCGATCAGACGCATGGCTCACTCATCAGTCATCATGGATTGAGCAAACAAAAACCATGCCGAGCGATCAACGTTGTCGTTAAAGGTCGCAATGCAGCGCATGACACGCACGCAGCGGGCCGCAAGGAGAGGTCTGCCGGAAGTTGGATTAGGCAGGGCGCAATCGTGACTTTAGAGCGGTTTTTGATTGGATATAGCGCGCTTGCGGCGTCGCACAAATGCGCGGGGAGATGACTATGATGGCTCAAATCATGTCACGCCAGATGGTCGCTTATGTTCTATAGCCGCACACTGTAAGCTACTTCACTTTGCTCAATTCATCCTGCGTCTGGCGCAGCAATGTGGTATTTTTTACAAGCGCGGCTTCCAAAATTTTCGCTTGCTCGGCGGCCACAGGCCAATTGCCTGCCTCAATCGCTTCCGTCAATCCAGGCAGTTCCAGATGCGCGTAGGTGTAGCGTGCCGCATACAAGATATGCTTGAACCATGGGCGATTCGGAATGCCGTTCGGGTTCAGCCAGTTCAACTCAACCTGGCGTATGGCTTGATTGACGCGTGCCGCCGTCTTCCCGTCAAGCCGGCCCAGCGCAAGCGCGCTTTGCATGGCGCGATTCAGTGCGATGCCCGCCGTGGCAAACTCACCCGCGCACCGCAACACGGCCTGAAGATTGACGCGCTCTTTCACGCCTTGCTTGCCTTGCAACTCGGCGGCGAACTCGGTGAGGCTGCGCCCGTAAGCGGCGAAGTCGAAGGGCAGCAGATCGGCGTTCGCCAACCGCAAGGCGAGCGTCCCCCAGACGACGCTCATCAGCGTGTGATAGCGATAGCCCGGATCGCCGAACTGATTCATCCAGTAGAAATCGTCATACATCGAATGATAAACGCCATACGGCCCGTCGAATTCCAGGCCGACGACCGGCACGCCCAGATGATTCAAGAAGACCGTCTGATCCGATCCTGAGCCGATGCGCACGTCACCCAGTTGCGCATCGCTGATGTTAGATTTCTTACTTTCACTGGCCGACGCGCGCCACTCTTCATAAAGCGACTTGCCCGACGGCGCGCGCACGCCACGGCTCAGATCAACCAGCAAAGGCGCGAGCGACGCCACCGCGCTCGGTTGAAAGTTCGGCCCCGACGCCGACGAATCGACGTTGAGATAAGCGACGGCCTTCTGTTGCAACTCATCGGCGAACTGCTCGCCCCATTCGGTCGAGCCGGTCAGCGCGACTTCTTCGCCGTCCCAACTGCACACTACCAGCGTGCGGCGCGGGCGCGTGCCCTGGCGCTTAAGTTCTCCGAGGGCGCGCGTCATCTCCAGCATAGAGGCCCTGCCGCTCGACGGGTCAACGCCGCCGAATTCCCAAGCATCGCGATGATTGCCCATCACAATCCATTCGTCGGGAAACACCGCGCCTTTGAGCCGCGCCTCAACGACATAGTTCGGCATCACGCTGGTCTCCATATCGGCTTTGACGTGAACGCGCACCGCGCCGCTCAGTCGGTATTTGATCGGCAAGCCGCCCTGCCAGTCTTTGGGCGCTTCTTCGCCGTCCATGTTTTCGAGCAGCGGTTTGGCATCTTTCCAGGACATCGGCACGGCGATAATCTTCGGCACCGAGCGCGCCTCTTTAATATCTATGCGCCTGGCATCAGGCAGCGACGCCCAGCCGGGGGTCAGCGGGTCGCCGGGCACGATGAAATCATAAGTGATTGCGCCGCGCTGAATGTGGCTCTCAGGCCCCCAGGGCCCGTCAGGGTAAACCTTGCCGCGCTTATAGCCGTCTTCGGCAGGGTCTGAATAGATGAGCAGCGCCGCCGCGCCCTGGCGTTCGGCAGTCAAGGCTTTGAAGCCGCGATAAGAATAAGGATTCGAATAGCGCACGATGACGACTTTGCCGCGCACATCGATGCCGCGCCCGCGCAGCAACTCGTAATCTTCGGGATTGCCGCTGTGCGCGTAGACCAGCGGCGCGGTGACTTCGCCCGATGCCGAAAGCCCCAGATAGCCCGAGCGCACGCGCGGATTTTTGGTGTCCGAATCAACCTCGTAAGCCGCTTCGCGCAAAGCGGCTTTGAACGGCTGGGGCGCAACCATGTCGACCGCGATTTCGCGCGGATAAGAACTCAAGACATCGTAACGATGCACACGGACATCTTCCCAGCCCTGCTGTTTCCATACCTCGGCGATGTGACGCGCCAGTTCGTTATTGCGCGGCGAGCCTGCCGGGTGCGGCTCGGCAGTCAGGAAGCGGTGATGCTTGCGCGCTTCTTTGGGCGACGGCAGGCGCGCGAAGCGGTCTTCGATCTGTCGTTCGGCACGGGCCGCCTTTGCCGAATAGCCGGTCATCGGCGTTTGCGCCATCACAGTGAGATTCATTACAAACACGGAAAGCATCGCGGCTGCGACGATGCGCTTCCGGCGAAAGCTATTCTGAATGGTCATGCACGGTTGCTCCGCTGTTGGTTGAAATGAGCGCGGCAATTCTATCGCAGGAGAGGCGATTGTCAACGCGGCGAAGCGATTCAGCAGACCGGCTCAGGAGCGGCTAATCCTCAATGCGCAGTGCCGGCGCTGTGCGGCCCACTCAATTACAAAGCGGTCTAAGTTGCCGTCTACCCTTCCGGCTCAAACATCTCATCCATGCGCTCCGACTCCGTTCTGAGATGCTTTGCGGTTAGACCCATTCCCATTAAGAGCGTGTCGAGCCTTGCCATTACCTGATAAAATTCCTCGCTGGCGCGATCCGTTCTTTCTATTTTTTCCTTGATTTGCAAGAACTCTTTACAATACTCGGTCAACTCATCAAGCATGACGCAGAACGTATCAGTCATCGGATGTTCTTCAAGCAAGGGCTGTTTCATCCTTCGCAATACTTTCATCTCGCTCAATGTGCGGTACCAGCGCTGTGCGGCTCGTAGGCTCTGGTTTCGAGAATCTTCTTGATCTCCTCGACAATCAACTCAAGCTCTTCGTCTTTGGTGTAGAAGTGCGGCGCGACGCGAATGCCCGCGCCGGGGCGGTAGTCAATCAAAAAATCGCGGCGTAGCAACTCCTTGGTCACCGCCTGGCCGTGCGGCGCGTCAATCACGACCGTGCCGCCGCGCTGATTGGCATGCTTCGGACAACGCACCGTGAATCCCGCTTCTTCGGCAAGCTCTATCAAGCGGGTCGTCTGGCGAATCGATTTCTCTCTGATCCGCTCGACGCCGACTTCGTTGATGATCTCGTAGCCCGACATCGCCGCGTACATTCCCGGCACGTTCGGCGAGCCGTGCAAGAAGCGATAAATGTCATCGGCATAATCCTGCGGCCCGACCTCGAATGCGAAGGGGTGTTTGTGCGCCAGCCAGCCGGTCATTGCCGGTTGTAATGTCGGCCACAGGTCGCGCCGAACGTACAAATAGCCTGCGCCCGGCCCGCCGCACAGCCATTTGACCGAGCCGCCGGTCGCAAAATCCAGCCCCGTGTCGCGCACGTTGAGCGGCACGGTGCCGGCAGATTGATAAATGTCTGCAACCACCAGCGCGCCGACCTGGTGCGCGCGCTCAGTGATTGCTTTGAGGTCTTGAATGAAGGCGCTCTTGAAGATGACGTGCGACACGCTGACGAGCAACGTCTCTTCGTCAATGGCTTCAAGCAATCGTTCAAGCGGCACCGTCATGCCGTCGTCCGAGGGCACCGTGACGATGCGCGCGCCGCGCCGTTCAAGGGCGTGAAAAATGTAAAGATTCGATGGAAAGTTGAGCGTTTCGCTAACGATCTTGTTGCGCTTGCCTGTGAAATCGAAGCACGAATGGATGAGCGACTGGCAGACCGACACGTTCTGGTGCATGACGACTTCGCCTGCGCCTGCGCCGATGATCTTGCCGACCAGATCGCCGACTGCGCGCGGCATCTCCCACCAGCCTTCTTCCCATGCGCGTATGCCGCGTGTCGCCCACTTGTCGGCGTATTCGTTCAGCCGCTCGCGGGTACGGCGCGGCATAGCGCCGAGCGAATGCGAAATCATGTAAACCGTGTTATCGAGGATCGGGAATTCTTTTCGCCACTCCAGCAGATTGTCCATCATTTGCCTCCATACTCATCGACGGCGCAAGCTGACGGCCTTGCGCTAAGGTGTCTCAGGGGTTGCGCCGAGATGATTGCGCACTTCCCATAGCTCAGGAAAAAACTTGCGCTCGATGGTCTTGCGCAAGTAAGCCGCGCCTTCGCTGCCGCCTGTGCCGCTTTTCGTGCCGATCATGCGCTCAACCATCTTCACATGGCGCAGCCGCCACATGGTAAACATCTCGTCATATTCGATCAAACTTTCAGCCAGCAAAAACAGGCTGTAATTATGCTCCGCGTCTTCGTAGATGCGCAGCAACTCGCGGACGCGGCGCTCATGCGCGGCATTACTTCCACCAGGGCTTTCACCGCTCGCCGGCGCTTCATCAGCCGGAAGATCGAAGCCGCGCCGGCGCAGCAATGCATAAAAGGCATCGAGCACCGTCGGCTGCGCCAGCCGCGCGACCAGCCGCTGCCGCGCTTCGCTCCCCTGTTCGTAGCCCTTCAGGAACCGCTCGTCTTTCAACCCGGAAACGTATTCGATCTCACGAAACTGGAAAGATTGAAAACCGCTCGCGGGCCGCAGATGATCACGAAAGGCCAGGAAGTCCGTCGGCGTCATGGTCTCCAGCACCGAGACCTGATTGATCAACAGACGCTCGATCTCGATGCAGCGACGCAGCAGGCGATGCGCCGTCAGGGTTTCGTTGTTATTCAATCGCTCAATGATCGTGTCGAGTTCGTGCAGCAGTTGTTTGAACCAAAGCTCGTATACTTGATGAATGATGATGAACAGCGTTTCGTCATGCTGCAATGGGTCGGAGCGCAACTGCTGCAAGCCGATCAACTCATGCACTTTCAGATAGCCGCCATAAGTCAAGCGCGGCTCGTCTTCGCTTTCAGGCAAACCAAAGGACATTAGCTCTCCAGGGAAGTCAGAAGCCCGAAGTCAGAAGTCAGAAGTTGCCGCCAGAGCGAATTTATTCTTCCTCCATTCTGACTCCTGACTCCTGACTCCTGATTCCTCGCTGATTAAACGATGGCGCGCGCTTGTCGCGGAACGCCTCGAAAGCTTCGCGAAAATCGGGATTGAGCATACAGATGGCCTGCGCCTCGGCTTCGGCTTCCAGAGCCGCTTCCAGGCTCATGTGCAGTTCGCGATTCAACGCCGCTTTCGTCATGCCGAGAGCAAAGGCCGGGCCTGCCGCGAGGCGCTCGGCCCAGGCGCGCGCTTCCGTGTCGAGCGATGCAGCCGGCACGACGCGATTATACAGGCCGATCTCCGCCGCTTGCTCGGCGCTCAGGAAATCACCCGTATAAAGCATCTCGGTCGCCTTGCTCAGGCCGACGACTGTCGGCAACAGACACGCCGCGCCCATGTCCGCGCCTGCCAATCCCACTTTGACAAACAGAAAAGCGATCTTCGCCGACTCGGCGGCGATGCGCAGATCGGCGGCCAGCGCGATGACCGCGCCCGCGCCGGCAACCGTGCCGTTCAAAGCGGCAATCACCGGCTTCGGCAAGAGACGAAGGTGGCGGATCAACTCGCATGTCATGCGCGTGAATTCCAGCAGGCCGCTCATGTCGCGCTTGAACAATTCGCCGATGATCTCTTCGACGTCGCCGCCTGAACAGAAGCCGCGTCCCTGGCCGGTGATGACGACGACGCGCACCGCCTCGCGCGCACGCAAAGCCACCAGGGTCTCGCTCAATTCGCGATAAACTTCAAAGGTCAGCGAGTTCAAACGCTCAGGCCGGTTAAATGTAATCGTCGCCACACCGTCGCGCTCGTCGTAGAGAAAGCTGTTGGGCCGGATGCGGTTGGCTTGCGTGGTCACGTGGTCTCCAGGTTGGTGGCCTGTGCCGCAGGCAGACAGGCGACGGCTTCGATCTCGACTTTGGCGAGGTCTTCGACCAGCGCCGCGACTTCGACCAGCGCCATCGCCGGATAGTGCCGTCCCATCAGCCCACGATAGACCGCCCCGACCTGCTTGAGGCTCGACGTATAGGCTTGCTTGTCGGTGACGTAAATCCGCATCTGCGCAATGTTGGCCGGCTGGCCGCCGGCAGCGCGCACGACAGCAATGACGTTGGCGAGCGCCTGCGCAAACTGCTCGCTGAAGTCGTCGCTGACGATGCGCTGCTCGCCGTCCCAGGCGATCTGCCCGGCAATGAACAGCAACCTGCCGCCGTCGATCAGCACGCCGTTGTTATAACCACGCGGCACGCCGAACGCTTCAGGATTAATAAAAGTCATGCGCATGACAAACTGTTCTTATCAGGACACGGGCAGCCC
>JBBWZK010000203.1:0-14357 GCA_039648975.1 Blastocatellia bacterium
GCCAATTAGGGACTAGGGGCTAGGGGCTAGGGGCTAGCGAAGAATCAAGCGCCGTGCGCAATCTATGAAAGAAATATCCTGAATTGTATTATTCGAAACTAGCCCCTAGTCCCTTCCCTACTAGGACGACAGCCGCTGGTAAGCCTCGAACTCGGCGTCGGCCAGATCATAAAGCTCAAGCCGGCGGTAGGCTTTGCCCAGATAATAATGCGCCATCGCATGATTCGCTTGCAGCTTCAAGGCTTGCTGCAACTCCTGCACGGCGCGGCGCGTCGTCGCATCATCAAGGGTGCGCTCGGATTGAATCTCGAGCGCCGCGCCGAGTTGATAATGCGCGTCGAAGTCATTGGGCGCAAGCTTGACGTATTCGCCGAGCAGTTGCACGGCTTCTTCATAAAGCCCAAGCTGGATGAGCGCCGTGCCGAAGTTCAAATAAAAAGTTGGAATGCTGCGGGCGTACTGCGCATCCGCGAGCGTCTTGCGATATTCCAGCGCGGCGCGCGTGTTGTCGCCGGTCGCCTGATAGGCCAGGCCGCGCAGGTGATGGGCGCGGGCGTTATCCGGTTCGACGGCAAGGGCGCGCTCAAGAAAAGGCACGGCGCGCGGCATATCCTGTTTCGTGAGATAGAGCTTGCCGAGATTGAGCAGCGAGTAAAAGTGCTTCGGGTCAAGCGCCAGCGCCGTCTCCCACGCTTCGATTGCGCCCGCCTCGTCGCCGCGCACGGCGCGTAATTCACCTAACATACTGTTGGCCTGCGGCGTATCGGCCAGTTCCAACGAATAATTGACGAACTGCTCGGCGCGCGCATGGTCGTCGCGCTTGACCGCGCCGAGCGCCGCCTGTGTCAATAACTCGGCGTCGCTTGAGGCGAAGCTCGATTTGCCTTCGAGGTATACGAGCGGCGACACCGCCTGGGCGAGCAGTTGCCTGACGTTGCGCTCGACCGTCTCTTCGGTCGTGCCGACGCGACGCGGCGCGTTGAATTCGATGAGCGCGTTATTGTCCGTGTTGAGCTTCGCGCCGTTTGTAAGGTTGACCACTTCCTGCGGGCCGAGATAAAAGCGCGACAGCAGATCGGTGGCCTGCGTCGTCTTGATGCGCTTGAGATCGGCAGCAATCTGCGGCTCATTGAAATGCGATTGCATGACCGATAAATCGAGCTTGCGGTCGATCTTGCTGCCCAGCAGCATCAAATCGCCTTCCGCGCCGCGAAAGATGTAGACGCAAGGGAAGGCCGCGTGAAACGTGGCGACCAGTGTGCGAACGTCTTCGGGCGCCATTTCATAAAGCTGCAACCACTGGCCGAACAAGCCGTCATCTTTCAAGCGCTCGGCGCCGCGTTTGAAGTATTCGAGCGTGAACAGATTGGCGACGCCGGTAAGCCAGGGGTTAGACGGCTCTGAAATGATCACGTCGAATTTCTCATCCGTCGTGTAAATGAAATTACGCCCGTCGTTCGAGATCAATCGCAGGCGCGAGTCCTTGAGCGGGCGGTTGTTGACGTCTTCAAAATACCGGGTCGCTTCGACGACCGCCGGCTCAAGCTCGACGCAGGTGACGCGCTTGACGGGAAACTGTTCGACCGAGCCGAGCGTGACGCCGCTGCCGAGGCCGATCAACAGCACGTCGTCGGTTTGCTGACGCACGAGCAGCGGCAGGCTGCCGATGAGAATCTGCGTCGGCATATCGCCGGTGGTCGAGGCTTCGGGCTTGCCATTGACCTTGAGCACGCGCCCGTCGCCGAGCCGCTGCACGGCGACCGTCGCGGTGATACCTTCCTTATAAAAAATGCTTTCACCCTGGCCGCGCTTCAAGTAATCGAAGAGTTCCGATTTGCTCTTATTGCTCAGTTGCGGCGCATAGCGATAGACGGCGCTCGACATGATCTGCGAATCCCACGCCGGTTCCAACAACACGATGCCGACAATGCAGAGTGCCGACACGGCGATGCCTGCCCAGGTCTCGACGCGGAGACGCGGCGACGTGGAGACGCGGAGAGATTTCGCCTGTCGCCGCGTCGCCGCGTCGCCGCGTCCCTGCGTCTCTGTCTCTCTCCCTCCCCGTGTCGCCGCGTCGCCGCGTCCCCGCGTCGCAAACAAGACCGCCGCGACGACGAAGTTCAGCGCCGCGCACAATCGCAAGCTGCCGAGCAAGCCGAGAAAAGGAATCAAGAAGAAGCCGCTGGCAAACGAGCCGACAATCGCGCCGATGGTGTTGGCGGCATAAGCTTCGCCGACCGTGCGCCCGCTGGTGCGCGCCGTCGTGCTGGTCGAAATGATGCGCACGACGAGCGGAAAGAGCGCCCCCAGCAACAGCGTCGGGCCAATCATCACCAGGGCCGAGATCAAAAAGCGCGCAAACAGCAGCACGGTGAATGAATGGCTGCCGATGATGCGATACAACTGCACGAAGACGTAAGGCAGATCGTTGAACAGGTGCGCGCCGATGAACGACGTGATGCCGACGCCGATTTCGATGACGGCAAACGCCATGACCGGGCGGCGTATGCGATCCGCAAAGCGCGAGACCACGGCAGCGCCGGCGGCAAGGCCAATCAGAAACGTCGTCAGCATGATGCTGAAGGCATAAACGGACGAGCCGATGATCAGCGCCAGCACGCGGCTCCAGATGACTTCATAAGCCAGCGCGATAAAGCCGCTGACGGCGAACGAGACGAGCACGGCGATCAGGCCGCGGCGGCTCAGATTGTCATTTGTAATGGAACTAACTTTGGCGCGTTCGGCGGCAGATGCCGTCTTCGGCGTTTCAATGTGTCGATTTGCCAGGCCGCTGGCGCTCTGATCGCTCAGGGCGGTATCCGATTCTTCAAGGCGCGAGATGCGCAGCGCCACCAGGCCCAACGAAATGTTGATCGCTGCCGCCGTCGCCGTCGTCGCGTGCATGCCGAGCAAGGGGATGAGCGCGAATCCTGTGATGGCTGCGCCGATGACCGCGCCGAAGGTATTGAGCGCGTAAAGCGAACCGACGCGCAAACCGATGTGATGGTCGTCGCGCGCATAGTAGCTCGCCAGCACAGGCAGCGTCGCGCCCATCAAAGCGGTCGGCAGAATCAACACCAGCGCCGCGAAGAAAAAACGCACCAGGCTCAAGGTGAAAAACGACAACTGCAACCATCGCCAGATGGGATGATAGATGACCGGCAGCGCCGCGAAGATGAACGGCACCGCCAGGCCGTAAAGTCCTATGCCGATCTCAAGCCAGCCGTAGAGCCTGAGCGGACGTGCGAGGCTTTCCGAGCGCCGCCCGAAATAGAAGCTGCCCAAAGCGAGGCCGCCCATAAAGGCGGTGAGCACGGTACTGACGGCGAAGGTAGTGGCGCCGAAGACGAGCACGAGTTCGCGCACCCAGACGACCTGATAGACGAGGCCGCTTGCGCCGGAGGCAAAGAAACAGAGCAACACGGCCCAGGCGATGACTGGCCGGTCTGTGCGAGTAACAGCTTGAGATTTCGCCATCCGCTTTTACTGCTGTCGTAGAGTTGAGATCACACGTAACACCTGTATCGTCAGCCCTATCTTGCGGCGCTAACGAGAGGCTATACACGGGGCTGGGAATTGGCAGACTTCCAAGCAGCCTCGCCATATTCTTGCATCTGCCGACGACGAGTGACAAGACGAGATTGCAAAGCGCATCGGGCACGCCCGCGCCGCCTGCCAAATGGGTAGCTTTCAGGCTGGCAACCGCGCCGTTATCCGGTAACGAGCGCAAATGCAATCACTCGTTGCGAAAACCTGTGGTTTTCATATCAAAGTTGTGCTATAAATCGTGCCCGGCAACTCGGTGGGTTAATGGTGAGTTCACACACTGGGAAGCAAATTGACTTTCAGCCTTGAAAAGATATTTGCGAGAATCGCTCTAACCCCTCTGCGCAGATCAGACCTCCAGCCCTGGCGCTCCAGGGCGTGCGACTTTAACGATAGAGGAGAAACACACTATGCTCCAGCCATCATCAACCACAGCCTCCCCGACTGGGAATAACTGCCCACCCCACCAGAAAGATTCAAGCGAAGGGGCCATGCCACCATTGCCGCTGAAGAGCGACCCGCCATCAAAATTCAAGAAGGTCGCAGCCCTCCTAAAAGGCGTCAAAGCTCACGGGTCGGGGTGGATTAAATCCAAAAGCTTCTGGGCGGGAGTCTTTATAGGGGGAGTTATCCTGATTATGGGGGCATTGAAGATCGTAGGCGTCTTTTTTGACCACCTTTGGCTGGTACTGGGCTTAATCGTTTCCGTTATTGGTCTCTGCGGCCTCGCATACCGTTATTGGGCAGAAAAACGCCGCCGCGAAGAGGACATCAGAGCGCGGCAACGGCAACAGGAGATAGGTGATCGGATAAAATCCGAAAATCAAATACGTCCTCCTGGCTGCGATCCCGCCAAGTGGGCGGAGCAACAAGCCCTCAATGCTCATCACCTAGATCTCAAAAACCGCCTGATTGGCCTGAATAAAAACAAACAGTATGAGCATAAATTGACTCTCTGGTTCAAAAGAGGGGGAATGGGGTTAATTACGGCTGGCGTCGCTTTGATCGTCGCCGCCACCATTTATGACAATTCCTGGTTGAAAATTGTTGGAGCGTCGTCAAGCGTCTTTGCCATTGGATTGTTCGCCTTCTCCTTTGATCATCGCACCGAAGAACGCCGCCTCAATGACAGCATCAAACAGTTGCTGTTCGAGTGTGATCTTTTGCAACTTAGTCCCGAAAAAGGTGAGTGCCGGGCGGAGAAGACCTTAGGCAATAACGATTCGCAGTTGCGCAGTTACTACGAGTTGAATTTGGAGCAGTGTTCCAAGATTTTCTGGGTCGGCATTCTCTGCCTTGTCGCGGGGGTCGGGGTGATCGCCGCCACACTCCATGCGATCAAAGTGTCGCATAACGAAAAGGACACACAAATCATCACTGGCGTCGTTGGCGCAGTCGGCGCGGTGCTCATCAACTATGTAGCGGCTATTTTCCTGAAGATGCATTCGGAGATTCTAACGATCCTGAAAGAGTTTCAAAGCAAATTAGTTGATACACAAGAACTGTATCTCGCAAATGTTCTTGTCTCGCGCATCACTAAACAAGAGACGCAAGAGAGTGCCTTGAAAGCTCTCTCGCTCGCTATGGTGCAACACGAAAAAGTGAGTAAAACGACCGCCCTCGAAGGCGACGAAGATGCCAAAGAGGCCGCTCTTAATCAATACGCCGTCAGCGTGTACAGAAACGCCCGCTCTGGTCCAACCAGGAAATGAACTATAAGCGCATTCTGGCCTGGCGCTGCCGCATGTTCGGGAGCGCCTATAGCGGTTTGCAAATCAATTTAGCCTTTGCCACAAAGGCACCAAGGCACCAAGAATCACTATGTTCTTAGTGTTCCTTGATGTCTTGGTGTCCTTGTGGCAATTTCTCCGGCTAAACTGATCTGCAAAGCGCTCTAACCTCACCGTTTTAGTCATCAACACAGTAAGTTCAATGGCTAAAACGGTGAGGTTGACTGTTGGACTTGCCGGGGCGACCGTCAGCGGCCTGCCGCGCGGCGCAAAGCACTGGTTTCGCGTCGCGGCGGGCGGGGCCAGTGGGCAAAGCGGCTGGAGCGATCCAGCTACCAAGATCGCCCCTTGACCGCAGGCCGTTGCACAGACAAAAACGCAGCGACGGATGAGGCCGGAAAACATCCCGGCTTCATGCGTTCGCCGCGCAGTTCCTGCTGACTTAACAAGTCGCTGAAATCAATTCGCCCATCTCCAGGTGGTTTGCAGGCTGAGGAAATTCCGCAGAAAGTCAGGCTCCAGCGGTGTGCCGTCAGGCTGGCGCACCTGGGTCAACACATTGTCGGGAGCGATGCCGCCGTTGGTCGGGTCTTTGACCACAGGGCAAATGCCATACATCGGCCCTTCCGAACCGTCCGGGTTGCGAAAACGCTTCGCCGCGAATCCCTTGCTGAACAGATTCTCAAGGTCGCTCAGAGTTTTAATAATCGGCGTGCCGTCAAGCGCCAGGCCGTTCTTGCGCGCCAGATCACTGAGCGCCTTGCGGCCATCTGCCGTGTTGAAGGCGCGGTCGGTGTAGCTTACCCAGACGTGCAGCCATAAGCCTAAAGGATCATTGCTGAAGTAACCGTTGCGCGTATCCAGTATGTCGGCCTGACGGTTGGCACCGAGCGGCACAGGATCCGGCTGGTTGCGTCGCGGAAAGACGTACTCAATATAACTGTCGCCAATTTGCTTCGCTCGCCGACCCGCCGCGTCATTGGTGAAACCACTGACAAACAGGTCGCCCATGACTGTCCAGTAAAGCAGCGCACCATTATTGGCGTAGGCCGGGTTGAGGCGCAAGGCTCGGACATTGCGCTGATAGGGAAAGTAAGGCGCATCAAAAACCGAGCGCCCGTCTGTGCCGTTGCGGCGTCCCTGTATCTTGTCTGGGTCGACGCCGTTCTGCCGGTAATAGTTATCGTTGAAATCGAATAAGCGATCTTGAATCTCCGCGCGAGCGGGCCGCAAGGACGATGCAACGAAGACGGCGATTAGCGCAGGCAACACCATGAGCGTAAAGAGTCTTTTCATGTGGGACATTTCCTCCTGAGACAGTTATTTAGTTTTGATCAAGACAAATGGGGAGCCAGACGCCTTGTCTTTTTAATAGAGACACGGAGGCGGCCTCTGATACATGCTTGCGGAATTTTTTCTTGCGGCCTGTAATCGAAGAGACGCGGGGAAGGGGAGACGCGGCGAAGGGGAGACGCGGCGACGGAGAATCGGGCTGTTCCTATCGCCGCGTCTCCGCGTCTCCGTGTCTCCGCGTCGTAGCGTTTATGCTCCGGGCTTTTGCTTCAGGACAACCACGTTGCCGGCAATGGTGATCTTGGCTTTGCGCTTGTGACTCTGAGGATTCGGCGCAAAGGTAAACATCACCGTGCCGTTGCCGTTGCCGCTCGCGCCTGCGGTGATGGTGATCCAGCTTACGTTCGTCGTTGCCTGCCAGGGGCAGCCCGACGCGCTTGCTGAGACGGTGATCTCTGCCGTGCCGCCGACGCCAGCGAGTTTGCCGGCTGGCGCTGTGACGGTCACCGTGCAGTTCGTAGGCGCGGCGGCCTCCTGCGTTATGGTGAAGGCGCGCGTGCCTACGGTGATCTGGCCCTGTCGCGGCTGGCCTGTGATGTTTTCAAGCACTGTGTAATTGACCGTGCCGCTGCCGCTGCCCGATGCGGTGTGAATGATGATCCAGCTTTCGCTGGTCGACGCCATCCAGTTGCACTCGGCTTCTACAGTCACGTTGATCTGCGCGTCGCCGCCGGCGTCCGCAAAATTCCGGCTTGTCGGCGACAAATTCACCGCGCAGGGCGCGCCGCCCAGAACGATGACATTCATCGAATAGGGTGGCGCGCTGAACACGAAATTCGCGCTCGCGTTGTCGATCATCGTCGTCACAATGTCGGGGAAGCCCGGGCCGACGCCCATATGCGCCGCGTCGTCTTGTGGCTTGCCATACGAATGCACCGTCGCCGACGCCGGCGGCGCAAATCCCGCCAGGCTGATCGAGGCGTCGAGCGCACTGGTCAAACTCTTGTTGATCAACAACAGCGCCAATGCGCCATCGGCGCGCTTGACCGAATAGGCGGCAAGCAGGTTGTAATTGCTCGTCGCCTGCACCACCTGATCGCCCTCCGCCGTAAACAAAGAGATCAGCTTGCTCGCATAATAAGTCGGGTACGGTTCGCTCGCGCCCGACACCAGCCCATAATCGCCGTACAGCCGCCAGCCGTAAAGCAGCGGGTTGTTGTTATTGGCCGTCTCCTGACCGTTGCGTAAGTCCCACCACATTCGCGTCGTGAACTCTGTCTGCAGAATCTGCCCGAAGTTGTCCGCGTAAAACAGCCCATTGACCAGACTGGTTGTCTGCTTGCCCGGCTGGCTGCTGACCGAATTGGTCTCCGTGCAGACCAACTCGACCTGCTGGCCCAGCGCGCCGAGATAATCGTTGAGTTGCTGGCGCAAGTCCGCCGCGTCTGCGGCCCAGCTCTTCGATGATTGCAGCAGCGCGGCATCATCTTCGCCGCCAGGGTTCTGATCGTAGCGATGATAGATCACATAATCCGGCGTCACGCCGAGGCTGTGCAACGTCGCCAGCAGCACAGGCGTCCAGCCATTGTGGGTTTGCCCTGTGCGCGGATTGGTCGCCGGATGATCCGTATAGTTGCGATAGGATTCCTCGCCGGTCACCACGACGACGCCGATCTTGATCGACGAGTCTACGGCTTTCATCGCCGTGATGTAATCGCGCGCCGCGACCGCATAACTGTAAGGGTCGTGCGGGCGCTGCCGCGAATCAGTCTCCCACGAGCCGAAACATTCATTGCCAATCTCCCAGTACTTGAAGCCGTAGGTTTTGGTGAGGTTGGCATACTGCACCCAGGCGGCGGCTTCCTGCGGCGTACCCGTGCCGTAATTAGCGGTGATGACCGCCTGCGCGTTGAGGGCAAGCGCCACGCTGGCGAACGCATCAAAGTTCGTCGCCCACTGAAACGTATTGTTGAGCGTCGTGTTGGTGCGCCAGTGATATTCGTCCGACAGCGAGCCGCCCGGAAAGCGCAGCAGGCGCGTGCCGTTGGCACCGAGTAAAGATCGTGTGGCCGCTGTGTTGAATTGATTGTCCCACACGGCGGCGTTGAGGCCGAACAAGCGCGCATCGACGCTGCGTTTGACGACGCTCGCATCGACATTGATGAGCACCTGGGCGGGCGGCGGCGCGGCCTCAAGCGAGATGTCGTCAATATAAAACGGCGGCTGGGCGCGGCCAAGGGAGTCCTGTATCCAGAAGCCGTTGAAGTTCGCTTTGTTCTGAACGCGGAGTGCCGCGAGCGGAATCGTCACCTTGCGCCATTCGTCTGCGGGGATAGAATGGCCGCCCTCGATATAAGAGGTGAGCAGCACGCTCTGCTGGGGCTGGTCGTTGAGGTGCGCCGCGACCGTCATCACCCGATTGTCGAGGCCGCCGCCATTGATCCAGAAGACGAGATTGGTGTAGCCGCTGTTGTCGAACGCGGCATGGCGCAGATAGAAGCCTTGAAAGCCGGCGGTGTAAGTCAATTTGGCGCTGTGCGTGCCGCTATGCACGGTATCAGTTGAGGCGAGTTTGCGGCTGCACCAAGACCAGTCCGCCCAGCCCGGGCCGAGCCCGTCGGCGTAGATCGTGAGGTCGCCCTGCGCGCGCGCGTCAGTGGCGATGAGCAGTAACAGGAATGAGAGCGCCAGACTGCAACGGAAAATGCGACGCATCAGGAAGTGCCTCCCAAGCTACGGATGAACGCCGTTAATCATCGTGAGGTAAGAGATACAGAGGTTATGTTAGCAAAGGCGGCAGCGGGCGAAAAGCGAATCGGCTATGGGAGAGCACATATGGGGCAATCTCAAAATGGGACAACGTGAGTTTGGCGACGATGGCGATGTGCTATGGAGTGCGGCGGCCTGTTGCCGCTGTGGTAGTCTGTGGCCATGCCGCGCCACCGCCAAGGACTTCCATAGCGGCGACAGGCCGCCGCACTCCATAAGTGGTCGCCTCTGCATTTCTGTATAGGCAATCGAGAACCAATCTAAGTAAGTAGCAGATGATTCTTTGACATCGTCGTTTACAAAACATGCAAAAAGCCTCGAAAAAACGGCTTTCTTGCACCAGCTTGGTCAACGAACTATTTGCCGGTTACTTAAATGGCCGTAGTCTGTGGAGTGCCGCATCAGGTCACCGCACTCCACAGACGCCGTCGTCAATTTCAATCCAGCGAATCTGCAATCTGCTTATCCGGGGTCAGCGCTGGCTTGAGGTGGAAGCACTGGCGGCTGGCGTCGCTTTCTTGATGTACTTGTCATACCACGCCAGGTAGCGCTCCAGCCGGTCACGGTTATAGCTTGGCCGCTGAATGCCGTGAAATTCGTTGGGATAAATCACCAGTTGCGTATCAACCCCAAGACTCCGCAGCGCCTGATACATCTGCTGACTACCTTGAATCGGCACGTTGAAGTCGCGCTCGCCACCCAGAAACAGCGTCGGCGTCTTGATGCGGTCGGCGTGCAGCAGCGGATAAGAGAGCTTCACATAAGTCTCCCACGCTTTTGGATCCCACGGCGGGCCGATCTCATAGTCATACTGAATGATGTACTGATCTGTGCCGTAGAAGGCCACCGTAAATGCCGTTCCCGCGCCGCTGGTCGCCGCCTTAAAACGATTGTCGCTGGCAATCATGTAATCCGTCAGGATACCGCCGTAGCTCCAGCCGCCGACACCCAGACGATCTGGATCGGCGACGCCCATCTGGATGACGTGATCGACGCTGGCTTGCAGATCATCGACTTCATAATGTCCCCAGTCGGCAAAAATGGAGCGCGAGAATTTCTGGCCGCGTCCGGCGCTGCCGCGATAGTTCACCGCCAAGACGGCGTAACCGTTTGCCGCGAACCATTGCCGCTCAAGGCTGAACAGATGTTGATCCTGGCCGTTCGGGCCGCCATGTATGCGCAGCAACAGCGGCACACGTGTGCCCTTCACGTAGCCGACAGGGTAGGTCAACAGGCCATGCACTTCCGTGCCGTCTTTGCTCTTGAAGCCGACTTCTTCGGTTGCGGCGATCTCCAACTCTGCCATCAGCGCCTCGTTCTGATGTGTGAGCTGTCGCAGACCACTGCCGTCCATCACATAAACCTCAGTCGCCTTCGTGTCCGTACCCGACAGCATCGCCGAGTGACCGCCCGCTGTCGTCCAACTCGATACGACAACCGGCGGCGGCAATAGGCGTTCGACGCTGCTGCCTGCCAGGTTCATTCGCGCAGGATAGACCGAGCGGTCGTCCGTAACCAGGAAGGTGATTGATTTGCCATCTGCGCTGAAGCGCGGCGCGGAGATGCCACGGTCGAGGTCTTCGACCGCCTTCACGCTGCGAGGCGCGCTGCTGCCGTCGGCGGCGACCATCGCCAGATGATCCATGTTGTAGGCGTCATACTTTTTCTCGTCGCCTTCAACGAAAGCGATCCACTTGCCGTCGGGACTCCAATCAAGCCGCGAACGCCCACCCCGGCTGGTCGCCTGGGTCAATTGTTTTTCTGTAGCGCCCGCTTTAGCGTCGGCCACGAATATTTGATTGGACGGCTCGCGATCCGGGTCTTGTGAATGATTACTCATAAAGGCGATGCGGCTGCCGTCGGGCGACCACGACGGCAAGGCTTCGTCCCATTTGCTCGTCGTCAGCCGCTCCAGCTTCTTCGTCGCGATGTCGAACAGGTAGATGTAGCTGTGGCGGCCAGAGAGCAGATAGCCTTGTATGTCCTGCTTATACCTGTAGCGGTCGATGACGATAGGTTTCGGCGCTTTCGGCTTGTCGGCTGGCTTGTCCTTGTCTTTGCTGGCATCAGCCGGAGGCGTGGCGCTGGCCGCTTCTTCTTCAGGATCAGGATCGCCGACGACGAGCGCCAGACGCCTGGCATCCGGCGACCACTCATAGCCCTGCAAGCGCCCCTTCAATTCGGTAAGCTGAAACGCCTCGCCGCCGCTGCGCTCAAGCAGCCACACCTGACTGCCTTTTGTCTTACCGGGCCGCGATGAAGTGAATGAAAGATATTTGCCGTCCGGGCTCCAGCGCGGCCCTGATTCGCTGTCGAGGCTCCATGTGAATTGGCGATCCGTCTTGCCGTCGACACTCGCCATCCAGATGTGCGAACTGGCCTTGTCTTCCTTCAGGTCAACCGTCGAGACGACATAGGCGACCCACTGGCCATCGGGCGAGATTTGCGGGTCGCGCACTTCGCGCATGCTCATGACATCGTCGAGCTTGAGCGGACGCCGCGCCGTTTGCGCCATTAGTGTGCTTGCGCAAGCCAGTATCAGTATCAGAACACGGCACAGTCTTTGGGTAGACATAGGCATAGGTTTCCTCCTGAAATCTTTGACTTCATTCAGCGACGAGAGAGACAGAATCGGAAGCGTCATTATACCTAATTCACTGCGGCTGTCCTAAGAAAATCCTGGCTCGCAAAGAAACCGGCGATAAGGAAGGTTTCCCCATTTCCTTTGCCGCCTTTATGGCCGCAGTATGGGACGGACGCAACGACCCAATGGGCCGTGTGTCAATCAATAGTAGGGCAGGCGCGCAGCGGCGCGGGAAAGCGTATGGGCGGCTCGGTTTCGCCATGCTTGTGATGCTTGCAGAAAAGCCAGCTCTCCCTTTCAAGCTGGTGAGAGCTGGCTTCTCAAATGGTTGCCCCCGGGCCGATTTCAGCGCCATGACCGTGCAGAGCGATTGCCGCTTGCCGCGGATTGGTGGGTTCACCTGCGCAAGGTGGGCAGCCTAGCCGAAAAGAAAACGATCCAGATCTGTGTTGAGCGAATTCGCAAGCACAGCGACGAAAAAGAAGAGAAACGCTGCGATGCAGATAAGGCTCACCAGGAACCAACTGAGTTTCTGAGTTGCTTCAGACTTCATACGACCTTCCTCCTAAGAAAAATTCTTCGCGCTCTATTAGCAAAGACAGATCACCTGCGCCGGTTTCTCACCGAAACGGGCCAGACGCCCTGCCGCTGCGCGGTTGGGCGGTTGATAGTCATTTGTGAATTTCGCGCGGCGAGCAAAGGCATGAGAATTATTGCGGGCTCAAGCGTCTTTATAGACGATGGAACCAGTAGGCAACAGACGCCATCCGATTGCTAGCCCATTCCGCCTTTGGCCTGCGGGGTTGCGGCGGCGACGGCCCGGCGCTGAATCCGGCGATTCAAACGAGCGTGAGAATTTTCTCCGCTTCGCTTGTCTTTGTGAGTGACTAGAAAATTCTTTCAGGGAGGAAAGCAACAATGTCAAAGAAGAGCATTACCATTTCCAGCATTTTGTTGGCAATCTTGTTGATTGTCATCGGCATCGGCATCGGCATCGGCATCAGCGGGATCAACAGCAAACTGGCTGTGCTTGATGGCGTTAACCTCGTTGGGGTTGTTACGAAGGGCGCGGGCGAGTTGACGAAGGTACCACTTGGCCGTCATCAGGTCCTGCCCCCAGTCGCTTTGACGACTGTGGCCAACCTTGGCGTCAAGCAATTGAACGCTGTGACTCTAAATAGCGAACGCTTGACTTCAGACACTTTGAGAACTGGCGTACATGGTCAGCAACTGGAAGTTTTGACCATGGGTCACGACCCCTTGGCTCTGGGCGATTTGCAGAAATTGGGCGGCCTGCCTGTCGAGCGTGTGAAGAATTTGAATCGTGGACTTACCGGTTTGGTCGGACAACTGAGCGCTTTGCAGCTCAATCCCGTTCAGTTGCCGGATATGCTTCAGGTAGGACTTTTGGCCTAGCCCGGCCCTTGACCGGCACTCGCGCAAGAGGAGAAACGAAGATGTTGGCCAAGGTGCCAAGAATGCAACTTGATCGTCTCAATCGGTGGGTAACCGCTGCCTCATTGAAACAGGGAGCGGCGGTTACCGCTTCGTCTTGTCTAGCTCCAGAATAAAATCTTCTACGACATTCATAGCTGACGTCTTGCCCGGTCCGCAGACCTCAGGTTGAGAGTGAGTGGAAGACGAAAAAAGCAGATGAAGGAGGCAACCATGAGGAAGGCAACGAACAGCACACTGGAGGAGGACATTAGTGAAATCACGCTAAAACGCGTCCTATTGGAAACGCTCGTCATCAACCTGTGGGCGAATGGAGAATCGCCACAACGGATCGCCTCAGCGACGGGGCAGCCGGTAAAGCGCATTTACCAATTGCTGAAGCAGAGGCAAAAGGCGATCATAGAAGAAGATGGAGGTATACACCATGAAAAGAAAAACGACACCTGAACCAACCGGGGACTTGCCCTTGAGCAAACTCTGCCATCATTGCTTGCAAACTCCTCCCGAGCGTCTGAGCAGTCACGAACCGACCCGCTCCCCAAGACGGGCCCGTCAGGAGCCGCAATCTGTGTACTGGTTCCAACATCTCCCCGTCGAGCGGACCATGGTAGTGGCTCGGTTGCTATCGCTATGGGGAAATTCCCATACGCACCGCCCCGGAAGGCCGCATCCGGGGCTTTTTTCTGATGCGTTTCGCGCAAACACACCTGCTGCCCCGGTGGTGGACAAATCCGCAAGGAGCAATTTAGGAAAACAAGAAAAGAGCGGCGACGAGTTTCACGATAGCGAGTCGGATGATTTATACGACTTGTACAATGCCTGCAACGGCGCGCTGCTCGACGGCCTGCTCGACGTCCGCAAGCTGGATGAACTGAGCGCGGCAGAGGCCAAGGTGCTTGACATCGCGAGGCTCAAACAGGTGTGGCAGCATATGGCTTCGGGCTGTGCCGAATGCCGGGCCATCATCGCCACGCTCAACT
>JBBWZK010000220.1:0-5154 GCA_039648975.1 Blastocatellia bacterium
GCGAGTTGGTGCGCATTCCCGTGCGCGAGTTGCGCATCGAACGCAAGCTGCGGCTGGTCTATCGCAAGAACGCCAGCCTGTCGCACGCGGCGCGGACATTCTTGAAGGTCGCCGAAGCTATGGCCCACGAACGCAAAGGCCGTTATCTCTATCAGCCGGATCGTTGAAAGGTTTGGACACAGTGGCGGGGCGTGCAGTAGACTCAATCACTCACCTGCGCCGCCTCGTTTGAGGATCGGGAATGATCTATGGCAAAGACTCTGTTTGAAAAAATCTGGGACGCGCACATCGTGCGCCAGGAGCCTGAGCAGCCGGCGCTTCTCTACATCGACTGTCATCTGGTTCACGAAGTCACTTCGCCGCAGGCGTTCGAGGGCTTGCGACTGGCAGGCCGCACGGTGCGACGGCCTGATCTGACTTATGCGACGATGGATCACAACGTGCCGACGTGGAGCCGAAGGCTGCCCATCCTGGACGAGATTGCCAAAACCCAGATCGATACGCTCGAAGATAACTGCCGCGAATTCGGCATTCCGCTCTACGGACTCGACAGCCCTAATCAAGGCATTGTCCACGTCATCGGCCCTGAGCTTGGCATCACCCGTCCCGGAATGACTATCGTTTGTGGCGATAGTCATACATCGACGCACGGCGCGTTCGGCGCGCTGGCCTTCGGCATCGGCACTAGCGAAGTCGAACACGTGCTCGCCACGCAATGCCTGCTGCAAGCAAGGCCCGCCACGTTTCGCATCACCATCAACGGCAAGCTGCCGCACGGCGTCACGGCTAAAGACGTAGTGCTGTATATCATCCGCACCATCGGCACCGCCGGCGCGACCGGCCACGTCGTCGAGTACGCCGGCGAAACGATTCGCGCCATGACGATGGAAGAGCGCATGACGGTCTGCAACATGAGCATCGAAGCGGGCGCGCGCGCCGGCATGATCGCGCCAGACGAGGTGACTTACGCTTATCTCGAAGGCCGCGAGTTTGCGCCAAAAGGCCAGGCTTTTGATGAAGCCGTCGCTTACTGGAAGACGCTGCCGACCGACGCGGGCGCGACCTTTGACCGCGAACTTGAACTCGACGTATCGAACCTTGCGCCGCAGGTGAGTTGGGGCACAAGTCCAGGCATGGTGATCAGCGCTACAGAAGCCATTCCCGACCCGGACTCGTGGACGGACGAGAACGTGCGCAAAGCGGCGCGGCGGGCGCTGGAGTATATGGGGCTTGAGCCGGGCATGCCGATTCAGGATGTCGAGATCAGCCGCGTCTTCTTCGGCTCGTGTACCAACTCGCGTATTGAAGATTTGCGCGCCGCTGCCGCGATTGCCAGAGGCCGCAAAGTGAACGCACACGTTCAAGCGATGGTCGTGCCCGGCTCACAGGCGATCAAACGGCAGGCCGAAGCCGAAGGGCTGGATGAGATATTCAGAGCCGCAGGCTTCGACTGGCGCGAATCGGGTTGCAGCATGTGTCTGGGCATGAACCCGGACATTTTGCAGCCGGGCGAGCGTTGCGCCTCAACCTCGAACCGCAACTTCGAGGGCCGCCAGGGTCGCGGCGGGCGCACGCATCTGGTGAGTCCGGCGATGGCGGCGGCGGCGGCGATTGCCGGTCACTTTGTTGACGTGCGCGGCTGGGACGCCGCCGAGTAGCGGTTTCCCGTTCCTGGTTATATCTCTTACGCTTGATCGTCCTGAAGGGACGCATGAGTTCAGGCAGGTCATTGATGGCCTGCACTGAGAAAGGCTTGAATTAATGAAATTATTTCGCAAGACAACAATGATTCTGATGATGGCGATGATGGTTACCAGCGCCGTCTTGAAGGCCGATGCAGGCCGGCTGTTGCAGGCCAAAAGCGATCCGCAAACGGTCGCCAGACTGGCAGGGATTCTTGAGCGTTCAGGCTACACTTATAAAAAAGCCGCCGACAATGTCTGGCTGGTGAACTTCAAAGGCAATTCGCTGGCCGACATCAACATCATCGTCACCTCTGCCGAGGGTTTGATTATTATGGGTGTGGTGGTGGCGGAAAAGAGCACCATGCAGGTGACACCCGAAATGATGCGCAAGCTGCTCAAGCTGACCCATGAGATTGATCGTGTAAAGATCGGTTTCGATAACGACGACGATTTATTTGTGCGCTCTGAAGTGAGCGCACGGCTCTTCGACCTCGAAGAGTTCAAGTTCGACATGCAACAGGTCGCTGCCGGAAGCGACAAGGTTCACGCCGCCATCAAGCCGTTCGTGAATCGGTAGCCCAGGCTACAGAAATCATTTTGCTGAAAATCGGGAAACGGATATGGAACCTTTCAAGCGACACACGGGACTGGTGGCGACGCTGGATCGCGTCAACGTCGATACAGATCAAATCATCCCCAAGCAATTCCTCAAGCGCATCGAGCGCAGCGGCTTCGGGCAGTTCCTGTTTTACGACTGGCGCTTCAATGCGGACGGTTCGCTCAACGCGGAGTTTGAATTGAATGAGCCGCGCTTCGCGGGCGCTTCGATTCTGCTGGCGCGGGCGAATTTCGGCTGCGGCTCATCGCGCGAGCATGCGCCGTGGGCGCTCCACGATTACGGCTTTCGCGCCATCATTGCGCCGTCTTATGCAGACATCTTCTACAACAACTGCTTCAAAAACGGCCTGCTGCCGGTGCAGCTTGCCGAGGCCGACATCACTCGTCTCTTCGAAGCGGCGCGCGCGATTCCCGGTTATGAATTGACGATTGACCTGGAGCGGCAATGGCTCGTGGACGACTGGGGCAACAAATTCGGTTTTGCAGTTGAGCCGTTCCGCCGCGAATGTTTGCTCAAGGGCCTCGACGACATCGGCATGACGCTTGAGCACGAAGACGCCATCACCGAGTACGAAGCGCAACGTCTCACCTTCACATAGCCACTCACGGGCGCGCGACTTCTTGCCGCTGATTTTGATAGGATCGCGCCGCATGAAGGCGGGTGAAGCGCAAGCGGAGGATACTTATGGCGCGGCTAGAAGATTTCAAAGGCATTGAAGGCGTGGATTTCTTCGCAGAGGATCGCGGCCTGCAAGTCTTGCTTGGCGATCTGCTGAAGGAAGAAGACCGGGCGACGGTTTTCGCATCATTGCATGAATGTGCCACGTTGGTTTCAGGCCACTGGAACGAACTGGCGCGCGAAGCCAACCGCGCCGAGAACCTGCCGCGCATCGTCAAGTACGACCGCGCCGGAAACCCTACGGAAGAGATCGACTTCGGCCCTTTCACGAGACAATTGCGCCGCGAAGCCGCCGAGTTTGGCATTCTCAAAGAAGGGCGCAGCAACCTGCATCTGTTCGCGCTCGTCTACCTGCTGGCGCACAACGGCGAAGCCGGGCTCAATTGCGGCTTGAGTTGCACGGACGGCCTGATTCGCGTGATTGAGGCGCGCGGCTCTGAATTCTTGCGTGACACTTACCTGCCGCGCCTGCGTTCAATCGAGACGCCGTTTGCGGGGGCGCAGTTCGTCACCGAGCGCAATGGCGGCTCGGATGTCGGGGCACTTGAAACCGAGGCGCGCGATAACGGTGATGGGACGTGGGCGATCACCGGCAACAAGTGGTTCTGCTCGAACCCGGATGAATATTTCTTAGTTGTCGCGCGACCGACGGGCGCACCCGCGGGCACGGCAGGCGTAGCAATCTTTATGGTGCCGCGCGTATTACCTGACGGTAAGCTGAATAACATTTCATTTCGGCGCTTGAAGAATAAACTGGGCACGCAATCGCTGCCGACGGCGGAGATGGATTTTAACGGCGCGACAGGTTATGTGATCGGCGAAGCACGCGAGGGTTTCAAGCTGCTGATGAATCATGTCATCAACACCTCGCGCCTTCACAATGCGGCGAACGCCTGCGGCTTCCTGCATCGGGCTTTCTTAGAGGCACGCAACTATGCCCGCCAGCGCGAGGCGTTTGGTAGCGCGCTGATCAATTACCCGATGATTCAGGAAACGTTGATCGGCATGCTCGAAAAGCTGTGGCGTTACCGGCTGCTGACTTTTCGGCTTGCGGCGATGGTTGATGAACATGGCCTTGTGCCTGAAGACGCGGAGCAGGCGATGTGGCAACGCTTCCTGACGAACCTGGCAAAGTACCGCACTGGCGCGACGCTGACCGCTTCGATTCACGACGCGATCATGGTATTGGGCGGCAACGGCATCGTCGAAGACTTCACGGTGCTGCCCCGATTGCTGCGCGACGCGATGATCATTGAGACGTGGGAAGGCCCGCACAACACGCTCTGCCTGCAAATCATGCGCGATGCGGCAAAGTCGAGCTTGATCGACCGCTGGCGCGCTGAAATCAGTCGAGTACTGGAACTATGGCCGAAAGATTTTCTGTCGTTCACGCGCAGCCAGTTTGAAAAAACCTTCACACAAACGCTTGCCGTGTTATCGCCAGAGCGTCTCGCAGATCGTGTATGGGCAGCAACGCACGCGCGCCATGTGGTTGACCGCCTGGGCAACCTGCTTGAGTTAGCCTGGTTGTCGGAACTGGCGGTGCGCCATATAAACGATGACGCCACCGCCGCTCTATTAACTTCTTTGGTGGGCCATCACTTATTGCCCTATCAAAATCAATTTGAGCATCCGTCCCAAAGTGCGCTCGGCACGCACGCACTTTCATTGATCGAGGCGCAAACGCTACAGGTCGCCACAGCCCAGCTATAAATTGATAGCTGTTGAAGAAGCGTGCTGCCTCTTCGAGCAATTGAAGTCTTCTCGGTTAGCAGGCCGAACAATTTCCACCTGTGCAATACACCTCAGGGGTTTTGCGGTTATCATCGAGAGAAGGAACCTGTTTCATCTTCTTGCGAGTTGATGTTTTTTGCTTGGCTGGAGCCATCGAGGGCGATTTCAGCTCAACTCTTTTGTTTGGAGCTATTGGTTTGTCCTTGTCATCAGTAATAACATCATAAATACGGCCGAAATCACTTTCATTTTCATCCTCAGATCGGCAGGTGCAATCGAAATCAATCTCATATCGATTGGTGTCTCCCAATCCCCCCATTCGTAACTCCAATTTGCCGAACCGCAAAACTGCCTGTGCATCACCCTGCAACACAATTCTTGCCGTAATCTCCATCGCGAACTTGCCGAATGGGGCGGTACCTTTATTCACCTCTCCAT
>JBBWZK010000272.1:0-11299 GCA_039648975.1 Blastocatellia bacterium
CTCTGGCGCATCTCTTCAAAGCGCACCAGGAAGCGGTCGTACATATCGCCTGTGTTGCCAATCGGCACTTCAAAGTCGAAGTCCTCGTAGCTCGAATACGGGTGGTTCTGGCGGATGTCGTAAGCCACGCCGGCGGCGCGCAGCATCGGCCCGGTGAAGCCCCAGTCAATCGCCTCCTTGCCGCTGATCGGGGTGATCCCTTTGGCGCGATCCTTGAAGATGACATTCGACATATTCAGCTTGACCAGATCGCCGATGTACTTGGGGACGCGACCGAGAACTTCGCGGCAGCGCGGGATGAAGTCCTTTGGCAGGTCGGCTGACAGACCGCCAACGCGCACGTAGCTGACCATCATGCGCACGCCCGCCGTCATTTCCAGCAGGTCGTAAATCTCTTCGCGCAACTCCAACGCATACCAGAAATTGGTGAGCGCGCCGAGATCCACAAGGTTCGTGCTGATGCATACCATGTGATCCATAATGCGCGACAACTCGCCGAGGATGACGCGGATGTATTGCACGCGCTTCGGCACGTCGATGCCGAGCAGCTTTTCAACGGCGCACGCATAGACGACATTGTTGAGGAACGACGAGCAATAGTTGAGCCGGTCGGTGTAGGGGATGACCTGATTCCACTGATGCGTCTCGGACATCTTCTCGAAGCAGCGATGCAGGTAGCCGATCTCCGCATCCGACTCAATGATCTTTTCGCCGTCCAGGCGCGCGACGATGCGCAGGGTGCCGTGCGTCGCCGGATGCGACGGGCCAACATTGATGATCGTCGGTTCGGGCGCGAGACGATCAACCTCGTGGCCTTCCCATTGCGTCTTGTATTCGATGGGCAGCTTGTAATCGCGCGACAGCGGCGTGCGTCCGCCCGGATCGTGATCCTTGCGCAGCGCGTGGCCCTCGAACTCTTCGTGGCAGAGAATGCGGCGCAGGTCCGGATGGTAGCGGAAGTTGATGCCGAACATATCGTAGGTTTCGCGCTCCCACCAGTTCGCCGTCTTCCAGACGCTGCTGACCGTGTCGACTTCAGGGCGGCTCTCCGCGAGCGGCACCTTGACGCGCAGGCGATGGCCGTGATCTATCGAATACAGGTGATAGACGACGTTGAAACGCTCGTCGCGCGTCTTGTCGGGATAGCCTAGATCGTCGAGACCCGTGACGCTCGACAGCAGATCGAACTTCGTTGCCGGATCTTCCTTAAGCGTGCGACAGATCTCTTGTATACGGTCGGGCCGCACGCTGATGGCGAGGTCGCCGCGAAAATCATTGACGTCGAGAATCTCTTCCTTGAAGCGATCTTCGACGAGCGCGACGATGGGATTGCGGGGCGCAGCCGGCTCGCGAGTGATGTGTACGAGGCGTGTGGCTTCGCGCGCCTGCTGCTCGGCAATCAGCAAAGGTTTCGGCGCGCTCTCGGTAATCTCTTTGCGCATCTGCAAGCGCAATTCTTCGCGCGCGTAGGGATCATTAATCTTCTCTGTCTTGATGACCTTCTGAATCATCAACACGGCTTGCAGCACGGCTTCAGGCGAAGGCGGGCAGCCGGGAATGTAAACGTCTACGGGGATGATCTCGTCAATGCCCTGCATGACGTGATAAGCGCGATAGAAGCCGCCCGACGTGGCGCATGCGCCCATCGAGACGACCCACTTCGGGTCGGGCATCTGGTCGTAGATTTTCTTCAGCACGGGCCCCATCTTGTCTGTGATCGTGCCCATGACCATGAGCAGGTCAGACTGGCGCGGCGAAAAGCGCACGACTTCAGCGCCGAAGCGCGCCAGGTCGTAGTGCGCCGAAACGACCGACATGAACTCGATGGCGCAGCAGGCGGTGCCGAACGGCATGGGCCAGAGCGACCCGCCGCGCGCCCAGTTGACGACGCCGCTCACGGTGGTAGTCAAAAAATTGTCGCCCATCTTGGAATCAACAGCCATTCTCTATCCTCTTTCTTAACGCCCGTCGTGCAGGCGGGCGACGGTTCACGGCGATGTTGGCAATAATGAAAAGATTCAATAAAAATCTTATCGCCCGCACGAGTGAGAGTCAAACAACGGCCATTTTGCGAACCGCAAATGTCGCAGACCACAGGGCGCAACGACCAGGACATCAGTCGGGTTTCTGCGCCTGAACGTAAGCAGTGAATCTACCGTTTAGCCGCTGGCTTGTCAACGAAACCCTCCCATTCATAAACGCACATATTGGCTTTGTTTGGATGGGCCTGTAGAATGAGCAAGGAAGGGCCGAAGATGAGCCGGAATATTCGTTGGCGCTAATCCAAAGAGGCGCAGCCAGAGTTTGAATCAACGAGAAGATCATGAGCACGACCAACACAGATCGCTATCGCCGCTGGTTTGATTATGAAATGGACGCGCACGCGAAAGTCCTGGCGTCGTTCGACGCGATGTCCGAAGACCAACGCGCAACGCCGGAATATCAAAAGGCGGTTAGCCTGTTTGCCCACATGATGCTGGCGCGTCGGCTGTGGCTTTATCGCTTTGGCATCTTAGAAGATGGCCCGCGCGAGTTCTTTCCGCAAAACGTCGCGCTCGACGCCGTCAAAGCGATGGCCGAAGAGATGCACGCCGCGTGGTCGGCTTACTTCGAGCGATTGGATGAAGCGGAACTGGCGCGCGTCTTCGAGTACCGCAGCCTCGAAGGGCCGCGCTTTCGCAACCGTATCGAAGACATCCTGACGCAGTTGTTCGGCCACTCCTGGTATCATCGCGGACAGATTGCGTTGCTGCTCAGGCAGGCCGGCGGCGAGCCGGCGGCGACGGATTTCGTCTTCTGGAGCCGCGAGTTTATCGGCGAGTGAATCAAGTCAACCGCCGATCATCCCATCTCAATCCCGCAGCACGGTAATCACCACTGCGCGGTCGCGCGGGCCGTTGCATTCGACAAACAAAATGCGCTGCCAGGTGCCGAGTAAGAGCTTGCCGCCGCGTACAGGCAACGTCAGGCTCGCGCCGATAATCGAGCTGATCATGTGATCGGGCGCATGCGATGGGTCGTGAGCGTGGCGAAAACGAATCGCCGGAATCATCTTTTCGAGCGTCTCCATCAAATCTTCGTCCGTGCCTTCGATGGCTTCACCTGTGGTGATGCCGGCAGTGGTATGCGCAACGAAGACATTGCACAGGCCGTCGCTCGCGCCGGTCTGCAACAGGTATTGATGAACGCGATTGGTGATGTCAATCACCTGCTTGTCGCGCTTCGTCGAGATCGTGATGGTCGTCATCGGCATAACGCTTTACCTCTAATGCACGGCACGCGGCTGAGGAGTCACGCTAGTTGAGCTATTCGCGTTTCAGCTTGTCGCGCTCGTTGGCCTGGTAATAGGTGCGGCCCTGCAAGGCTTCAGGCAAACACGCCATCTCGTCGGCGCGGCCCGTTTCGCGGTCGTGCGCGTACTGATAACCGCTGCCATAGCCGATCTGCTTCATCAACGACGTCGGCGCGTTGCGCAGGTGCAGCGGCACGGGCTGCTGCTCGGTCTCCAGCGCATCTTTAGCCGCCGCCATATAAGCCGTCAGCACCGAATTCGATTTCGCCGCGAGCGCCAGGTAAAGGGTCGCTTGCGTCAACGCCAGCCGCGCTTCCGGCAGGCCGACGAAGTGCGTCGCCTGCATGGCCGCAACCGCCTGCGCGAGCGCCTGCGGGTCGGCCAGACCTATATCTTCCGAGGCATGAATCACCAGCCGCCGCGCGATGAACATGGGGTCTTCGCCGGCTTCGAGCATGCGCGCCAGCCAGTAGACCGCTGCATCGGCGTCCGAGTTGCGAATCGATTTGATGAAGGCCGAAATGAAATTGTAATGTTCTTCACCATTCTTGTCATAACGCAAGGTGGCGCGCTGCATGGCTTCGCTCAATACTTCCGACGTGATGACGCGCGCGCTGATAGCGTCCGGTTCGGCAATCGACACGGCCAGCTCCAGCGTGTTCAAGGCGACCCGCGCGTCGCCCGATGCGTAAGCGGCAATGGCGCGCAACACATCCTCGGTTGCGTCAACCCGATCCTCGCCAAGTCCGCGCTCGGCGTCTTCAATGGCGCGCGTCAAAATGACGACGAGATGCTCTGCCGAGAGCGATTCGAGCGTGAAGACGCGCGACCGCGACAGCAAGGCGGAGTTCACTTCAAACGATGGATTTTCGGTGGTCGCGCCGATCAGGATGATCGTGCCGCTTTCGACAAACGGCAGAAAAGCATCCTGCTGCGCTTTGTTAAAGCGATGGATTTCATCAATGAAGACGACCGTGCGGCGGCCCGACTGGCGGCGGAACTCGTCGGCGGCTTTCATCACGTCGCGCACTTCGCGAATGCCGCTGGTGACGGCGCTGAACGTGATGAAGCGCGCGGCGGTGTGTTCGGCGATGAGCGCCGCGAGCGTCGTTTTACCTGTGCCCGGCGGCCCCCAGAGAATAATCGATTGCAGACGATCATCTTCGATCATGCGGCGCAAGGCGCGGCCCTGACCAATAATCTTTTCCTGCCCGACAAACTCGTCAAGCGTGCGCGGGCGCATGCGGTCGGCAAGCGGGCGTGAACGCAAATCGGCTTCGGTCACTGGGGTCTCCTCCACATTCAATTCTTCAAAGAGACTCGGTTCGAGTCCACTATTGGCTTTCTTGAGTCTCGGCATATTTTGCTCCCCAGAGAAGTGTAAACGTCTCGTCGCACAATCGACAATGCGGTTATGGAGTGCGGCGACTCGGCACCGCTGTGGTCGTCTCTCGAATTGCCGCGCGGCTGGGAAGGACTGACCTGGCGATGAGCGGGCTCCCGCACGCCACAGGCTGCCGTCCGTACAGGCAATAGCAGACCGATGCAAGCACGCCGTTTGACGCTTGTGGGCGCGCGCGGTTAAGATGGTTTCGTTGACAATGGCTCCTCTCCTTTGTTACCGTCAATGTTTACTCTATTAGCATTTGCGGCCTCTGTGCGTTGCTAGACTGTGTGGGAGTCATTTATTCCGTGAGAAACTCTCGATCCCTTACGATATTGATCCTGGCCGTTGCCTTGCTCAGTTCGGCATGCGTCAAAAAAGTCAAAGTCAATGAGCTGCTGCCGGTCAATCAGCCGGTGCCGCTCGATGATCTGGTCGCGCGTATCAACGCTTACAGCGAAATCAACACGCTGGCGATGCAGGTAGAAAACGTCGTCGTGCGCAATTACTTCACCGGCAAGAAGACAGAGGCCGAGCAGTTCCCTGCGGCGGCGGGACTGCTGCGTTTTCAGCGGCCTGAAAACACCTTCATGCGCGTCACCTTCATCGGCAAAAAGATTGCCGATATGGCCAGCGACGGCAAACAGTTTCAACTCGCCATCTTCTACCCGGATGACAAACGCCACTTCATTCACGGCAGCAACCTGAAAGACATCGACCGCATGAATGCACAGGAGGTGCAGCAGAACAAGGATTCGGAGATCAGCCGCGCCGGCGGCTTGATCAACATGCGACCGCAGCACATCACTGACGCGGTTTTGATCAAGCCGATCTCGACGGATGAGCGTCACGACGTTTTCCGTGAAGAAGTGCATGTGAGCGAGCCTGATACGCGGCCCGGTAAATCCAATCGCATGGTTGAAAAGACTTACTACGTGCTTTATGTGCTCGAACGCGGCGATGGCGGGCAGGCGAAGCTGCGCCGCAAGTTCTGGTTTGATCGCACACTGCCGGACACGCCGCTCACCCGCCAGCAGGTTTTTGAAAATGGTGAAGGCCGGCTGGCCAGCGATGTGAAATACACAGCCTGGTTCACGCTGCCGAACAGCAACCGCCAGTGGCCAGGCGTCATCACCATTGACCGCCGCAACGACGGTTACCAGTTGGAACTTGAGTTGGCGAAGGATTCCATCGAAACCAATATCGACTTGCCGCCAGGCATCTTTGACCTTCCAAACAACGAACATCTCGAAGAGCTTGATCTCGACGCGCCGCGCAAAGATTTGAGGCCGAAAAATGCCAACGCCGCCGCGCCGGCGGACAAGCAGCCTAAATCACAAAACGCCAACCATCGCTGAACTGATATGGATAGCCTGATCGTCGCCAACATCCGCCAGCGACCGCTGCGCACTGCCATCAGCATTATCGGCGTCGCCCTCGGTGTGATTCTTGTCGTTCTCTTCGTCGGCCTGGCGCGCGGCATGATGCGCGATTCGACTGACCGGCAGGCGAACGTCGATGCCGAGGTGCGTTTCTTTCCCGGCGGCGATCTGTCGCTTACGGCTAATCCATTGCGATTGCCCGTGCGCTACGCCGACGCCCTGCTGAAAGGCGTGCAGCCGACGGCTGAAGACCCGGACTTGAAGCCCAAGCCGCCGGTCGCCGGCGTCGCCACGGCAACGCCGGTCGGCGAGTGGGTGCAGTCGGGGGTTGGCGCGATTGGCTTCGAACTGGTTGACGGCATCGATTACGCCAGCTTCATCCAAGCGACGCAGTTGCACATGGTCGAAGGCCGTGGGCTCGGCGACGGGCGCGGCGACAGCGACAATGAAGCCATCGTTGATGGTTACTACGCCGAGCACAATACGGGCATTGACGGCCAGCCGGTGAAAGCCGGCAGCCGCATCAAGACGCTCGGCCACGAATTCACCGTCGTTGGCATCTACGCGCCGTCGATGCTGGCGCGCATCAAGATTCCGCTCTATACCATGCAGCAGCTATTCGGCGGCGCAGAAAACTGCTCGTTTCTGATGATCAAGTGCGACCGCCCGGAACTCGCCGAACAGGTGAAGGCTCAGATTCAACAGTATTACCCCGGCAATCACGTTTTGTTGACCAGCGAGATTCCCTCGCTCTACGGCCAGAGCTTTCGCGCCGTCGAGATCTTTCTCAACGTCGTCATCGGCCTGGCGCTGGTCATCTCGACGCTGGTGATTCTGCTCGGCATGTACACGACGATCATCGAACGGACGCGCGAAATCGGCATACTGAAAAGTCTCGGCGCATCCAAGTCATTCATCGTTCTGGCGATTGAAAAAGAGGCGGCGTTGATCAGCGCGCTCGGCATCGCTTTCGGGTTTGTGGTTGCCATCGCCGGCAAGTTTTTGATTGAAAACAACACGCGCCTGAAGATCGATCTGCCGCCGCAGTGGCTGCTGATTGCCGCGCTGATCGGCTTTCTCGGCGGCGTCCTCGGCGCGCTCTATCCGGCCATGCGCGCCGCCAACCTTGACCCGGTCGAGGCAATCAGCTACGAATAGTGGTGCGTGATGCGTGATGCGTGAATGAATGCGCAATGAGTCGATTAAAGCTCATCGTTATTCTCGCGCATCACGCTTCGCGCATCACGCATCAGGTTTATGAAAAACGTTCTCGAAACGATTGATCTGAAGATGGTCTACCACGTCGGCAAGGTGGATGTGGCGGCGCTGCGCGGCGTCAACGTACAGATACGCGAAGGCGAATACGTGGCGATCATGGGGCCGTCGGGCTGTGGCAAATCAACCTTTCTGCACATCGTCGGCGGCATGCTGCAACCAACTTCGGGGCACGTCCGCATTGACGACGAAGACCTCACAGAGATGAGCGATGCCGAGCGCACAGACGTGCGCCGCCGCAAGATCGGCTTCGTCTTTCAACGCTTCAATCTGTTTCCGACGCTCTCAGCCGACGGCAATCTCAAACTGGCCGAGCGCATTCACAGCAAGAACGGCGAAGGCGATGCGGCGCGGCGGCGCGAGGTCTTGCGCCTGCTGCGTCTGGAAGACAAGATGCACCATAAGCCGCTTGAGCTATCGGGCGGCGAACAGCAGCGCGTCGCCATCGCGCGGGCCATCGTCACGCGCCCGGCGATCTTGCTGGCTGACGAGCCGACCGGTAATCTGGATACGGAAAATTCGCAGGTCGTGCTGGATATGTTGCGCAACTTGAACATCGAATTCGGTCAGACCATCGTGATGATCACGCACAACCCCGAAGCCGCCAAGCTGACGGATAGAATCATCGAGATGCGCGACGGTTACGTCGTTGAAGCGAGCATTCGAGCTGAAGGAATCAAGCGATGAAAATTCTGTTCACGACATTGAAGAAGACCTTGTTCTGGTCTTATGAACGCGGCAGTTGGCAATACGATCTGATGTGCGTGTTGATCCTGGCGTTCGTCTTCTTTGCGCCGAACAGCCTCTTTCATTCCGCGGATGCCGATATGACGCAGCCCTTTGTGGTGTCAGGCGAACAGCTTGGCACGAGCCAGCCGAATCAAGAGGAGATACGCAAGTATTTATCAAAGACGTTTGGCCACGATGTGGAAATCTCGCGCATCGTAAAAGTGACCGACGAATCCGGCAAGATCATATATCATGTATATGAAAAATAATAAGGACGCGTGGACAACTCGCATCGCATCGAGCAGCAAAAGGAGTCATCAGGATGAAACGAATTATCACTGCAATATTCATTGCGCTTTTTATCGCCACCGCATTTTCTAATTCAACCGCCGCGCCGAACGGCCAACTGGATCAAATCCTCAACAACATGCAAAAGGCCGCCGCTGCGATCAAGACGATCTACGCGAACATGGAACAGGCGAAGCGCGATCCGACCATTGGCGGCACAGAGAAATACAGCGGCCAAATCTTCTTTAAGCACGCGGGCAAAAACAACGATAAAGTGCGAATCACTTACTTTATTCCCAAAGGACAGGTGATATGGATCGTCGGCGACCAGATCGTCCTCTATCAGGAAGCGACGAAAACGGCTTACTTCTCTTCCCGCAAAGCGCAGGCCTCAAAGAACAGCGAGTATGCTTTCGTCGCCACGCCTTACACGTCTGTGCCTGACCTGAAGCGCCAGTACAACATCACGCATGCTGGCGACGAACAGGGCATGGCCAAACTGGAACTGACACCGAAAGCGAAATCGTCTTTGCAAAAGTTGACGCTGTGGGTAGACCAGTCAAGTTGGCTACCGATGAAGTATCAGATCGTCGAATCGAACAACAATGTAACGACGTTTACATTGAGCAATTTGAAAATCAACGGCGCGATCCCGGATGGCAATTTCAAGCCCAGCTTCCCGGGCGATACAAAAAAAGTGACACGCTAGGCTGCGCGACTCTTCATCACCTGGAAGTTCAAGAAAAGGCCCGCCGCGTGCGGGCCTTTTCTTGAACTTGCTTCCACTGCCTGACGCCGTCGCTTCATGTTATAGTCACGACTATGGCAGCGACACCGAAAGATGCAGGCTCAATCATCATTCTTAAAGACCCGCAAGACCCGCAACTGCTCTGGGTCAAACGCAGCGCCCGGCTCGCTTTCATGGGCGGCTTTCATGCGTTTCCCGGTGGCCAGCTTGATAAAGAAGACCTGCAAACGCCCGTCTACGGTTGCGCAGGCGAGGAAGCTGCGATGCGCGCCTGCGCCGCGCGCGAAGTCTTTGAAGAGATCGGCGTATTGCTCGCCGAAGGCGCAGGCCAGTTAACCGCCGCGCAGATTGCCGACGCGCGACGCGCGCTGGCCGACGGCGAAAAGACGTTCCAACAGATTCTCGCAGATCACCATCTAGCCCTGACGCGCAACGCACTGGTTGCGGCGGGCCGCTGGGTGACGCCGCCGTTTGCGCCGCGCCGCTTTGATACGTGGTTTTTTCTGGCTTGGCTCACTGAAAATCAAGCCGCGCTGGTTGAACCCGGCGAGCTTGAAACCGCCGAATGGATTCGCCCTGCCGAGGCGCTCGACCGCTGGCAGCGCGGCGAAATCATCATGGCACCGCCGACCCTGCACATCATTCGCACGCTGGCGGAAAACCCGGCGCGCGCCCAAGAGTGGCCTACATTACTAGTCGCCATCCCAGAGGCGCAACGCGGCCTGATCCGCCGCATCGAGTTTCGTCCGGGCATCTTTCTCTTTCCCGTCAAGACGCCGACGCTGCCGCCGGCGACGCACACCAACTGCTACATCATCGGCGGCAACGAAGTGTTGATCATCGACCCGGCATCGCCTTACGAAGAAGAGCAACGCGAACTCGATCAGTTCATTGATGCGCTCATCGGCGAAGGCCGTCGCGTGCGCGAGATCATCCTGACGCATCATCATCCCGATCACACAGGCGGGGTCAATCATTTGCGCCGGCGGCTCGGTGTTCCCGTCGCCGCGCAGTCGCAAACCGCCGAGCGCGTCGGGCGTTCGATTGCGGTTGATCGTTTCATTGAAGATAACGAACTGATCGAACTCGCAGGCGAGCCGGGCTGGCGATTGCGCGCCCTGCACACGCCTGGACACACGCGCGGCCACCTCTGTTTCTATGAGGAAAACACCGGCGCGATCATCACAGGCGATCTGGTTGTCGGCTTCGGCACGGTGGTGATCGATCCGCCCGAAGGCAACATGCGGCAGTACTTCGATTCGCTGCATCGTCTGCTTGCGCTGCCGAAACTGTCATCGCTGTTTCCGGCGCACGGCCCGGCTATTGGTAATGCGCGCCACAAACTCGAAGAATACCTGACGCATCGCACGGGGCGCGAGAACAAGATACTTGCAGCGGTGCAGGCGGGCGCGTCGTTGCCGGAAGAGATTGTGCCGGTCGCCTACACGGACGTGACGCCGGCGATGTGGGGCCTGGCGGAACGCTCAACCATTGCGCATCTGGAAAAGCTCGAAGAAGAAGGCCGCATCGCGCGCGGCCAGAACGGTTATCAGGCAGTTTGAGGAATTGATTAACTCGAATTGAACAGAATCATCATCCCGCGAAATACGCTTGTCTTGCTGGTCGGCCCGGCGGGGTGCGGCAAGTCGAGCTTTGCCGCCAGGCACTTCTGGCCTACGCAGGTCGTTTCTTCAGACCAGTGCCGCGCCATGATCTCGGATGATCCGAGCGATCAGCGCGTCACGCCACTTGCCTTCGAGTTGATGGATTCGATCATTGAGATGCGCTTGCGGCTCGGACGCTTGACCGTGGCCGATGCAACGAACCTCAAACGCGAAGACCGCCGCCCATTGGTGAAACTGGCGCGGCGCGCGAACTTCAATACCGCAGCCCTTGTCTTCAACATCCCGCTCGACGTTTGCCTGGCGCGCAACGCCCGCCGCGAGCGCGTCGTTCCGGCTGACGCCATAGCGCTTCAGCATGATTTATTACTCGAAACCCTTTCGACGATTTCGCGCGAAGGCTTCCGCTATGTCTGGACGCTCGATGAAGTCGCCGCCGCACAGGTGAGCGTCAAGCTCGCGCGCTGGCGCAACGGCTCCAGCACGCGAGCAACAGAGTAGCCTGATGCCTTGGTCTCCTTGTGGCTCTTTCCCTACAGGCGCAATGGCAATAAGTTAAGAGAATTCTGGAGTGCGGCG
>JBBWZK010000283.1:0-27851 GCA_039648975.1 Blastocatellia bacterium
CGAGGTGTCCTGAATGAACCAGATGGATACGTCAATGCGCACCGTCTCATGGTCGATTAGATCCCAGAGCGGCTGGCGGCAATCTTCAAAGGAGGTGTCGCACATGCGCTCCTGCGCGGCGGCGAACGGCGCGGCGACGAACAACAGACAAAGGGTGAGGGCAAGTCTTTTGATCTTCAGCATGGGTTGTTTCCCTTTAATATCGAATGGTTCGTTTGTGCCTGCTCGACATAGGCGTACAGCTTCAAGCCAGTGAGCGTTTGGCAGCCGCCATCAAGGCGAGCCTTATGCCAGCGGACATGGAAGACAGATCTCCAATTTCCACGCAAAGCAGAATTCAGTTGGCGTCCACTCAGACGAATCGAGGCGCCAGCCTTAGGCCGGGCCGGGTCTATACGGTTAAAGCCGCGAGGTTGTTGATGGGATCGCGAGCATGCGGGCACGCAAGGTCGCGGTTATATCTCAGAAAACATATCATAACATTATCTCCGGGCTTTCGTAAATCATGGCAACTAATCATCGTAGAAGCTTCCTCGTCAGCGCGTCCTTGATATGAGAAACGTACAGCGGCGCAAAAAACGTACAGCCACATCAAGCAGACTATTGAATGCACGCCACCATGCTTTCGCATATCGTCGGGCGAATCGGTTCATAATTATTATTTGCGAATAAACGCAGCCGCATTCATTCATGCGACTTCCTGTAATAGAGCCTCCCTTATTCGATACAGCGAACCGGCGCGATTTTACAATCGGCCAGCTTGCCCTTAGCCATTAAGCGATAACACATCAACGATTCAGTTGCGCCTGCGCCAGGCAGAGCTTCAAACGCTCCGCCAGATGCTCAACATATTCCGTGATACAGGTCAGGTGGCCGCCGGGAACGATATGCGTATCAACCTCTGCGGCGGCTTTGCGCCATCCGCAGGTCGCATCGCCAGCCGGCTCAATCGGCAATTCTTCAGGCCATAGCAAGGTCACGCGACCGGCATAACGGCGGGGTACATAAGCCGCAATCGCCTGGTCATACGTCTGGCCGACGGCGCGCCGCGTTTCCAGCATACGGTTATCCACATCACTTTTGGCTGGCGGAGTTTCTCTTGCAGCACGGTTGCGTAAGGCCGTGATGAATGCGCCGGCGCTACGCTTCGCATTCCGGCGGATGAAGGTCGCCTGTTCAGCGATTGGCGAGCGCATCAATGCACCGACGCGCCCTGTGTAATAATCGCGCAACCCCTCCAGGCGCATGGCGCGCTCGCGCCATTGCAAAAAGCGAGATTGCCGCTCGTCTGCCGGCTTGCGGCGCATTGCGCCGAACGTCTCGCTCATGCGCTGTAGCGCACGAAAGCGCGTGTTCGCGCCCGCCGTGCAGATCAACGCCAGCAACGCCACACGTTCGCCTGCCGCTTCAAGCCGCCGCGCCATCTCGAAAGCGATCAAGCCGCCATTGCAGTGGCCGCCGAGCAGATAAGGGCCCGTGGATTGAACCTCGCGCAACGTCTTCAGGTGATGCTCGGCCATCGCTTCAATACTGGTTGGCACAGGCTGCCCATTCAGCCCGTGCGGTTGCAGGGCGTAAAACGGCTGCTCGTTGCCGAGATGGCGCGCCAGGCTCAGACAGTACAAACCGCCGCCATTGAAGTCGCCATGCAGATAAAAGAAAGGCCGCCCCACGCCGCGTTGTATCTCGACGACTGGCGCACACCGACTGTTTGCTTCCTGACTGAGCAGGGCCTGCGCCAGATGTTCGATGGTCGCTCCGGCAAAGAGCGTCGCCAGTGGCAGCGACTTGCCAAGCGCTTGCTCAAGCCGATCCATCATGCGCACGGCAAGCAACGAATGGCCGCCGAGATCGAAGAAGCTGTCGGTGACGCCAATTGGATGGATGCCAAACAACTCCTCCCATATCTGCGCCAGTTGATGTTCAAGCGGATCACGCGGCTTGATATACGCGCCGCCCATGTCCTGGCGCGCCGCTTCTGGCACAGGCAACAGGTTGCGATTGATCTTGCCATTGGGGCTGAGCGGCATGGCGTCGAGCAAGATGAACGCCGCAGGAACCATGTAATGCGGCAACTTGCCTTTGAGAAAGCGCCGCAGGGCTGCGGCCATCGTTGCTTGGTCATCCGTGCGGCAGCCTGCGGCAGGGACAACGTAAGCCACCAGCGTCTGCTCGCCGGGCTCATCGGCGCGCGCCAGCACGACCGTATCGCCGACCTCTGGGTGGCTGGCAATTGCGGCTTCGATCTCTTCCAGTTCAATGCGGAAACCAGAAATCTTTACTTGATTATCGGCACGCCCGCAGAACTCGATCTGTCCGTCGGGCCTGTAGCGCGCCAGATCGCCGGTCTTGTAGAGCCGTGCGCCCGGCTTACTGGCGAACGGATGCGGGATGAACTTTGCGGCGGTCTTCTCAGGGGAATTCATATAGCCGCGCGCCAGTCCCGCGCCGCCGATATGCAACTCTCCGACGACGCCGATGGGCACGAGTTCCAGATTGGCGTCAAGCAGGTGAACCTCTGTGTTAGCCACAGGGCTGCCGATGGATACTTCATTGGATACTTCATCGTGCGACTGGCCGCACATCGCTTGCGTTAGATCGCCCGCCGTTGCCACCACCGTCGCCTCCGTCGGGCCATAGGTATTGAGCAGTCGCACGCGCCCAGCGACTTTGCGTTGCCACGCGGCCAGCCGGTCGGGGCGGGCGCGCTCACCGCCGATGATCAAGAGGCGCAGCGACGCCGGCAACTCAGCGCCTGTCGCATTCAAGTGCTCCGTCAGTTCGTGCCAGAACGCCGTCGGCAGATCGAGCACGGTGATCTGCCACGCACGGCATTGCGCGAGAAATGCCGAAGACGACGCGATCATCTCATCTGAGCGCAAGACCAGCGTCGCGCCGCGCGTCAGGCAGGGGAATATCTCTTCGACGCTCGCGTCAAAGTTAATCGAAGCGAATTGCAGGACGCGATCTCTCTGCACAATCCCATGCTCAAGGCTCGCGCCGTGCGTGTAATTGACCATCGCGCCATGCTCGATCATGACGCCTTTAGGCTTGCCGGTTGAGCCGGATGTGTAAATGACATAAGCGAGATTGGCCGGCGTCGCATTAGCCGGCAGGTTGTCGCCCGCTTGCCTTGCAATCTGTGACCAGTCGTCGATTAACACATGGCAGGCGCTCGACGAAGGCAAACGATCCCGCAGTCGTCGCTGTGTAATCAACACCACAGGGCGAGCGTCGTCAAGCATTGCCGTGAGGCGCTCTGGCGGATACGCCGGATCGAGCGGCACGTAAGCGCCGCCGGCTTTCAAGGTCGCCAGCATCGCGACGATCATCTCGGCTGAACGCTCTAAGGCAATCCCGACGAGCGTTTCACGTCTGACGCCGAGCGCCTGCAAATGGCGCGCGAGCTGGTTGGCGCGCGTATTCAATTCGCCATAAGTCAACCGGTCGTCGCCGCAGATCACCGCAATGGCTTCGGGCGTGCGCGCGGCCTGGGCCTCGAACAACTGGTGTATGCAAGTCTGTGCGGGATAGTCGGCCTGCGTGTCATTCCAATCGATGAGCAGTTGATCACGTTCCTGCGCGGTCAGCATCGCCAGCGTGGCAAGCGGCTGTTCAGATCGAGCCGGCATGTTTTCCAGCAACGTCCGCAGGTGTCCGAGCATACGGTTGATCGCGGCATCATCAAAGTCGCGTTGATGATAAGCCAGCTTCAATAACAACTTCGGCCCGGCCCAGCCCGAAAGCGCCAGCGCAAAGTTGGTCTGTTCAAGCAATTCAAAATCGCAGTTCCGCCATCTTTCGCTCTGCGCTTTCAGGTAAGTGCCCATCTCGTAGTTCTCGAAAACCAGAATGCTCTCGAATAGCGAGCGGCCAGGCGGCGTCTCGCTCCACTCCTCTATGCGCACCAGTGGCGTGTGTTCGACATCTCGCAAGCCAAGATGCTGTTGGCGTATCTGCCTGAGCCATTCGCCGAGCGTCGTCCTGCTATCGACGCGCATGCGCATCGGCAGCGTGTTGATCAATAGGCCAACCATGTCATCAGCATCCGCGACGGTCGTTTTGCGACACGCACGCGTTGCGCCAAACACAACATCATCCGCGCCGCTGTAACGACTCAAGAGCAAAGCCCACGCGCCTTGTACCAAAGTGTTGAGCGTCACGCCGTTGGCCTGCGCCAAGACGTGCAGCGCGGCGGTCGTGGCGCGCGAAAGCCGGATTCCCTGCTCGGTATATTTGAGATCGCCTGCCGTCGCAGCAGCGGCAGCCCGCTTCATCACCAGCGGAGTGGGCGTCGTAAAGCCTCGAAGTGTCGTGCGCCAGAAAGCTTCCACGCGGCTCAGGTCGAGCCGGTCAAGCCACTCAATATGATCACGAAAAGGGCGCGGCAAAGGTAGATCGAGATCGCCGCCCTGACAAAAGGCTTCGTAATAGGCAAGCACTTCTTTCAGGATGAGCACGATTGAGCGACCATCAAGAATCGCATGGTGAAACGTCCAGACGAGCCGATGATCTGAATCACTTTCGCGAAACAGCGCGATGCGATTGAGCGTCGGCTCGGTCATCGCAAAGCCGCGCCGCCGGTCGCGCTGCAAGTAATCATCGAGCCGCGCGCCTTGTTCCGCAACAGACAAATGCCGCCAATCTTCTGTCTCCCATTGAAGCACGACCCGGGGGTGGACGAGTTGCTGCGGCGTGTCGAGCCCTTCCCATCGGAAGCCCGTTCGCAGGGCCGCGTGACGATCAACGACCTGCTGCCAGGCGCGCTTGAACGCTGCGACTTGCAGACCGTCGTGCAGCGTGTAAACCACCTGCTCGATGTCTACGCCGGAATGCTCCTCATAGAGGTGGTGAAAGAGCATTCCCTGTTGCAAGGGCGAAAGCGAATAGACATCTTCCATCGCCTCCGCAACGGGTCTGCCGGCGCCATCCGCTTTTTGAGAAGACATAGACATAGGCTTTTCAACTCTCGACGCTGATGGCTTCAGGTCGTTCGACGATTGACAGGCTTCTGAGCGGTTCAAGCTCGATTGTTTCGTAAAGCTCACGAACGGCGCGCGCCGTCGCCGTCCCTGGTTTGTAAAATAACTTACTCGCAACTGCACGGCGCGAAGCCGATTGGTTTGCGGGCTCGGCAAACGCCTGTTCGACGGCGCGCACAGTCTCTTCGGCAGTCCGCACGCTCGTCGACGCTTCGGCCATCAACGCGACGTACTCAGGATGGATGTGGGTTGCGGCAATTAACTGCGGCATGTCTATGCGTATGAGCGGGCGGTCGAGCAACAGGTATTCGAAACCTACCGAGCTGTGATCGGTGACGAGCACGTCCGCCGCCGCCAGGTACGGCGACGCATCGCTCTTTTCGGCGAGCACTCCGCCGTTGGCGGCGAGCAGCGGCTGCAAGCGCTCGGCCCAGTTGACGCCGCCTGAGTGAATGTATTCCAGATCACGAGAACGGTCGTGCAGTTTGACGATCACCGCGAAGCCGGCGGCGCATAACTGTTCGATCAACCTTTCGCCCATCGCATTGAGCGACGAATAGGGCGACCACGTCGGCGCATAAAGCACTGTGCGCCGCGCCGGATTGATGCCGAGCGATTCGAGAACCCGGTCGCGGCTGAACGTGCCGTCTACCAGACAATCGAGCTTCGGATAACCGACGAGGCGGGCCGCCGGGCTGTCGCTATCAATCGCGCCCGACTTGATGAAATTCCGCAAGCGCTGCTCGTTGATGAAGAACAGCCGATCCCAGTCGCGCATGGAGCGGTCAGGCGAGTCATAGACGTTGGCGTACTTGCCGGCGACGCCATGAAACATCAGAATGCGGCGCGCGCCGCGCGGCAGCCGTGGCCAAAGCAAATCCGCCGTCAGGTATGTGTCGAAGCGTTTGAGCATGGCAAGACGAGGATGAATCAGGCGCGCGTCATTGCCCGCTTCCGCGTAGACTTCACCGAGCTTCGCCGGCGATTCGCTGGCGGTGAAATAGAACTGCACGCGCCGGTCGTCGCGCATCGCCGCGCAGAGAGGCCGGACGATGGCATAGTTCATCGCCGTGCGCGAATTGACGAGCACGGTACGCACATCGCTGCGCCAATGCGCCATTCGCCTGTCGGCTTCGCGTGCCAGATTCAATACAAAGCGCATATCGTCAAGCGCTCCTCTTATTCGTGCAGGATCGTTGCAAAGTTGCTTGACCAGATTCTCATGTAGGGGCGACCCTCTGTGGTCGCCCCAGACTGGAAGTCATCGACTACTCCGAATGCCGTGCTTTTCATTCTGGGGCGACCACAGAGGGTCGCCCCTACATGATGGCTAAAGATTTTGCAAACACCCGCGACTCTTCTTCAAGCGTTTCATCCATTTCGATAAGCGGCAGGATTTCTTCAACCGCGCGCCGGTAATCTTCGGGATAATCAATCTCGATCCACGCGAGGCCGCGCGTCGAGACGGCATAAAGCGGTCGCTCTAGCGCAAACTCGCGGAAAGCGCGCGGCGCCCAATCGCGCTCCGCGCCGCTTTCAATCAGCGCGTCGAGTTTATCGACCAGCAAGCGCGCGCCAGACATGCCGAACTTGACGACGCCGACGTTCTCGCCGTCAGCCAGTCGCCCATCCATTCGTTTGGTAATCTCTGCCACACAGCGGTCGCGGACAACGACTTTCATCTCTTCGTCGCCGAGCGGCGCGGCAGGGTCGCAGTACGAAATCAACAGCGCGTCTTCGTATGGGGATGACAGCAACTCGAAAAGCATCTGCGGGTGAAGCAGCACATCGCCGTTCATCACCACAAAGCCGTCGCCCATAAATTCGCGCGCCAGCCATAGCGAATACAGGCTATTGGTTTCGGCATGCCGGATGTTCTCAATGCAGCGAACCGCATCGCCGCACACCTCGCGCACCAGGTCGGCACAGTACCCGTTGACGACGATGATCTCAGAGATGCCCGCCGACTTGAGCGATTGGATCTGCCGCTCCAGCAGCGTCGTTGCGCCCATCGGCGCGAGACATTTCGGCACGTCGCCGGCTACGTTTTTCAATCGCGAGCCTCTGCCCGCCGCAAGGATGATTGCTCTCATAATCGATTGGTTCATGCTTCGGCTGCCACCGTCGTCTGGCCTCTGCCAAGCAGGCGGCGAATCTTATCGGCGTACCACTGTCGCTCTTGGCGGCGAATGGCGAACAGTAAAAAGATCAGCGCGTAAACCAGCCCCGCCCCTAGCGACTGCAAGGCGATGTAAAGCAGATTCGCGCCAAACACATTGCGGGTTGCCGCCAGCATCAAGACCATCAGCGCCACAGGCCAGAGCGCCGGCCACACGGCTTGTGCGAAGGCGCTGTGAACCGGCATGGCGACGCGACGGCAGGCCGCCGGAAAGATCACCGCGCCCGCGCCCAGGACAATCGGAATTAATGTGCCGAGGGCAACGCCCATCAACCCGTACCAGCGCACCAGCACGACGCTCAAAATCAGATTGGCAAGCGCCATGATAAGGTTCACACCAGCAACCAGCCGATGCTGGCCTGCGCCCTTGAGCAGCATGCTGGCCGTCGATGTGCCGACGCGCATGGTCACGGCGAGCGCCAGGGCGTAGATAATCGGCACGCTTCCTTGAAAGTTTGGCCCGACCCATGCCTGCACCAACGGGTCGGCCAGCATCACCAGTCCCGCCGCCATCGGCAAGACCATCGCCAGTGTGATGCGCGTCCCCTGCACGAAGACGCGCCGCAGTCGCTCGCCGTCGCCGAGCGTCGCAAAGTCAACGATGATGGGAAACAGTGAGCCGGCAAGTTGCGAGGTCAGGTTCTGCACGGTCGTTATCAATCGCTGCGACACCGCCCAGACGGCAATCGCCACCGTGCCCATGAACGCGCCGATGACGATGGTATCGGTCGAGTAGTTGACTTTATTGGCGATGTCAATCAACAGGATGAAGGCGCTGAAGCCTGTCACTTCGCGCAACCTCGAAAGCTTCACCAGGCTCGGACGAATCTTCAGCCCAGGGTAGGCGCGATAGGCGTTCAGGCGATAACCGATGTAGGCCAGCAGGCGTATGCTCGTCGTCGCTGCGACCAGCTCGACCAGCCCGTACCCGGCAAGCAGCACCGCCGCGTTCACCAGCGCAACCGTAATCGTCGTTACAATCGCCACCGAACCGTTCAGAAAGTGGCGCTGGAAGCCGTTGACGACGCCGCCGAAGACGCTGAACGGAAAGCCTATGGCGACATAGGCCGTGATGATGAGCAGCACCTTGCGCCCGATGACCGCCTGGTCAGGCGTGAGGTTGAAAAGCCGCTCCAGGTTGAACGCCAGCAGCCCGCCGACCGCCATCGCCGCCAGCCCGACCAGCGTGAAAAAGAAAAAGAGCGTGCTGACGATTTCGTTCAAGCCGCGATGATCGCGGCGGGCGCGATACTGCGCAGCGAACTTGACCTGGCCGACGCCGTAGCCAAGATCAAGCATTGAAAAATACGCGGTGATCGAGGCCGCCAAGACCCACAGTCCATAAGCCGACTGGCCGAGATGCGCGATGTTGAACGGCAGCATCACGACCCCGACAATCATTTCAAGGCCGAGCGCGCAATAATCCATCGAGATGTTGCGCGCGAAGACATCGAACAGGCTGAAGCTGCGCCCCCAGATGCGCTCGTCTTCAACGCCTGCATCACGCGAGATGACCGGCGATGCTTCATTGGCTGCATTCACGTCGGCGTCCGTCATCGCTCGGTCCCGGCAGCTCTGGCGATTGGCGAATTGAATGTCGCGCGGTTCCCGCGATCTTTCCATCGCTGCTTAACGATGCCTGCAAAGAACCACAGCCACAGTTCATTTTCAAACGTCGCGACGCTATCGCGCCGCGCTGCCGCTTTCACCGTGTCGCCGAGCATGCGCAAGCACGAGCGGTACAGATAACGCGGCACGCCGGCAATGTGCGGAACTTTGGCGTAATCGAGCGTCGTCTCTTCGGGAGATTCCATGTTGATGCGCGCCTGTTGGTAAAGCATCGCGCGGCTGATGCCGTGCCAGTAGAACCAGCGGCGAAAATAACGCTTCGTCAAACGGTCTGCGGGAATGACGTGATGCACCACCACGTCCGGCGTATAAAAGCCGCGCAGTCCGGCAGCGCCGGCGCGCAGACGCCATTCGCGCACTTCCTGGCCGAGCAGCGTGCCGGCTTTGCGACCCAGTCGGTTATCCCATAATCCGGCGCGCTCGAAGCAGTCGCGGCGAAAGGCCATGTTGACGCCGAGCGGCGCACGCTTGCCGAGTTCGCTGGGCTCGCCGCCATAATCGAGCAGCGCAATCACCGCCCAGTGACGCCCGCTACGATTGGGCAGCCACGCAGGACGCTGCCGGCTCCAGACCGGCAGCACCTTGCCGGCGATATAATCGCAGCCGAGGCCGTCAAGCGCATGGGCTATGGCATCGAGCCAGTTGGCTTCGACGCGCACGTCGTCATCTGTGGTGACGATGATCTGACCGCGCGCGGCGCGAATGCCGGCGTTGAGCGCGGCGCAGCGGCCCTGCTCAGGCTCGAAGAGATAGCCGAGCGGCGACGGAAAGGTCTTCGCGGCTTCGTCAACAATCGCTTTCGTATGATCGCGCGAGTTGTTATCGGCGACGATCACTTCCCAATCGCCCGCCGGTTTGAGACGCGCCAGGCTGTTGAGCGTTTCGCGCAACTCGTCGGCGCGGTTGTATGTGGGAATGACGATGGAGAATTTCATCTTGGATTCAAAGCCATGCCGTCATAGGTTGACGGTCATCACATGAGTTCATCTGAAGGCGTTCAATTGATAACTTCACACCTCATACGGCCAAGGAAAGGTGGAAATGATGGCCGCATAAAGTCGCATGGGCCGAAAAGGTTTCCACGCTGCGCCCTCTCAGCTTTCGATACTCACAAACGGCGGGAGATTGCAAAATCGCGCGGCTTTTTCGCTACGGCTGCGAGTTGATCGTGCCGCCGTGCGCTTGTTCGATGGCATCGATGTCAGCGCCGATGTCGCGGCCTTTGGTGCCGATGCTCTTCAGCGGACTCGATGGCGACAATCTGAAGTTGCCGCCGGGAAGATCGATGAAGCCGACTTCATCCAGGGACACAGGGAACAAATTCTTTTTCGGATAACTGCTTGCTCGTCCGCCAATGATGGCGTTCTTCTTGAAGGTGCTCGCGGGCAGGTACTGCTCAATCGTCGCGTTGCCGCTGGGGGTGCCGTCGCCGATCACGCCAAAGTCGTTGTTCGGCGCGAGATTATTGGTAAATACGAAAGCGCTGGTCGGCACGCCATAAGCCGTAACGATGTTGCCGGTCTGTAGAATGGTATTGCGATCCAGTGTGACGGCGGCGGCTTCGCTGATTTGCAGGAAGCGCCCGTTGCCGCCCCACTGGTCGCCGCCGATGTCGTAAAAGAGATTGTTGCGAATCAACAAATCGCGCGCCTGCTGGCTCGGATGATTGTTATCTTTGCCGAGGATATTGACACCGGCTGCCGTATGGCGGACGACGTTATTGGTGAACGTCACGTCCTCTACTGTCACCCATACGGCTTTGCCGTCCTGGTTGCGCACTGTAAATAAAATCGCAAAGCCGCTTTGCGCATCCACCCAGTTGTTCTCGAAGAGGTTGCCGTCAACGATGACGCGGCGGGCATTCTTGAGTTCAAAAATGTTCTTCACAGACCAGCGCGTCGCTCGCTCAGGCGGGCTGCCCTCAGCCGCCGTCAGCAGGTCGCCAACATCGGTAAAGGCCGCGCTGTTGCTGCTGTAGTACATCCATTTGCGCGTCGCCGCGTCGGGTGCATCCGTCGTGCGGTAGACGCGATACTCGTCGGCAAGCGGCACGCTCTCCCAGAGCAGCGCCACGGCGGTTTGATCGAAGGCCAGCGGCACGGCGATCTCTTCAGATGCGGCGGAGGTCGCCGTCGTGTCATAGCCGGCGCGCGCGCGCGCCGCGATGCGATAGTAAACCGTTGCGCCCATCGGCAGATTATTGCCGACGCCGCTCAACGCCGTTGCCGCGACGTTGACGGGCCGCGCCAGGATGCCGTCTTTCCACGCCAGCGGCTTCGTGCAATCGTTGCGGCGAAATTCGATATCGGACGGCACGAGGTCAGGAATCTGCGGATCAGCGCCGCCAAACAAAACATTCTCGCCGGCGGCTTCCAGTGTGTTGTTGATGATGCGAAACGGCCCTGGGCCGTTCCAGCCGCAGATGGCCTGCGTGTCGAAGCCTATGCCATGAATGTCTGAAATATTACAATTCAAAATATCTGTGCTGGCGCTATTGAGCGCGACACCGCGCGATACGTCGGCGCGCGCGTGGCCGTGAATATAGCAGCGGTCAATGACCAGATCGTGCGGCAGCAACCGCGCGTCGCTTTCGTCGCCGTCGCCCAGGCGGACGATACCGTGATTCAACATCACGTCGGACGCGATGGTGAATTCGAGGCCGATGAAGCGGTAATGATGCGCGCCGGCTTCGGTGCGCAAGGCCGGGTCAGCGTTCGGGCTGACGAGTTGCGCCAGGACGTTTGCATAAGCCGGCGTGATGCGAGCGTTTGCCGGCGGCAGCGCCTCGTCGGGCGCGGCGGTGCGAATAGTAATCCACTTTCCGGCTTTGGAAGATGAGAGCGCCGGCTTGTTCGGCAGCGTGAAATTGCCGACCAGTCGCGCGCCCGCCACAATCTCGATCTGGTCGCCCGGCTGCGCATCTTGTAACGCCGCCTGCAAGTCGTCGCTTGTGTTGATGCTGAAGGTTTGCGCCGATTTGGCGCTTGCGGCATCGGCGACCACCGGCCATAGCAGCAACAAAGCCATCCATGCGCCGACGCGAATCGCCGGCGATAACCATTTGGCGAACACACACGTTCTGAGAGATGAGAAAAACTGTAATAATTGCATTTTCACTATGACCAGATTCAGTGCGCCTGCGGATCGCCGGCGACTGCGCTGGCGGCCAGCGTCCCCAGACTCTCGGCTTCCGTCGCGATGAGAATCTCGCCGACCGGTTCGCGCCTTATTTCAGTTTGTATTATGGGAACGGGCGAGGCGACTTTGCGCTGATCGCTGCCGAACCACTTCTTCTCAAGTCGCTGCCGCAGCGCCAGTGAGGGACGCTCGATTAGATAGAATGACGCAAGTGCCATCAAAATGGCCAGCCCAATATTCACAGGAAACATGCTAACCGCCGCCTCCGACGTGCGATTCAAAAAAATCTGTTGCCACAGATAAAGCGAATAACTGATCGCACCGACGTAGACCAACGGCCCGGCGTTCAACAGCTTGCCGATGCGGCCTGTATGATTCGTCACACACCAGTCAAGCGTCAGTGCGATGCCAATGTTCATCACCGTGAAGCCGACGAGAATGAAGGCACGCCAATGGTCGTGCATCAGGTTCGCCGCGACGACGACGACCGGCACGACTATAAAAAGCCTTGAGCGCAACAGCCGTTTGTATAGCGATTGCTGCTTCAGCCAGTCGCGCATTCCCGCGAGCAAGCAACCGACGGCCAGCGCGTCGGCCATCGTTTCAAAGCGTTGGCCGATGCCGGATTGGATCTCCGGCGAAATTGGGGACAGCACCAGCCGTATCAACGGACAGATGAGAATCAATGCCGCCGCGATCATCAACCCGCGCCGCCGGCCCGCCAGCAACAACCCGGCAGGCCACAAAAGATAAAACTGTTCCTCGACCGCCAGCGACCACGTATGTCCCGTGTTCCACGAGCGCACCGGATGATAATTCGACGTGTAGGTCAGCGCGTGCCACACGTCGCCGCCGAGCAGTTCGATCCAGCCCATCGCCTGCAACACGACGAGCGCCAGCACGAACGCATAATAAGGCGGAAAGATGCGCATCGTGCGGCGAAAATAAAACCGGCCCAGGCGAATGTGCTGGTTTTTGTCCAGCTCTTTAAGCAGCAGGCCGGTGATCAAAAAGCCTGAAATCACGAAGAAGACACGAACGCCCAACTCGCCAAGCGCCAGGTGATTGGCGACCGCCGCAGGGAGAGGTGAATACGGCGTGCCGGCGACATGATGCGCGAAGACCAGCGCAATCGAAATGGCGCGCAGCCCGTCGAGCGATGGAATGCGATGTGTCTCCCCTATGGGGCCGACCGTTTGCGTATGGCTCATACTGCTCTCCCCTACCCTCGGCTGGCTCACAAGTTTCACTTACCCGCACTCGCCTGTGCGCTGCCGCTCGCAAGTTGGGTTTGCGTCTCCGCAAGCTCGGGGGCGAGGCGGTTATAAAATTTCAGCCATTCATTACGCACCGCCTGCCATTCGTACTTGCGGCATTCGTCGCGCGCCCGCGCAATCAGGCGCTGCGCCATGTCATGGTCTTCGAGCAGCGACAAGGCCCGCGCGGCCATCGCTTCGTGATCGTCGCAGCGCACCAGAAGCCCTGTCTCGCCATGCGTGACGATATAAGGAATGCCGCCCGCCTCTGTCGTCACCACAGGCAAACCTGAAGCGTAGGCTTCGATGATCGAGCCCGGCATGTTGTCAATGTTCGGGCTGTTGAGGTAGATGTCCGCCGCATCGTAAAGCTCAGGCATGCGCTCAGGCGCGACGCGGCCAATGAATTCGACATTGCGCAAGCCGAGCGACCGGGCCAGCGCTTCAAGCGCAGGTCGCTGGCTGCCGTCGCCGGCGACGATCAAGCGCGCCGCCATGATGCGCTGTTGAATGATGGCAAAGGCGCGCAGGATGCAGCCGACGTTGTAAAGCGGTTCATGGTTGCGATTCGATAAAAAGACCGGCTTGAGCGGCGCGCGGCAACGAAAGCGAAAGCTACTCATATCAACAAAGTTGAAGATCGATTCAGCGCGCAGATCGAAGCGGGCGAACACGTCGACGAGATAACCCGACGGTACAACGATGCGATCAACCAGGCGAATCGTCGGCAGCGCCGTGCGCCGCCATAGCCGCAGATGTTTCTCAGCCTGGCCGCTGCGATAATTCAGTACCGCGCGCTTGCCATAGAGTTTAGCGACCAGGATCGCCGGCGTCGGCGCAAGCACGAACGACCAGTAGGAGGCTGAAAAGATATGTATGATGTCGTAGCGCCGCACGCGATTGAGCAGCATCGCCCAGTAACGCAGCGACGTGACAATGGTGCGCACATACTTAATCTTTTGCAGCTTGCCAAACACTCCGGGCAATCGCGGATTGATGGGTATAAAGGCCGCTTCAAGCGACGGCTCTTCGGCGAATCGCGCCAGCAATCGCCTCGCCTGTATCGCCTGCCCGCCGAGATAGTCTAGCGACGGCGCGACGATGAGAACCCTTAATCGCCGCGCCGCCGCGCCTGCGCCAGCCGAAGATGCCCCGTCCTCCCGCTCGCGCAAGAATGCAGATTGAATGGTTGATTCAGTTGCCATTGGGTTTTGTAAATCACCTTACTGTGCTGTGCTGCGAGCCGCGCGCAGGGCACCGGCGCGTTGCGGCGCAAGCAGAAAATTGTATAAAGCCTCTGTGCGCTCAAGCTGCGCCCGGCACGAAAACTTTTCTTCGACGACGATCTGCGCGCGGCGGCCCATCTGACGCGCCGTCTCCGGCTCGTTGAGCAGCAAACTGATGCGTTCAGCCATCAAACGGTCGTCGCCTGCGGGAACGATGAAGCCGCTGACGCCGTCGGCGATGGCTTCGCGAGCGCCGCCGACATCGGTGACCACCGCAGGCCGCGCCGCCGCCATGTATTCGAGGATCGAATTGGAAAAGCCTTCGGCCTGCGAACTCAATACACAGACATCGCTGATGGCCAGGAGTTCCGCTACACGCTCCGAGCGACCGATGAAAAAGGTTTGGCCGGCAATGCCGAGCTGCGCGGCAAGCTCGCGCATCGCGCCGGTCAGTTCGCCTTCGCCGGCCACGATGAAGCGCGCCTGCGGATCGGCTTGAACGGTTCGACTCGCAGCCCGCAGGAACGTCGGATGATCTTTCACGGCGTGATGTAGATTTGCGATGATCGTTACAAAACGAAGATCGCGCTCTTCAGGCAAGCCGAACGATGCCAGCAGCGCTTCGCGTGTTAGGTTGGCCGGTCGCCGTATGCGTTCAAGGTCAAGCCCGTTGTAAACGACTTCGATCTTGTTTGCCTTTGCGCCTTCGCGGATAAGTTGTTGCTTGACGGCTTCGGCATTGGCAACGACCGTATGCGACAAACGATAGGCCATGCGCTCGGCACGTTTCTGCGCGGCGCTGCGCCACCCTTGAGTTTCGCGGCGCGCGGCGATGCGCACAGGCACGCGCGCTAGTCGTGCGCCGATCATGCCAAAGATGTTGCTGTAGAAATCGTGCGTCTGCACCACGTCAATGCGACGCTCGGCAAGCCAGCCTGCGAAGCGACTAAGCTGCCTTATCATGTTGGCATCGTAAAAACTGTTCAGCCGGTATTCGGGAATCTCGCTGAAGCCAAGCCGTTCAACTTCGTCGCGCAACACGCCGCTGCCGTCGAGACAGGCGAGATGGAGATCATATCGCCCGCTCTCTTTGAGCAAACGCGCAAGCTGCACCGCCTGGCGCTCGGAGCCGCCCATGTGAAAACTGCTGACCAGATGCAAGACGCTCAGACGCATGCTCGTTTTTGCCTCTCAGTCACTCTCATTTAGAGACGCTCTTAGACCGCCGAGACCGCGCGGTCATAGACCGCCTCTAAACTTAGTGACATTGATTTTTCACGTTCACGGCGCAGCCACGATTCGAGCACGAAGAGATACCACAACTGATTCGGCGACCATCCGGCTTGCGTTGCGCGGTTGAGTTGCGCCATCACCGCCTCATCGCGAATCCAGCCTTCGCGTTCGAGAAGACTGCCGTTGAAGCTGGCTTCGACGCGCTCGCGCCACTTGCCTCCGAGCCATCGCTCGACGGGGATTTTGAAGCCGCGCTTGCTCCCCTTGGCGACGCGCTCGCCGATGCGCCGCATCGCCAGTTCGCGCAAGATCGCTTTCAATGTGCCGCCCTGCAAACGCACGTCAAAGGGCAGCGACGCGGCAAACTCCCAGAGCCGATGATCAAGAAGCGGCGAGCGCGCTTCGACCGAATGATGCATGGTCGCGCCGTCTACTTTCGGCAGGTATTCGCCGGTGAATCGCGTGCGCAGGTCGTAGCGCAGAAAGTCCGTGAGCACCCGGCGAGCCGAATCGTGCGACCACGCCATCTCACGTTGCGGAATGCGGACATCGCACAGGCGTTCGCCGAGCAAGCCGCTTTGCTGGTACATCGGCCAGCCATCGCGCGCCTGCGTCACCGCGCCCAGGCCGCCCGTCGTGTAATCCAGAAACGAACGCGCACGCCGCAGCGGGCCGCGTTGCAGCAGGCCAGATTGCGGCAATCCATTTCGTAACTTCTGCCACACGTTGGTGCTGATGCCGGGCAGCATGCGCGCCAGCCGCTGCGCCATCCAGAAATGGCGATGCTCCGGATAACCCAGGAAGACGTCGTCGCCGCCGTCGCCGGTCAGCAGGACTTTTGCCGATGAAGAGACGACCCGCGACACGCCGAGCATGCCAAGCGCCGAAGAACACGCGAACGGTTCGCCAAAGGCTGAAACCATCTCATCAACATCGGGTGCGTCACTGGCCGACATCTCCAGCACTTGATGCTTGATGCCCAGTTGCCGCGCCGTTGCCCGCGCGTCGTCGCTCTCATCCCGCGCATCGCCGGGCGTGCCAACCGTGTAAGCGGTAAAGTCAGCGCCGAGCTTCGCCGTCGCCCAGCAGACGAGGCTCGAATCCACTCCGCCGCTCAACAGCGCGCCAACCGGAACGTCTGCATGTAGACGCAGGCGCACCGCGTCAATGAAAATGCGTTCTGCTTCTTCAACCGCTTCGTCAAAGCTGATGCGCAACGATTCATTGATTTCGGGCGGCTGCCAATAGGTGCGCGTGGTGACGTTGCCGTTGGCCCATTCGACAATGCCGGCTGCTGGAACTTTGATTACATTTTGATAAATCGAGCGGTCGTCGGTGATGAAACCGAACTCCAGATATTCGGCAACTGCCTGCACATCGAGGTCAGCGGTCAAGCCCGCCTCTTTGAGGGCTCGCGCTGTGGAAGCAAAGGCAATCGACGTGGCGTCGGCGATATAGACGAGCGGCTTGACGCCGAGGCGGTCGCGCACCAGAAAGAGTTTGCGCTCGCGGTCATCCCAGAGCGCAAAGGCAAACATGCCTCTGAGGCGCGCCACCAGCCCATCCAGCCCCCACTCGCGATAGCCGTGCAGCAACGCTTCGGTGTCGGTGAGACTGTGGAAGCGGCAACCGCGCGTGATCAGGTCGCGGCGCAGCTCGTGAAAGTTATAAATCTCGCCGTTGAAGACGACGCCGAGCTGCCCGTCTTCTGTCAGCATCGGCTGGCGGCCCGCCTCGCTCAAATCGATGATGGCCAGCCGGCGATGGCCGAGCGTCGCGTCAGACCAGTCGTGCAGACCTTCACCATCCGGCCCACGCCGCGCCATCGCGTCGGTCATCGCTTGCACCGCAAGGCGGCGACCGATGCTGTCAACTTTGCCGATCAATCCCGCTATCCCGCACATATATGATTCTCGTTCCATGTAGCGCAAGCTGTTAGCTTGCGCTACATCTAATCGAAACCTGCTCTAGCGATTCGCAGTCGATGCATGCGCCCGAAGCGATGCAACGATCTCACGCGCCGCATCGCGCCAGCCCGCCGGATAGTTCACCGCAGGCAGATTGCACGACGGCATCAACTGGTCGGCGCGGCCTTCGCCAAGATCGCCGGTGATGGTTACGTCTGTCGATTTGAATGAAGCGATTGGCCAGCGAAATTCGCCGAAGGCTTCTCTGACAATTGCGATGCGCGCCGGTTCGTAGCCAAGCAGATGCGCGCCGACATGATCCAACGCCGCCGCATTGCGGCCTGCAAGGATCAAGCCGAGCGGCAAGGGGTCTGGACTGAGCGGCCCATCTCCCTGCCCTGCGACGACCGCATCAACGATGTGCAGCACCTGTCGCTGCGGCGTATCGCTCATCGTCGCATCGGTTCGCCCGTAAAGCAGTATGCGATTCAGATCAAGCCCTGTGCGCCAGACCGTGTCATTGCCCGACCATGACCCTTCGACGCCAACTTGATCGCCCGTGCGAACCGCAAGACGATTCAAGTTCTCCGCCGTGTCGTGCCACAGCCGGCTCGTCAGATGCGAGCCAGCGCCGTTCTGCCGGTCAAGCGCATATTCCACGGCGCGCTTCACCAGACTGCTGCCCGGATAACAATCGCCGCCACGCGCCGCGCCGCCGACGCGATGATGCGGCAGATACTCTTTATTGCCGTTGATGCCGATGAGGTTTTTGAGCGCGCCGGTGACGCCGGCCTTTTTGTGCGTCTTCAGTTTTGGAAGATTGATTACCACATCGGCTTCGAGCACTTCCCTGCTGATGAGATACTGATGGCGGCCCGGCGCGTGCGTTCGCGCCATCAGGCGTGGGTCGTAACAGGTGACGCGAAACGAGGCGCGGTCATCTGTCACAGGCTCAAGCAAGCTGTCGCCTGCAAGGTCGAACAGCGCGAAACGATCTTCGGCCTGCAAGTCTTCGGATGCGACGCGCACGCCGTCAACGAAGACACAGGTCGTCCGGCGAAAATCATGTATGCCCGCGAATCTCGGCTCCGTCGCCATCAAGCGGCCTGACCATTCGCCAAGTCCTGTTTCATTCAATAAGTGGTCAAAGTCACAACCTTGCACAGGCGCGTCGCCGACCATTACACGCGCTGCGCCGGCCTCGAGCGCGGCGCGCACCACCGCGCGCACCAGCGACGGGTGGGTGATTAGCGGCTCGATGCCGCCACTGCCTTGATTGGCATGCAGAACGAAGTTCGGCTTGATGAGAACGCGCGCGCCTTTGGCGATCACACGCCCGAGCGGGCCGCGTTCATCGTCATTCCAGTCAAGCGCCACCGCCGCGCGGCGCAAGGCGGCGTAGGCCTCTGCCTCATCGCCGGGCGCTGTCGTATAACGCGGCTCCGACAGGCGCGCGATGGCGACGCGCGCATTCTCGCGGATTGTTTCAGCCGATTTTCTCATGCGGATTTCTTCAACGCGCCTTCGACTTCGCTGACCACAGGTCGCCACTTGTTCGACTTCGTGCGCGGAATCTCGTCGACCAGTGCCGTGGCGATCTTCAAACCCGGCAGGTTCGCCTGCACGGTCGCCAGCATCTGCCGGCGGCTGGAGGCGCTGAATTCCGTCTTCGGGACGATCTTGATTTCAACTGAATAGTCGCGGCGCTGCGTGAACATATACTCGCGCACAGGATAGTCTTTCATCATGTGCGGAATCTGTAGCCCTGTGATCCAGCGGCCATCCGGCAGCCAGATGCGGTCTGTGTCGCGGCCTACAACTTCGTGCAGCACCAGCGCAGGATGTCCGGGCCGGCTCGCTTGCGGGAAACGCCCAATGTCGCCGACGCGGTAACGAATCATCGGCATGCCGTCGGCGTGCAGCTTGGTAATCAGAATGCTCGACTCCGCTTCGCCGGTCTCCGGTTCAACCAGCAGGTTGGCCCAGTCGACTTGATAATCGAGCGTCGCTTCCGGGCGCATCTGAAAGGCAATGTAACCGACATCACGCCCGCCATAGCGTTCGTGAACCGGGCGACCGAAAGCCTGCGCGATCTTCTCGCGATGTTCAGGGAGCAGTTTTTCCGCGCCGGTTACGAAACAGCGCGCCGGGTAGCTCGCCTCATAGCCATGCTCAAGCACATATTCGGCGAGGTAGCCAACGGCGCTGGCATAAGCGACGATACAAGCCGGCTGCCAGCGCTCGAATTCGCGGTGATAGCTAGAGAGCGTTTCAGGCGACAGGCGCAGGCAGTCAAACCAGCGACTGTTGGTCTCGAATCCGTGATAGCGTTCGCGCCAGGAGTCGTGGCCATGTGGGTCGAGATGATGGCCCCATAACATCGCCGTTCGCGTCCCTGTCGGCGCGCCTATCGATTGCATGAAGTATTCGCCGCTGCTCTCTTTCCAGCCCATCTCCTCCGGGCCGATCCACACTTCGGTCGGCACGCCGGTCGAGCCGCCGGTTGCGTCTTTCTTCAGTTGCTCAGGCGGCACGGCCTGTGAAATCAAGCGCGGCCCGGCAGCGCGCAGGTCGTCGCGTTCGAGCACCGGCAGGCGTGCGAAATCGTCGAATGAAAAGTCAGCAAACGGATCGAAGCCAGCGCCATAGAAAACCTCGCGATAATGCGGCGTATCTCTATAAGCACGGCGCACGCTGAAGCGCAGGCGTTCGAGTATCCACTGGCGCTTTTGTTCGTCGCTCCAGCTTGCCGCCGCGCGGCGAAAGCGCAGGCCATCGCTAATGGCAGAAGCCACGGCGCGGCGCGACGGGCGCACCTGCCGCTGCGCATGCCACAGCGGCAGCAGTAGATTCCTCGATAACCACTCGTGCGCTTTGGCCGTGATGCTCATTTCGATTCTCCCGACGTTGCCGGCGCGACCAGCGTCGGCGGCCTGGTTTTGAAGAGATTTCGCAAGCGGCCTATTCTTTCGCGGACCGCCCGGCGCTCCGCATCCGTCAACACACCGAGCAACTGCATGCTGGTAAGATAGACCACAGAAAGAACGGCCCCGCAGAGCAGCAGCCGCACGAAGCCATTCGCCGCCGGCAGCGAGGTGCGCACCAGCATGGCGATCAGACCTGCGGCGGTCGCGGCCAGCATCAGCTTGCCTATGTCTTTCAACAATCGCAGGTCTTGCCTGCGGACGTGCAGCACGCGCCCGACTTTAGCAAGCGTCACAGCGCGCTCGATGACGTTGACGCCGATGGCGGTGGCAATCGTGCCGACCATGCCGTAATGACTGGTGACAAACCACAGCGCGCCGATCAGCAGCACCAGCAAGAGGACGCGCGCTTTGAGCAGAATGAAACGGTGCTCGGCATAAGCACGCATCACAGGGTCGCAGGCGCTGGTGATAATCGCCAGCGGGATGAGTGTGATGTTGATCGCAAATATGGGGTAGCTGGCGAGGTACTGTTCAGTGAACAGCAAACTGAGAAAGTCGCGGCCCATAATCAGCAGAAAGGCATAGATCGGAAAGTAGAGGATCGATAACTCGCGCATCACGCGGGCGGTGACTTCGATGATTTCGCGATGCCGGTTGAACTTTTGCAGGTAGCTGACGCGCGGAATCATGACCGAGCCCATGGAATCGCTGATGATGGCGATGAGCGGCAATTGAAAACAGCCGATGGCGTAGATCGCATAAGCCGCCGCGCCGAAGCGGTTCGCTACGAAGTAATTGTCTATGTCCGATTGCAAACCGATGATGACGGCGGCGACGCCGAGCGGCAGCGCGTAAGCCAGTTGCCGGCGCATCATCGCCCATCTGAAGCTGCGCCAGAAGACCCCAAAGCGCGACTTCAGATAAAGCAGCATGATGAGCGTCTGCAATGCGCCTTGCAGCATCGCCGCGTAGATCAATCCCCAGACCGTCTCAAACATAAGCGTTGCCGCCAGCAGCAGCGCCGTTTTGGTGAACTGCGAGCCGACGACGAATAAGGTCGCCAGGCGGACTTCCTGATGCGCCACCGCAGCGATTTCGAGAAACGAAGAGATCACCCACAGCAGAATCACCACGCCGATGAGCGGCGCGTACTGGATCAAGTCCGTGCTGTTGAAAATGACGGCGACGATTTGCGGGCGCAAGGCGAACAGCAGACAGATGCCGCCTGCCATGAAGAGATAAAAAAGCAGTATGTTGAAGATGACCTGGCCCTGCCGTTCACGTTCGCGCGGCAAAAAATAATAGGCGCTCATGCCGACGCCGAGCGGCAGTATGCTGAGCGCTGTGCCGACGACCAGAAAGACTTGCTTGTATAAACCGAATTCGTGCTGGCTCAAGCGCCGCACCAAGAGCAGCGGCAGCAGAAAGCTGAACATGAACGCCACCGTCTTGGCGAACATATAGAGCGCCGCGCGCATGGTCAGCGAGCCGCCGCGTTCTTGCGCAGGGTCGAGGCGGCGCTGTCGCCGCTCAAGCGAGGCCAGCAGGTTGAAGACGCGCAGCAGCAGGCGCGGCGAACGTTTCAAGCAGAAGAGCGCGACGCGCAGCTTCCAGTTGTCCGAATGATGTTGCGCTTCGCCGAACGCCAGCCGCGCGCTGGCGAAATCGCCTTGCGACAGGCGCTGCTTGCCAAGCTCCAGCTTGACGATTGCCGTCAGCTTGGCTTCCTGTTCGGCCATCGCCTGCAAAGTCTTTTCGGAAAGCCGGGCACGCCGCTTGTATTTTTCGAGCACGCCGAGGGCGCTCTGGTGCAGGCCGATGCAATCGGAACTCAGGCTGTCGGCATGTATGCGCTTGCACAGCAGCACCTCTGACTGGCAGGCCAGCCGCGAGCCGTTCTGCGCCAGTCGCAGCCACAGGTCGAAATCCTCCGAATAGCGCAGCCCTTCATCAAACAGCCCCGCTTCAACCACCGCGCGCTTGCGCGCCACAGTGCCTGACAGGATCACCGTGCAACCGCCGCCGAGCAGGTTTTCAAATGTAACTTCGCCGACAGACGGCGTCAGTTCCATGAATGTGCGGCCCGCCAGCGTTGAATCACCAACCAGCAAGCCATCGCAGTAGACCAGATCAATCGCCGGGTTCTGCTCGAAGAAGGCTATTTGCTGGGCAAGAAACTGCGGCTCCCAGTAATCATCCGCGTCCAGGAAGGCGAGATATTGGCCGCGCGCCTGGCGTATAGCGGTGTTGCGCGCCGCGCTCGGCCCGGCGTTCGCCTGTTCGATGTAGACGATGCGCTCGCGATAAGCCTCAAGCGCCAACTCAAGCTCGGCAGTGTCAGGCGAGCCGTCGTTGACGACGATGATTTCATAGTTACTGAAGGTCTGCGCAAGCACAGACTCAATGGCCATGCCGATGAATTCGGCGACGCGATAGGCAGGCATGATGACGCTGACCATCGGATGGGAATTCTCGTTCGGCTCTCTTGCGTGCATGAATTGCGTTAAGCGCTTTCTTGTTTGATTGCGTTCGATCATCCGGCCAAACGTCGACTTCAGTGTGGCTCGCTGGTCTGATGTGGTAAGGCGATCCAACATATTCGCTACACCGTTGCTGGTCGGATTAACGCGCGGCTTGTGTCGCGTGCGCGACAGGCAGTGCGGTTTCAAGCGCGCTCACATCGCAGCCGATTGGCTTGCCATCGGTCGCGGCGTTGCGGTAAGGGCTTGCCGCGCTCAGGCCGTAGCTGCTGCGTGCGCGGTCTGTGAAGCGCGCTTCATCAAGCGACGCAGGGAAAAAGTTATCCGGCGGATAGATGGCGCTGCGCCCGCCGGCAATTACATTCTTCTTGAACACGCCGTTTGGAAAGTATTGGCGAATTGTCCCCAATCCCACACTCGCGTTTTCGCCGATGATGCCGTATTCGTTGTGCGCTACCAGGTTATTCGTGAAGACAAAGCCCGCGCTCGGCTTGCCATGCGCGGTGATGATATTGCCGCTATGCAGAATCGTGTTGTGATCGACGACGACCGCATCGCTTTCGCTGACTTGCAGGAAGCGCCCGTTGCCGCTCCACTGCGGCCCGCCGATCTCTTCAAACAGGTTGTTGACAATCCGTATGCGTTGCGCCTGGCCGCTCGGATGATTGTTGTCGCGGCCCAGTATGTTGATGCCGCCCGCCGCCCGCCGCACGATGTTGTTCGTGAACGTCACGTCTTCGACCGTACACCATTCGGCAGCGCCGTCCTGATTGCGCGGCGTCAACTGCACGGCAAAGCCTGTCTGTCCATCCACCCAGCAGTTCTCCATGACGTTGCCGTCAACCAGGACGCGGCGCGCGTTCTTCAACTCGAAAATGTTCTTCACAGACCAGTGCTTCCCGGCATACGACGGATGGCCTGTCTTCCAGGTGAGCGGCTTGCTCAGGGTGTTGCGGCGAAATTCGATGTCGGTCGGGATCAGGTCTTTGATGTTCGGATCAGCGCCGCCCAGCATGAAGTTTTCGCCGGAGCCTTCGAGATAGTTATTGACAATCTTGAACGGCCCGGGCCCGTTCCAGCCGCAGACGGCCTGCGCATCCGCGCCGACTTCGTGGCAATCGGCAATGTAAGAATCGATGATCGCCGTGCGCGCGCTGTTGAGCCCGACGCCGCGCCGCAGATTGCCGGTCGCGTGGCCGTGAATGTAGCAACGATCAATGACCAGATCGTGCGGCACTTGTTTCAATTCGGTTTGATCGCCGCCACCATCGCCCAATAGCACAAGGCCATGATTGATCGCCCAATTAGGCGCAGTGGCGAACTCAAGGCCGACGAAGCGAACGTGATGCGCGCCCGGCTCAGTCTTCAACGCCGCGTCGGCGTTCGGACTGACCAGTTTAGGCATTGCCGCCGCGTCCGCAAGCGAGACGCGCGCGCCCGCCGCCAACTTGCTTTCAGCCGACGAGCGAATGATCAGCCATTTGCCGCTTGCATCGGGCTTTGCAGGAATGGTGAAGTTGCCGACAAACTGCGCGCCTGCGTCAAGCACAATCACATCACCCGGCGCAGCCTCATTGAACGCCGCTTGTAATTTCTCTGCGCCATTCGCGCCGTTGCGCACGGCAATCGTTCGACCCGTCGCTTGCGGATAGTTCGTATCGAGAAAAACGGCGGGCGGCGCAGGAGCGGACGGCCCTGCGGCTGCCGGCGCATTCATCGCCTGGCTTTGCCTGACGAGTGAATGCGCCGCCGCCGCCGCGTGGCTTGTCGCACACGCGATGACCTCGATGAATAAAATGAGAGCGAGCGCTGCACTTACGAGCATTTTCACGATTTTCCTTCATGTAGGGGCGACCCTCTGTGGTCGCCCCAGATTGCAAATTCGTCGGTCCTCGAAATCATGTGAACCTCACGCTGGGGAGGCCACAGAGGGCCTCCCCTACATGATGGCTACTAATTTCACCAGCACATCCCTTGATAGGACTTGCGCGCGTCTTCGACTTCAAGCAAACGCACGAGGTCGATGATGACGCGCCCGTTGTTCAACTTGTCCGCGAGCCGCCGGAATTCATCTTCCTTCTTGCCGATGATGATGACTTCCGCCTGCTCAATGACTTCGTCCAGGTTCGCGCGCAGCAGTTGCGAAATGTGAGGAATGCCACTATCGATGTATTCCTTATTCGCGCCGAACAGCCGCGCCAACTCGACGTCGCGGTCGTAGATCGTCAGCCTCATGCCCTTGCCGAGCAGCGTCTCGATGAGCGCGACCATAGGGCTTTCACGTAAATCGTCTGTGCCGGATTTGAAGCTCAGGCCGAGCACGGCGATCTGCTTGCGGCCCGTGGCCAACACCATGTCAACGGCGCGCTCGACCTGCCGACGATTGCTCGAAAGAATCGAATCGAGCATCACCACGTCAACATCCAGTTCTTTCGCCTTATGGCTAATCGCGCGCAAATCTTTCGGCAGACACGAGCCGCCGAAAGCGAAGCCCGGTTTCAGGTAGTAAGGCGACAGGTTGAGCTTGGTGTCCTGGCAGAACGCTTCCATCACCCTGTGACTGTCGACGCCCATGGCTTTGCAGAGATTGCCGATCTCGTTAGCAAATGTAATCTTGACCGCATGGAAGGCGTTGCAGGCATACTTGACCATCTCGGCTTCACGGATGCCGATGGTAATCTGGGGCGCAGCGACGCCCGTATACAGACGGCGCAGCGGCGCGGCGGCGTCTTCATCGTCTGCGCCAACCAGCGTAAACGGCGGACGGTCGAAGTCGGCAATCGAAGTGCCTTCGCGCAGAAACTCAGGATTGATGGCGACGCCGAAATCGCGGCCCGCGCGCTTGCCCGAATAGACTTCGAGCGTCGGGATGACGGTCTGCTCAATCGTCCCCGGCAGCATCGTGCTGCGGGCGACAACGATGTGATAACGCGGCTTCGTGGCGATGGCTTCGCCGATCTGCTGGCAGGCGCGTTTAATGTAGGTCAGGTCAAGGCTGCCGTTATGATGCGAAGGCGTGCCGACGCAGATGAGCGAAATATCAGATGACTGCACCGCCTCGGCGGCGTTCATCGTCGCTTTGAGATGGCCTGCCTCGACGGCGTGATGGATCAAGTCGTCAACGCCTGGTTCAACGATGGGGCTGCGCCCGCTGTTGATGATCTCGACTTTAACCGGGGAGACATCGACGCCGATGACTTCGTGGCCGTCGCGCGCAAAACAGGCCGCCGAGACGCAACCGACATAACCCAGTCCGAAAATGCTTATCCTCATCCCTTCCCTCTCAATTGCACTTTGATCAATCGGCTATGCCAGAGCCGGCAGATTACGCGGCGCGGCGCTTGCTCGCTTTCCTGGCGATGCCTTCACAGATATCGATGAACGAATCGGCGGCGTGTTCCCAGCCGAAGCGCTCGCAGACCAGGGCGCGCGCCTGCTCTCCCAGTTGACGCGCCAACATCTGGTCTTCGAGGGTGCGGACAACGGCGCGCGCAAACGCCTCGGGCTCGTCGGCAATCAACAAGTCGCGGCCCTCGCGTAGCGGCAAGCCTTCCGCACCAATCGTGGTGGAGATGACAGGTTTGGCCATCGCCATCGCTTCGTAAATTTTCAGGCGCGTGCCGCCGCCGATGCGCAGCGGCACAATGTAAGCGGCGGCGCGGTCAATATAAGGCCGAACGTCGTCAACCCGACCCGTCACCGTGATGCGTGCGTTGGCAGCGGCAATCTCACACAGCCGCGCCGTCGGGTTGCGCCCGACGACGGTGAGCCGCACATCAGGGATTGCCTGCGCGATGATCGGCAAGATCATTTCAGCGAAGAAGCAGATCGCATCCTCATTCGGCAGCCAGTCCATCGAGCCTGTGAAGACCAGTTCGGCTGACTCAGGCTTGCCGCCAAGCGGCTGGAAGTAGTCTGTGTCAACGCCGGTCGGCACATCGAAAACATTGCGGATGCCGAACTCGTCGCGCATCTGATCGCGGTCGGCGGCAGAGACGGCGACAACCGCGTTGAAGTGGCGGCAGGTCTCGCGCTCGTATCGCAGCATCTTCTGCCACTGATTATGAAAGAGCGCGCGTTTGAGCGGCTGTTGCTGAGTTTCGTAATGTCGCTTCCAGATCATGGATTCGACGTTGTGTTGGAACAGCACCGCAGGGGTCGCCGTGTCGCTTTTGAAGTTGACGCTTGGGGTCAGGAAATCGCAAACCACCGCATCGTAATGCCGCGCGCGCAATTCATGCTCGATAGCCTCTTGCATCGCCAGGGAGCGATACTTCTGTATGGCAAAGGGGAGCGGCGAGCTGAGATTGAAGGCGAGGTCGCGGTAAAAACGCAGGCTGAATTTTGTCGCCTCTGCATGCTGGACGGGAATCAACTGGCGACAATACTCGCCCGCCTGCGTCAACGCCTCGACCGGGTCAGCGGATTTAACCAGCGTGAGATAGGTCACATCATGCGCCTGATTGATATGCCGCAGCATCTGATAGGTGCGAATCTTGCCGCCCTTGTCTACAGGGTGCAGCAGTTCCGTTTTAAGCCAGAGTATTTGCATACTTTCCTGCTTCATCGAATCAATATGCGGAAACCGTCAAAGCGTATTCACTGGCAGGTTCGCGAGCCGCTTCGCCGTCAAAGAAGCGGCGCTGCCAGATTTCAAAGTTGATCAACGCCCACAATCGCTCCGTGTGGTCTTCTCCTGCTGAGTGGCGCGCGACCAGTTCGTGTACAAATTGCGGATTGAAAATGCCACGCGCCGCCGCCCGCTCACCTAACACATACTCATCCACCACCTGCCGATACGGCCCCCGCAGCCACTCGCCCACCGGCACCGGAAAGCCCATCTTTCGCCGCTTCAATATCTCGCGCGGCAACACCTCTTTCATCGCTTGCCGCA
>JBBWZK010000303.1:0-9861 GCA_039648975.1 Blastocatellia bacterium
CATGTAGGGGAGGCCCTCTGTGGCCTCCCCAGCTTGGGATGTATAGATTTTCAAGCAGCCATAGACTTGCAGTCAGGGGCGACCAGAGACGGTCGCCCCTACATGAATTTCAGGTAATCTATTTTGCGAAAAGATGGAAGGTCAGCCCGACGGTCACGCCAATCGGGTATCCTGGCGTGCCGTGTATGCGCGCGATGATCGGCTCTCCTGGACGGGCGCGCGATGCAAAATAGTTTTGCGTCTCGAAGTATCGCTTGTCGGTCAAATTATCTATGCCAAGATTAAAGTCTACCCACGGCCTGATCCTTCTGGATATGCTGAAGTCGAACACATCGAGTCCCGACGCGCGGATGCTTGCGTCTTCGGCATTCAGTCGGTAGTTGCCGACATGCCGATAACCGAGCGACCCTGTAAAGCCGTGAAAGCTCGCCAGCACCAACCCGGCGTTAGCCACCGTGTGCGGCGCGCTGTCGACATAAACTCGCGGGTGCGTGCCGCGATAGAAAGCATTCATGATCTGCGTCAGCCCGGCGTTGAACGAGAGATACCGCGTGATCTGTGCCGAAGTCTTCAGTTCATAGCCATTGCTGCGGCTCGGCCCGGCGAACTCGATAGTGCCATCGTCAGGGATATAGACCTGCTCATTAGAATGATCGATCAAGAATAGGTCGCCGCTGATCGACAGCCTCTTCAAGTGATGCGAGATGCCGAACTGGTAAAAATCCGTCGTGGCGATGGGCGGCCCCGCGTCTGCGCCGCTTTCCAGCACAGGTGTCGGGTTGTTCGGGTCCGGCAGTTCTCGGATTGCGCCACGCACGACGCCGCGCGCATCCTGGCTGTTGATACCGCGCCCGTAATTCAAATAGAAAGTCGTCGGGAAACGGTGAGACGGCGTGTAAGCGATATTCGCTTTAGGTTGAAAGCGTCCCTGCCCGCGCGTCCCGGAAAACTCCGAGTTGATCAGGTCATCTACGAGGAAACGGAAGTAGTCATAGCGCAGCCCGACATCCAGGTGCAGATGACCGTCGAGGAAATCTATGCCCTGTTGCACGTAGCCTGCCGTGTTGGTGATGTGGGCATTCGCCTTAGTAGTGGTGCGGAATGGAACGCGATCTTTTTGCTGATAGAGTCCGAGATTGATCTGGCTGGCCTGGAAGTTGCCGCCGGCGATGAACAGCACGTGCCGTCCAAAGAGATGGTAAGGATGAATGTATTGAACCGTGCCGCCCTCCTGCAAACGAGAATCGTGCTGCTGAATCCCATCGCTGTTCACCTGATCGTTCAGAAAGAAGGTGAAATCAGAGAACAGGTCAAATAGCGAGCGGGTCATAAAGCCGTCCGCTTTGAACAGACTGCCGTCCTTCCACTGCTTGCGGTAATAGGCTCCAAAGATTCCCGTGCGCACGCGACCGCCGGTTGCCGGATCAATGAAGCCAAAGCGATCCAATTCACCTTCAGCAACCAGATCAAGGGGAAGTTGTCCTGAAGAGAAGAATCGGTTGCGCCCCAGGTTAAGCTTAAAACCGAGCGCTTCGCTGTCGCTCAGATGATAGGTGTAATTGCCCGTGACGTTGTCTCTACGGTAACGCCCTGGATTCAGGAACGGGCCGTCCGTATACGAGGGCTCATAAGCGATAAAAGCAGCGGCGTTTTTCAACTGTGGGCTATACGCAAGAAAGGCTCGATGGCTGTTGAATGATCCGCCTTGAAATCGCAGAGTGAGTTGATCGGGCAGCGACTCTTTCAAGCGTATATGCACAACGCCCAGTCCAGAGAAGTCGCCATACTGGGCGCTGAAAGGCCCATTGAGAATATCTACATCATCGACCAGTTCAGGCGTCAGGCTCTTGAGTTGGCCGAGATAGCCCTGGCCGTGTCCCTGGCTCGCCTGGTTTTGCTGAATATCGTCTACCAGAAACTTCAACCCGCCATTGACGCCGCCGTGATCGAGGTTGAATCCGAAGCGGCGAACCTCCAGCGACTTGCCGCCGCCTTCGTGTTGTCCGACATTGATGCCGGCGTTCAGCGTCTGGACGAGTTGATCGTCCCTGCCGAACAAGGTGTTTTTGTAGACCACCTCATTGCGTCGATCCAGGGCAGGATCGAGCGACTCGGCCTGAATCACGACGCTCTCGTGAACCGGCGGCACGACGTACCTGACTTTTAACTGAACGTTCACCGGCGACTCGCCCGCCGCGATGGATTGCTGCGTGCCTTGAAGGTTCTTGCCTTCGACAATCAGCGTCAACGGTTCATCAGGAACAGGGAGGGTGAACTTACCCGCCGCGTCGCTGATCGTTATCTCCTCTCCTGAAGCATAACGAACAATGATCGAAGCGCCCGGCACGGATTCATCTCGATCTGTAATGACGATTCCTGAGAGGGTGCGCGTCGTCACAGTCTGAGCCTCGGCCTGTACGCACATGCCAATTGCCAGGAGAAGAAGAAGCCATCTGGTAAGCGATGTTTTCAGAACCACACAAGTTATCCGTTGATTGCGTGTCATAGCATTGGCGCGATCAATTAAGAAAAGGACTGCCAGTATCCAGCAGTCCTTTTCTCAGCGTTTCTGTAATTAGGCTTCATTCATCATCGCCGCCGGCAACGGCCTCGCGCGGCTCCGGGCGAAACGGCGTCGATGCCACCTGTCCGGGATTGACGATGCGCAGCCGGTAATCGCCGAGCGCGTCAATCATTCGCGCAGAGATGACGACCGTGGCGCGGTCGGCGCGCAAGGTTTCAGGCGTTGCCTGCCGCACCACCGCATCGCCTTTGACGAACTCGATGAGCGCGCCACGCCGGAAGTTCGCGCCGTCGATGATCAGCCGCACCTGCTTCGCATCTTTCTCAAGCGACTCGAACTGCACGTTGGCAACCGCCGGCCCGACGACATTGAGCGTCGCCTTCTGTGAGGTCACGCCGTCGCCGCTGTTCGGGTTGACGACATTGAATTCGAGCTTGCCCGGCTGCTCAAGCAATTTCTTCAACTCCTCATTGAGCATGATGGTCAGATGCGTGCTGCTGCGGAAGCGCACGTGCGGGCGTTCAAGTTGTAGATTGATGTCGCGCCCGTTGCCGACGTAGATGCGCGCGCCGCGACGAAAGTCTTTGCCGCGAATGTCAATGCGCGCCTGTGAAGTGCCGGCGAGCACGCGCTTCTGCGAGAAGCGCACGATCTGCGGCGCGTTCACATCGATGGCCGCCGCGTCGCTGACCCCGCCTTCGGGATTGCGCACGATGACCGCGAGTTTGCCCGCGTCCTGCGTGAACTGCCTGGGTACATGGAGACTGATCGTCGAACGCCCTGTCACGCGCATCGCGCTGGCGGGCAGCGCCTCGCCGTTGATCTCAACGGTCGCGCCGCTACGGAAGTTTTCGCCGCGAACCCGCAAGTTGAAATCGCCATCGCCGGCAACCACTTTACTGTTTGCCGGAGCCAGTTCGGTGATGCGCGGGCCGTAAATCAGCAAGTCTTTGTTGTTCGCCGAGACGAGATCGGAAACCGCCAGATCGCGCACCATGACTTTCAACTGTCCCGGCGACAGCAGTAGGTCGGCAGGCACCACCGCCTGAAGCGTGTTGCCATTCATCTGCTGGGTGTTGAGCGCGCGGCCTGCGACAAAGATGGTCGAGCTGGCGCGGAAGTTCCGCCCCGTAACTTTCAACACAAACGGTGAGCTTGGGCCGGCGACTTCCGCCGGACGAACGCCATCGAGAATCGGCGCGCCGGGCCGCACGACGCGCAGCTCACGCGGCGCTGAGACGACGCCGTTTGCGCCTTTGATCTGGATGCTGATGGCCTTGACTTCATCAAACAAAGCGCGCGGCAGACGGGTTTCAAGCGCACGACCGTTCTGCGTGACTTCAGCCGCCATCTCGGCGCCATTGACGATGACCGATGCGCCGTCGCTGAATCGCTGGCCGGTGACGACGAGTTGCAGATTCTTCAAACGTCCCTGCTCGACTTCGGCAGGCCGCAATGATTCAATCATCGGCATGTTCGGGTCGAGGTCGTCAGGCTTCACCAGATCGAAGTTGAGGATGACGATTTCGTCGCCGCTCTGTGACGAACGAATGGCCGCGACCGTTTGCGTCTTTTCGCTCAAAGCCAGGCGGCGCAACTCGCTGCCGATGGCCTGATAGGATTCAAGCTCGCCCGTCTCTGTGTTGAAGGCGAAGAGCACGCCGGTAGCCGAGGTTACAAAAGCGATTGATGCATCGGCGGTGAAAGCGATGTTGTTGGCGCGCGAGAACTCGATGCCTTCGGGCGGCATGAACTCAGCCTGAAGGAACAGCCGCGCATGCTGGCTCTTGAAGACGGTGACGCCGCCGCGTTTGTCATTCGCCGTATGACGCACGCTGGTGACCGCCAGAAGCTCAACGCCGGCGGCGGCGCGGGCTGTCGTCAGGCGGTAGGGTGAGGTTGCCGAAATGGCGTCGAGCAGGATGCCGCTGTGGCTATCGAGCGCAAACACCTGTCCGCCGTTGGCGGCAGCGATATAGACCATGCTCCCGTCGCTGCTGAAGACAGGGTTGTTGGCTTCGTCAAAGCGTGCGTTCGGCGGCGAAAAAGCGGCGACCGCTGACAGCGCGCCCTGCGCATCTACGTCGAAGATCGACAGCGCATTTGCTGTGGCGCTGGCAATGGCCAGCCGGCGCGTCGCGCCGTCATCGAACAGAGCGATCTCCGACGGCCTGCCGTCGAGCTTCAACTGCGTGACCACCTGCCCTGTCTCTACATCCAAAGCAAAGAGCATCGGTTGATCATAGCTCGAGGCGATCAGGCAATCCTTGCCGTCGCGGGTCAGCAGGGCGCGCGTCGCCTGCGTGATGATGGCTTTAGCAGGCAACACGAGCAGCGACTTCAACTCGAGTTGTTTGGCGCGAGTGGCGTCAACGATGCTCACCGTCGCCGGATGATCGTTTGTAGGATTATTTACAGATGGTGCGGCAATCAGGCGACGCCCGGCGGTTTCGACCAGCGCGACCGGGCCGACCGATTCGCCAACGACGAGAGACGACATCACGCGCCCCGAAGCCACGTTGAAGGCGACCACTGCGCCGGTCGTCACAGACGATACAAAACCGACCTTGCCGCTCGCAGCGATGACCGGCTGCGCGAACTCATCGAGAACCATTGTCGCAGGCAACGAAACGGTGCGGCGCTCGCCGAGTTTGGCATGGCGGTCGCTCGCCTGCACGACGATAAAGCTCAACAGAAGCAGGCACGAAATAAAGGTCGTAAGTTTTCGATTGAGTTTCACCTTGCTATATCTCCCAAGCGTTTATGATACCACACACACGGGGCTGCGCGCTTATTTTAGCTTTCGGCCATCTTATGCTTTTCACGCCCGCATCGCAAGAGAAAGTCTGGAGAGTCCAGAGAGTCCAGAGAGTCTAGAGAGTCCAGAGAGCGTTTGAGAAAAGTCCCGTTAGGGACGCAATGTTTATAGTTGAAGACGTAACCCCCTCCAGCCCCGGCGGGGCGAAATGTCGACATTGCGCTCCTAACCGAGCTTGGCGTTTTATTGGCAATGGCTACTATAAACATTGCGCTCCTAGCGGAGCTAAACGCTCTCCAGACTCTCCAGACTTTCTTTGATGGCTTTCATCTGAACGCGCATGGCAGAATAAGGGTTCCACGAAGTCCGCACAGGAGAAGCACTATGACTCTGAGAAAATGCGCGTTGCTGCTGGTCGTTGCGATGCTTGCTTTTGCAAGCGCCGCCGATGCGCAGCGCACGAAGTCAAAGTCGAAAGCCAAGAAGTCATCGAAAGCAACTGGCGCGGCGACGGCCAAGCCTGCCGACCAGCCGTCGCAGGCGACGCAGACGCCGCCTGCCGTCGAGCACAAAGAGGAAAGCGAAATCCCGCGCATCACAGTTGACGAGTTGAAAGAAAAGCTCGCCAAAAACGCGCCGGTCTTCATCATTGATTCGCGCAGTCAGGGTTCCTATGACGGCAGCGAGATCAAGATCAAAGGCGCGGTGCGCATCCCTGCCGATGAGATCGAATCGCGTCTGAGCGAGATTCCACGCGACCGGGAGATCGTCGTCTACTGCACCTGACCGAGCGAACACACTAGCGCCCGTGTGGCGCAGATGCTTCTCGACAAAGGCTACAAGCAGGTGCGCGCTCTGAGAGGCGGATGGGATGCATGGGTCGAAGCCGCCGGCCCCGCCGAACCGAAAGATAAACCGAAACAGTAAAACGCGACGCGGAGACGCGGAGACAGAAGCAGTTGGCATAGCTGTTCTTTCTTCCCTCGCCGCGTCGCCGTGTCGCCGCGTCTCCGCGTCGCTCTTTCCTTCACTATGATCGTTATCAATCGCCAACGCGCCAACGTCATCAAGACCCGTCACGGCTCGGAGATTCGTCCGCTCGTCGACCGCACGACGAGCGCCATCACGCAATGCAGCCTCGCCGAAGAAATTCTCTTGCCCGGCCAGACCGTCACGCCACATCACCACCTCGAGATCGAAGAGATTTATTACATCGTCGAAGGACGCGGCGTGATGACGGTCGGCAGCGAACAACAAGAAGTCGCGGCGGGCGACGCGGTCTACGTGCCGCGCGGCCATCGCCACACGCTGACCAACACCGGCACCGAGCCGATCAAGCTATTGCTCGTCTGCGGCCCGGCTTTCTTTTATGAGGATGAAGTGCTAGACGCGAGCGAATGAAATCGAAGCGAACAAATACGCGCCCTCAGATATGATGCTCATAGCCTGAAGGCTGCAATATTTCCAATGCGCCGTCGCGTTCAAGCTGCAAGCCGCTGCTCTTAGTGATCTCGCCTATAGCCGTGATCGGCACGTTCAATTCACTTGATAATTCGGCGATTGGCTGATGATTTTCAGGGCGCGCAGTGAACAGCAGTTCGTATTCTTCACCGCCATGCAAGGCGAGCAAGAGCGGCTCTGTCTTTAATTCACCGGCAAGCAAATGCACAGCAGCGGCGATGGGAATCGACTTGGCTCGTATGATTGCGCCACAATGACTTTCATCGACAACGTGCGCGAGGTCTGTGCTCAAGCCGTCGCTCACATCGATCATCGCCGTTGCCAGACCGCGCTCGCCGATCCAGCGGCCCAGCGCGAGATGTGGCGCAGGCATCAGGTGTTTTAGCATGGCTTGTGTGTGCGCACGGCTCACGGCGTCTTCGTCACTGCCACGACTCAACTCGCCGCCTGCTGTATCATAAGAAATACCACTCGCCCCATCCGCAAGCCTGTAGCCGCGCTCAAGCAGCAGAAGTCCCGAAGCCGCGCCGCCGAGCCCGCCAGTTACATAAATTACATCGCCTACCCGCGCGCCGCTTCGCCTGACGGCTTGCCCGGTATCGCATTCGCCGAGCGCTATCGTGTCAATGAAAAGTGAATCTATAGAGCTTGAGGTGTCGCCGCCAATGATGGCTACGCCGTTGGTTTCCGCATAAGTGAGCATCCCATCGATTAACGCTTCGATGAAAGCCGCTGATAACGTATGTGGCAAGGCGATGCTCATCATTGCGTAACGCGCGGCTCCGCCCATCGCGGCAACGTCGCTCAAGGTGACGGCCAGCGCCTTGTGGCCCAGCAGTCGCGGCGGCGACCATTCGCGGCGAAAATGCACGCCTTCGATCATCAAGTCCGAACAGGCCAGCAAATCGCGCGCGCCACCTGTCTGCAAGACTGCCGCATCGTCGCCGATGCCGCCGCGCACGCCATCGGTGGCGCGCGCACGGGCGCGGAGGCGTGCGATGATTTCGAGTTCGCCGGGCATTGCCCTTGATGTTAGCACCGGCGCGCCGCCCTCAACAATTACTGTAGAATCGCGCCAGGCTCTATTGTAGAATGCAGTCGCTCTGCCTCCGAGTAGTCATCTAACGCGGATATGCTTCTATGAAATCATCAACTGGCGAACTACTTGATCTGCGCGCCGAAGCGAATGCAGAGCCGCCGCGCTCCGGCTTCACCGGCGCGCTTGAGTTGTATGACGAACTGATCAACTTCCTCGGCCTGTCGCCTGAAACACAGTCGGCTGCCAAGTCTCGTGAAACGACGGACGTGGTCTCACACCCTGAACCTGTCGCGCCGCCGCCATCTGCACCAACTCTGGCCGCTGAGACAGCCTCGCAAGCCAACCCGCACGCGCCAGCCAATCAACCAGCCGTTGTGAGCGAGGAAACCTATACGGCAAAGTCGTCAGCAAACAGCGGCGCGCTTTCGCAATCCGAAGATGTAATCAGGATTACCGGCGCGCTGGCCGGCTTTGTGGCATCAAAGACTGCCGGATCTGCAATGATCCGCTGCGGCGATTGTGGCAACCCTTCGGACAGCGGCGAGATGTTCTGCATCCACTGCGGCGGGTTGCTCGACGAGCCGGCAGCAGCCAGTGTCGAACTAGAAATATTGTCTGTGGCGGGACTCTGCGACGACTGCGGCGCAATGATTGAAAGCGACGAAATCTTCTGCCCGTCTTGCGGCTCGGTGATGGCGGGCGCTTGAGCGCCGGCATCTCTGCTTTCTCTATCAATCAAATTTGACGCGCAAACTTCAGCGGCGCGCATCATTGAGCGCGGCGCGCAGGGCTTCAATCGCCAGGCTGGCGCAATGCTGCTTGGCGGCGGGCAATCGTCCGAGCGCACCCGCCACCTCCTGCTTCGTCAGCCCATCGAGTTCAGCCAGCGCGCGCCCGATGATCAATTCAGTCAACACCGAAGCGGCAGCAATCGTCGGCGGACACCCGGAGGCTTTGACGCGCGCCTCGCTCAAGCGGTCGCCTTCGATGCGCACCGTCAGCCGTATGCGATCCATGCAGACCTGATTCGTCACATCGCCCGTGCCTGAAGGGTTCTCAAGCTCACCGACGTTGCGCGGATTGGCGATGTGGTCGGCTACCTGCGGCGTGTACATAATGAATTTGAAATGTGAGATTCAAGATGGCGAATGAGTTACTCATGTAGCGCAAGGCGGTTAGCTTGCGCCGTGACTAGCGCAAGCTAACCGCCTTGCGCTACATCCAAAAAACTCCGCCTAAAGGCGGGACTCCATGCGGGTTGCCGCTTCGTCCGTCGGGCGCATCTCGCGCAGCCGGGCAACCGTCTCTTCAAGCGCTGCCAGAGCGCCATCCATCTCTTCGCGCGTTGTCAGCGCGCTCAGACTGATGCGCAAGCTGCCGCGCACCTGCTCGCGCGTAAGCTGCATCGCCGTCAGCACATGGCTCGGCTCAAGCGATCCGGAAGCGCACGCCGAGCCGGTCGATACAGCGATGCCTTGCAGATCAAGCGCGATCAGCAAGCTCTCGCCGTCAACGTCGGCAAAGCTCAGATTCGCTATGTTCGGCACGCGCCGTTCGATCTCGCCGTTCACACGGACGTTGGCAATGCGTCTCATCACCTGTTGCTCGAAATAATCTCTTAGCTCGCGCATCCGCTCGGTGCGTTCAGCGAAATGCAGGCGGGCCAGCCCGGCGGCGCGGCCAAGCCCGACAACGCCCGGCACGTTCTCAGTCCCGGCGCGGCGGTCGCGCTCGTGATGCCCGCCGGTCATCTGCTTCGCGAGGCGCACGACTTTCCTGTTGAACAACGCGTCGACGTCTTTCGGCCCATGCAGTTTGTGGCCTGAGAGCGACAACAAGTCGCCGCCGAGACGTTTCACATCAACCGCGACTTTGCCGACCGACTGCACCGCATCGGTGTGCAGGTGCAAAGCCTGCTGCCCGCGCGTGCGACGTTCGCGGACGATTTCAGCAATACCCTCTAGATGCTGAATTACACCAGTCTCGTTATTGTCATGCATCACGGAGATCAGCACCGTATGGTCGGTGATGGCCGCGCGCACCTCGTCCAGACTGACCATGCCATTCTTTTTCACTGGA
>JBBWZK010000323.1:0-15832 GCA_039648975.1 Blastocatellia bacterium
ACGGCGCGCTTGAAGTCCTGGCCGCGAAGAAGAACCTGCGCGTCCTGCGCATGGGTGAAAGTGGGGAATATCACAAACCTCTCGACCTGCGCTTGATCGACAGCGGCCTGCTCGTGCAAGACGCGGATCGCGGTACGCTCGATGAGGTGAAGCTGCGCGTCGTAAGCCTTCGCCAGCCGACTTACGAAGAGATGCGCGCCTTGCGCTTCGCATGGATTCTCGCCAAGCATGTGAAGTCGAACGCGATTGTTTATGCGCGCGACGGCCAGCTTGTCGGCGTCGGGGCAGGGCAGATGAGCCGCGTCGATTCGGTGAAGCTCGGCGCGATGAAAGCGCAACTGCCGTTGGCCGGAACAGTGATGGCATCGGATGCCTTCTTCCCCTTCCGCGACGGCGTTGACCAAGCAGCCCGTGTAGGCGTGACGGCGATTATTCAGCCGGGCGGCTCGGTGCGCGATGAAGAAGTGATCGCCGCCGCCAACGAGCACAACCTGGCGATGGTCTTCACAGGCATGCGCCACTTCAAGCACTAAGGGAGAAGATCAGCCGGCGCGTCAGCGGCAATTCAAAGTCTGAGGACGCGCGTTCGGCTGCAAGAGGCTGTCAGGTGAGACTCTAAGCGGCAACCTCAACATATGAGGAATAGCTGCTCGGCTCTGGGATTTCGTAACCTTCTTCCCGCAGCCCTTCCAGATGAAATTCAATTGCCTGCTGAATATTTTGCTCAACCTCTTCTTTGGTTTTTCCGGTTGAGCCGCAACCCGGCACATCGGGAGAATACGCCGAGTATCCAGTGTCTGTTTTTTCAATGATGATCAGATATTTTTTCATGACTTCAACCCTGCCTGCTTTAAGATATTGTTCGCTGTGCCCGGCGCGAGATCATCGCCCGGATTGCCGGGAACTGTGACCAGACCCGGTTTCGTCGGATGCTTATATTGATGATGGCTGCCTTTAGTTCTCACCCAATACCACCCATCCTTCTCAATCAGCTTAACGAGATCTCGCACTTTCACTGCTCAACAATAAGTCTGATGCGTTTAACGGTCAACGCTCCGCATCAACGGAGGCCACGAACGGCCTTGCAAGCAATCACTCGAACTACGCTTCGCGGCCTCCGCCGGAACGTCTTGTTAGGCTTCGTCTATGCTAAAGACTGGCTGTTCATCCAATGAGGAAGATAGAATAGGCTTCGTGAGCCCGTATCTGCCCATAATTTTATTCTCCTGTCGCAAGCTGAATATGCTTTGGGAAATCGCCCGAAATGACGCTAATCGCTTGCTTGCGGCTCGACGGATTCGCCCAGCCATTTCAGGTAAGCTTCAGAGCCGCGCTCGATTCTGATCGCCATGACTTCGGGCGTCGTGTAGCTGTGTAGCGCTTTGATTTGCTGCTCAAGTTCTGCGTAACGCTCGTCGGTGGTTTTGATGACCATCAATGTTTCGCTGTCGCGGGCGACACGGCCTTCCCAGCGGTAGACCGATTCGATGCCGCTCACGATGTTGACGCAGGCCGCGAGCCGCCCGCCGACCAGCGCGTCGGCGATGCGCGAGGCTTCTTCTGTATTCGGCGCAGTGACCAGAACGATCAAGGCATTGCTCATCATGGAGCAATTCTAACAGGGAAGCGCACGTCAGGAAAAAGACGGATTGGCCACCGAGGCACCGCAGGCACAGAGATCAATAACGATGATCGGCAGATTGTCTGAAATCTTTTTTATTCTCTGCGTCTCTGTGACTCAGTGGCCATTTTTTATGTAGTCGTCTGATTAGCGTTTGCCGCTCGAAGATGCCGCCGCAGCCGTAGGCGTGGTGCGATTGTCCTCAAACGATGACGTGCCGATCATGAACTGCCGTACCCATTCGGTGAACAGATAGTTCTCTTCGAAGATCGGAAAGTGGCCGCTGTGCTCCAGTATTACGAAGCGCGATTGCGGCAGACCTTGCGCCAGTTCATAAGATTGCGTCAGGGTCGTCGCCAGATCGTGACGACCGGCAACGACCAGCGCCGGCGCTTTGATTGCTGCCAGCTTGTCGCGCACGTCAAGCTCTTGCTGGTTATTCGCCAGCGCCAGCTTCTTGGCCAGCGAATCGAAGTAGACCGTGTAGATGCCGCGATCAAATTCGTAAGGAATCAGTTTGTAAAAGTAATGTGGATAGAGCACCGCATAGCGCCGGCGAACGCGCTCGCAGGGATTGGCATTATTCGTGCCGCCTTCGTTGCGATAGCGCGCCATCTCGACCGGCGAGAGCGCCTGCACGAGACGCTTCTCAGCTTCCGCAGGGTTTTCAACCGTCGCCGCGCCGCTCACCAGGATCAGACGCTTTGTGTGATCTGAATAACGCAGCGCGTAATTGAGCGCGATGGTCGCTCCGAAGCTATGGCCGAGCAGCGTCACGCGATCCGCGCCAAGCGCCTGCCTGAGCGCCTCAACGTCATCCGCCATCTCGGCGACCGAGACCCCCCTGTGCGGCTCGCGCTGGCTCGACATATCGGCGCGACGATCAAAGTAGACCACCTTGGCGTAGCGGCTCAGGTTCGACAGCATCGGATGATAGTATTCGTGTGGCAGGCCCGGCCCGCCGTGCAGCACAATAACGACTTCGCTGCCGACCCCTTGCGTTTCGTAAAGCAACTCAAGCCCGTGCGATTTGAACTTGCCGTAAGTCAGCACAGGCGTCCAGATATGGTGATAAGAATCGGCGGACGGATGGCCCGTCACTTGAGCAACGCTCGACGATGTGCTCAATGATAAACACTCGAATTCGGCGCGCGTCGGGCCGTCCTGCCCATGCGTGATGTTGGTCAATGCGGCCAGGATAAAAAGCGCGAAGCAGATGCGAAACATATCCTTCATCACAAACCCCTCGGACAGGATTTAGGATTCAGTATTCAGTATTCAGTCTTGCGCGCTACGCCGAGACACCTCAACTGAGATGATCGGATAAGGCTTTGGATTGGAAACTGAAAACTGAAAACTACTCGCTGTCAGTCTGGTTTTCTGATGCAGGGGCAGTTGCGTCAGCGTCGAAATAGGCGTTGTAGATTTCGACGGCGCGGGGCAGGTCGCGTTCGTCAACCATGACGACGACTTCCTGCGAAAAACTGCTGGGAATGACGGCGAAATCGCCGCCTTCGACGAACGACCGAATGTTATTTTGTTCGAGCAACTCGCGCACCATCTCGGCTTCGGCGCTCGTCTTGAACGATTGTAGCTGCACAGGTTCGCCATCGCTGCTGTCGTGTACACGGTTTTCCTGTGTCAACTTGTCAACCAACTCGATCTGGCAATCAGGGCATACGGTGATGCCTTCTCTATATTCAGCTTCGCAATTCGGGCAAAATGCCATTGCTCCCCCAGTCGTCTGGCCTCGGCGTCCGCAAGGCAAAATGAATCGAACCACAACCCGCCATATGATATGCGCCGCTGCCCCTTAGCGCAATACTTAATCCTCAGAAGTGACAAGTGACGAGTGACAAGTGACAAGAAAAGAAGCGGGACGACGTTTTCAGCTTATTGCTTCTGCGCCTGGAACTGAAAATGGAAACTCAATTGGTCGGCTAGGCGAGAAAGACAATCTGCTCTATTGATTTTTCTTGTCACTTGTCACTTCTGAGTTCGCAACCAGCGGCCTTCGTAGATGACTTCAGCCGAGCCGGTGAGCGCCACGCGGTTGTCTTCGCGCCAGTTGACATGCAAAGGGCCGCCTTCAGTCATCACGCGCACGGCGCGATCCGTGTAACCGTTCAAGGCGGCGGCGACCGCCGAGGCGCACGAGCCTGTGCCGCTCGACAGCGTGTGGCCCGCGCCGCGCTCCCAGATGCGTATCTCAATCTCGTCACGCGAGACGACGCGAACGAATTCAATGTTGGCGCGGTCGGGAAAGAGCGGATGATGTTCGAGCAGCGGCCCTAGCTCCGCCAGGTTGACGCGCTCCAGATCCGACACAAAGATGAGGCATTGCGGATTGCCCATCGACAGACAGGTGACTTCGATCATGTCGCCGCCAAGATGCAGCGGATAACGAACGACGTGCTCAAGCGGAAAATCCAGCGACATCGGCACCGCTTCGCTGTTGAGGCGCGGCTCGCCCATATCGAACTCGAATTCAAAGTGTCCGCCGTCTTGCGCCGTCAGCCGCCCGCGCTTGATGCCGGCGGCGGTATGGATGCACACTTCCCCGTCCTGCCAGAGTTGCTTGAAATAAATGTAAGCTGCAACACAGCGCGTGCCGTTGCCCGATACCGTGGCTTCGCTGCCGTCCGAGTTGAAGATGCGCGAATCGAAGTCCGCCCCGTCACTCTGCGCCCTGGCCACGAAGATCAATCCATCCGCGCCCGCGCCATAGTTGCGATGGCACATATCGATGGCAAGTCGTCCGGCCTCCGGCAAGGCGCTCACGTCGTCAACTTCGACGACGAGAAAGTCATTGCCCATGCCTTGTAGTTTGGTGAAGTGTCGTTCGCCCACTCGCATTCTCCTTGAATCTGGTGGCGCAGGTCGTCAGCCGGCGCGCAGGTTTGCGCGACGCCGCCCGTCGCCTGGCTGGCATTTCGCGCGTGACTCGCCCGGAAAGGCTATGGTACTTTGCAGGCTTCGCAAGCAGAAAAACCAAGCAGGACGTTTGAAAGGAGCGTAAACTTTGGCAAGCCTCCAAGCCCGAAGTTCTTTACGCAGTGCCCACCCGCTGATCGTTGTCAATAAGCTGATTTCTCTCACTGCCTTTATCCTACTGCTCGCTGCCGGATGGGTAGCCGTTAACTATCTGAAGAACGAAGTTTTAACCCGCTGGCGCAGCCCTGTCGAAACGGCCTCGCCCAACGCCACCGGCAGCGCCGCCGTGCAGTCCAGCGAGGCGACCACCGAAGCCAAGGCCACGCGCGTGCCCGTTCGCCTGGTCTACTCGTGTATCGGCGATAAGCAGTTTTATCACAACTCGACGCACCTGCCGGCGACGTGCGACCGCACGGCGATGAGCGAAGAAGCGGCGCGCTCGCGCGGCCTCAAACGATGTCATCTCTGCCTCCCTGACTAGTCCACGAAAACAATCCACGACCACCGTCCACGAAGATAGACGAAGCCAGAAGCGCAGCGACACGAAGAGGCCGGCCACCAGGCAGCGGTGATTGGTTGCTCGCCACGCCATTCTTCGTAGGGCTTCGCTGGTTACTTGGTGTGCCTTCGTGGATTGATCGCGACTTCTTCAAAGTGCGAGTAGGATTTCAGCTCGCGGAAGCGGGCGTTGATCTCGTCGTAAGTCAACCGCCGCGTGCGCTCGCAACCGAACTCCTCGACGTTGAACGACGCCATCACCGAACCGTAGATGATCGCTTGCCGCATGGCCGCTTCGTCTGTCGCGTTGTGCGCTGCCAGATAGCCCATGAAGCCGCCGGCAAACGTGTCGCCCGCACCCGTCGGGTCGAAGACTTCTTCGAGCGGATAGGCCGGCGTCGCAAAGTAAGTTCCCTCACTGAACATCGCCGCGCCGTATTCGCCGCGCTTGACGACCAGGCGTTGCGGCCCCATCGACAGAATCCGGCGCGCCGCGCGAATCAGATTGGCTTCGCCCGCCAGTTCGCGCGCCTCCGAGTCGTTGATGATTAAAACGTCAATCACCTTGAGCATATCGCGCAGTTCATCCGGCGTATGGTGAATCCAATAGTTCATCGTATCCGCCGCGACGAGCTTTGCGCCGACCTGCTCGCGCACCTGCTTTTGCAAGGTCGGCTGAATATTGCCCAGGAATAGAAAAGGCGTTGCCCGCGCCGCCGCCGAGAGCTTCGGCTGAAAGCTCGCAAAGACGTTCAATTGCGTGTCGAGCGTCTTGGCGACGTTGAGATCGAAGCCGTACTCGCCTTTCCAGAAAAAAGACTTCTCGCCGGCGATACGCTCAAGATCAGACAGATCAATCTCGCGCTCGCGGAAGACCGCTTCTTCTGCCGCACCGAAGTCGTCGCCGACCACTGCGACCACGCGCACGTCCGTGAAAAACGAAGCGGCGACGCTGAAGTACGTCGCCGATCCGCCTAATATCTTTTCGCGCTCTCCGAAAGGCGTCTTGAGCGAATCAAACGCCACCGACCCCACGACCACAATCGACATGGATGATTTCACCTCGTTATAAGTTATCGGTTACAGGCGACAGAATCAGGATGGCTGCTTTTCAGTTGCCGGTTTCTTGTCATCTGTCGTTTCCGGATTGATCTTTAATTCGACGAGCCGTTCGCGCGCTCGCTTGGCAAACTCGCTGCTCGGATAATCCTTGAGCATTTTGTTGTAAAACTCGCCGGCCTTGTCCGCTTTGTTGAGCTTGTATTGTGCTTCGCCCATCAAGAAGAGCACTTCGTCCATACGCGAAAACTCTGCGTAAGTGTCCCTAATCTCTTGCAGACGGTCGAGCGCGCCTTTGTAGGCTTTGCGCTTCTCCAGATAGTAGCGCGCGACCGTGAGATTATGCATCGCCGTCATCTCCATGGCGGCGTCGCGCGCCGGTTCGATACGGCCACGCGCCGGCCCTTGCGCCAGTGCTGAGCCGGCAAACAACGTAGCCACCATTACAAATGCGAATGCTTTGGCCATAAACTTCATGCCGAACCTCTCTACCTCTTCTGATTCAACTGACATACTTGCCGATGATCGCCTGCAATCGCTGCTTTGCCTCAGGCGTGATCTTCTCAGGCACAGTAATGATAGCATGGCGCAGCGAGTGGCCGCATTTGCAGGCGCGCTCTGCGGCAGCCAGCCGCGCCACCGCCGCCGCAATCAGCTTCTGCGCGTTCTCGGCGTTGTGGTTCAGGTAATCAATAATCATCTCAACCGTGACGTGATCGTGCTCAGGGTGCCAGCAATCATAATCCGTGACCAGCGCCATCGTCGCATAGCAAATCTCGGCTTCGCGCGCCAGCTTCGCTTCTTGCAGATTCGTCATGCCGATCACCGACATGCCCCACGAGCGATAGACGTTTGATTCAGCCACAGTCGAAAATGCCGGGCCTTCCATGCACAGATAAGTGCCGCCGCGATGAATGTCTATGCCCGCGAGTTCGGCTCTGGCAGCCTGTTCCAGGGTATCGCAAAGCTCATCGCAAATGGGGTGCGCCATTGATACGTGCGCCACGATGCCGTCGCCGAAAAAGGTCGAAGGCCGCTGCCGCGTGCGATCAAAGAACTGATCGGGAAAAGCGATGTCCATCGGCTTGAACTCTTCGCGCAAACTGCCGACGGCGCTTGCCGAGATGATGCGTTCGACGCCAAGCAGCTTCATGGCGTAGATATTGGCGCGATAGGGAACTTCGGTGGGCGTGAAGCGATGCCCGCGACCATGACGCGGCAGAAAGGCGACGCGCACGCCGTTCAGCGTGCCAATGATGAACGCATCCGATGGATCGCCGTAGGGCGTCGCTACTTGAACTTCTTCAATCTCCGTGAGCGCGGCCATCTGATACAAGCCGCTGCCGCCAATGACGCCGATCTTTACTTGTGACAATTCAGGGCCTCCTGAGATCAGGGGCTAGAGGCCAGGGACTAGAGGCTAGTGCAGATTTCTTACCAGCCTCTAGTCCCTGGCCTCTGGCCCCTCAACAATAATCTTGCCGTCGAGCTCGCGCACATACGCCGGCGGCGTGCGCGGATCGAGATAAAATTGACAAAGCCAGCCTGCGCGAAGGGCCTGCGGCACGAGCCGCTTTTTCTGTTCGACCGCCTCCAGCGGATAGAGGTCGTAACCCATGACCCAGGCCGCCGGCAGATGCGCCGTCGTTGGAACCAGGTCGGCAAACGCAAAGGCCGTCTCGCCTTCGCTTTCGATCTTAACGCATTGCAGGTCGCGATTGTGACCTGCGACCTTAATCACAGAGATGCCCGGCGCGATTTCAGCATCGCCGTCAACCCACTCGAACTGACCCGCCTCAAACACCGGCGCGAAATCCGCTTGCATGTAGCTGGCGCGGTCACGCTCGTGCGGCTGACAGGCGTGCCCGAATTCGCCGCGCTGTGCAATATAGCGAGCCCTCGGAAAGGTCGGCACGATGCGGCCCTCGCGCAGGGTTGTGTTCGTGCCGGCGTGATCGAAATGCAGATGCGTGTTGATGACAATGGTGATGTCTTCAGCGGCGAGATGATGCCTGGCCAGTTCGTCGAGCAATGTCGTTTCGTGAGCGATGCCGTAACGCGCGCGCGAACGCTCGTCCCACTTTGCGCCGATGCCTGTGTCAACCAGAATGTTGTCGCCGGCGGTGCGGATCAACAAACAATTCAGGCCGAGCCGCACGCGATGCTGCGTGTCCGCAGGCATCCATCGCTCCCACAGCAGGCGCGGCACGACGCCGAACATCGCGCCGCCATCAAGCGCAAACGTGCCGTCTGAAACAATCTCCAGTTCAAATGAACCCAGTCGCATAAGATCAGAGGCTAGAGGCTAGAGGCTAGAGATTAGAGATCAGTTTTTCATCTGAATCTGATCACTCCACATTGCGTGACCTGATCAGCGACATCTGACCTCTAGCCTCTAGCCCCTGCTTTACTGCTTATCGCTCGGCACCTGCGGGTGGCCGGCAGGCAGTTGCGGCGGCTCGGCTGCCTTGACCGTCATGTCAAAGTCTTCAGGCACCGTGACCTTGCTGTTCTTGGCGATTTCGTCAATTTTCGCATCGATCTTGTCTTTCTTCAGCTTATTGACGATCTGCTGGTGAATCTTTGGATCGCTCGGCCCCGCACCCGCCTTACGCTCTTCAAGTTTGAGGATGACGTAGCCGTTTGGCGTCTCAATAATATTGCTGATTTCGCCTGGCTTCAGGTTCACTAGGTCGGGAGGCATTTGGGCGCTCGGGAGAGTTGTTTCGCCGCCCTTGTCCTTGTCAGGATTATCAGAATACTGCTTGACGAGCGCCACAAAATCTTCGCCCTTGCGCGCTTTCGCCAACGCTTCTTCGGCTTTCTTGCGGGCGTCCTCTTTGCTCGGCGCTTTCGGCTGTTCGCCCTTCTTCGCGGCATCCGGCGCTGGCGGTTGAGCCTGCGTGCTGATGAGGATGATGCGCGTGCGCGCTTCTTCAAAGTCACCCTGATGCTCTTGATAATACTGTTCTATCTCCGCATCACTGATGCCAAGTTTGCTGGGATCCTTGTCGAGGTCGCTCAGGTAAGCGTTGTTCAAAACGTCGCTGCGCTTGATCAGCATTTCCAGGCGCACCTTTTCAGACTCATCGAGCTTTTCTTTGCGGGCGCGCTCGGCGATGACCTTGAACTCGCCGTACTGCTTTTTGAACTGATCGCGTTGCGCCCCCTGGGCGCGCTGCTGAAACTGCGGATTGCTTTGCAGGAAGGTGTCGAACTCATTCGGGTGCGCCTGATAGTAAGCATTGATGTCTTCGTCGCTGATCTTCGTCTCAGGGTATTGCTTGCGATAGGCATCATTCAAGCCGAGGTCGGTTTGCAGGGCGAGCTGCGCCTGTACTTCGGGACGCTGCGCATAGCCTTCGCTTTCCGCAAAGGCGGCGACCGACAGCAGCTTTTTAACTTCGTCGATGAGCTTCTTCTTCTCATCGGGATTCGCCGCCATCTGCGCTTGCTGGGGCGGCGGAATCATCTCCTGGAAGATCACTTCCATGTCGTGCTTCGTCAGGTTATAGGATACGGGCTTTGATGATGAGCGTTGAATGATGATACCCCCTACGGCGACGAATGCCAGCACGAGAACGGCGGCAATAGCTTTTGTCGGCAGGCTTGCCTTCGATGCTGCGGTTGCGGATGAAACGGTTGCCGCGTTTGCTGATGTTTCATCCGCTTCGTCCGCCGCGCTTTCATCGGCGGCTTCGGCTTCTGCGGTTTCGGCTTCTGCCGCTTCGCTGACCGTCGTATCGTCGCCGGCGACGGCTTCATGCGTTTCAGCCGCAACGGCATCTCCGGCTTCAGTCGTCGCGGCGTCGCTCGCCGGTTCGGCTGTGGCTGCGCTGTCGGCGGTCGCCTGCGTTTCGCGGTTGCTGTCCGGCGTCGCGTCCGTATTTTCGGGTTGCTTATCGTTAGTAGAATCCAAAGTCATTTATTCTCCTTCTGAATGGCTTGCCTTCTCGACCAGTTCAACGAGAACGCCGTTAGCGCTCGCCGGATGCAGAAAGGCAACCAGATGGCCTTCTGCTCCGCGACGCGGGTAGCCGTCGAGCACGCGCACGCCGCGCGCGCTGAGTTCTTCAAGTTTCGCTCGGAGGTCAGCGACCTCGTAGCAGATGTGATGTAGCCCCTCGCCGCGTTTGGCGATGAAGCGCGCAACGGTCGAATCCTCTGAAACTGGCTCCAGAAGCTCGATTTGCGATTCGCCGACCGGCAGCATCGCTACCGTGACGCCCTGATCGGCCACCTGTTCGATGCCTTTCAGTTCCAGCCCCAGCGTGTCACGATAAAACCCCAGCGATTCTGCAATCGAGCGAACGGCAATGCCAAGATGATCAATTTTCATAGTGGTCAGTGCTCAGTGCTCAGTGAAGAGTGATCAGTTGCCTTTCGACCAACAACTGACCACTGACTACTGACCACTGATTCCCAGTTTTGCAATAATCTCATCGACGACCGAGTACGGATCGCGGCGGCGGTCGGCGACCGCGATTGCCATGTCGCGCAATTCCTCGCGGCTGAACGCCTGGCCGAGCGCGGCACGCAACAGGCGGTCGCGCAACAACTCGATGATGCGATGCTCGGCAACGCTGGCACGCCGGCTCGCAGTCTCTTCCGTGTGCGATGCGACAAACTCGTCATAACTTGCAATCGCATCAGCGAGCGCATCGAGGCCGTTGTTTTCCGTCGCTACGGTTTTGACAATCAGCGGCTTCCAACCATCAGGCCGCTCAGAAATCGAGAGCAACTGTTCAAGCTCGCGCTCGGTTCTGAGCACTCCGTCGCGGTCGGCCTTGTTGATGGCAAACACATCGCCGATCTCCATGATCCCAGCTTTAATGGCTTGAATATCGTCGCCCATGCCGGGCACCAGAATGACAACCGTGACATCCGCCGTTTTGACTATGTCGACTTCGTCCTGTCCCACACCAACCGTTTCAATGATGATTTTATTATACCCGGCGGCATCCAGTATCGCTACCGCATCAACCGTCGCGCGCGCTAGACCGCCGAGATTGCCGCGCGCCGCCATGCTGCGAATGAAGATGCCCTCATCCATCGCCATCCCCTGCATGCGTATGCGGTCGCCGAGGATTGCGCCGCCCGTGAACGGACTCGACGGGTCAACGGCGATGATGCCGACGCGCTCGCCGCCGGCTCGATACACGGTCGCCAGCCGGTCTACCAGCGTGCTTTTGCCCGCCCCTGGCGCTCCGGTAATGCCGATTACCAAAGCTTTGCCGGTGTGCGGAAAGACTTCTTTCAACAACGCCGCCGCGTCCGGCTGCCCGTCTTCGACCGTGCTGATGGCGCGCGCGATCGAACGCTTGTCGCCGCTCAGAATTTTTTCAACCAGTGCTGAACTCATAGGAATCAGGAGTCAGGAGTCAGGAGTCAGAATAAAAACAGAGACGCGATACGCCAACTTCCTTTTCCATTCTGGCGTCTGACTTCTGGCTCCTGACTTCTTTCTGACTTCTGCCTTCTTCAAGCTCGAAGAATCTGGCGCGCGATGACGACGCGTTGAATTTCGCTCGTGCCTTCGCCGATGGTGCAGAGCTTCGAGTCACGCCAGTATTTCTCCGCCGGATAATCCTTGATGTAGCCGTAACCGCCGTGAATCTGCACCGATTGTTCAGAGACGCGCACGGCGACTTCGCTGGCGTAGAGCTTGGCCATCGAAGAATGTTTGGTGGTCGGCTTGCCGGCATTCTTCAACACGGCGGCCTGATAAGTCAGCAGACGCGCCGCTTCGATTTCGGTCGCCATGTCGGCGAGCTTGAATTGAATGGCTTGAAATTCGGCAATCGCCCGACCGAATTGATGGCGCTCGCGGGCGTACTTCAAGGCGGCCTCATAAGCGCCCTGCGCGATACCGACCGCCAGCGCGGCGATAGAGATGCGCCCGCCGTCCAAAACGTTCATCGCCTGGATGAAGCCCTGGCCCGGCTCGCCGATCAGGTTGGCCTCCGCCACAAAGCAATCATCGAAGACCAGCGCGGCGGTGTCGCTGGCGCGCATGCCCAGCTTGTTCTCTTTCTTGGCGACCTGAAAGCCTTTAGCGCCGCGCTCGATGATGAAAGCTGAAATGCCATGCGAGCCAGCCGTGCGGTCGGTCATCGCCAGCACCACCGTCGTTTCCGCAAATGTAGCGTTGGTTATAAAATTCTTTGAACCGTTCAGCAGCCAGCCGCCGCGCCGCCGTACCGCCGTCGTCCGCATCGAACTGGCGTCGGAGCCGGAACTCGGTTCCGTGAGTCCCCACGCCGCAAACCCGTCGCCGCGCGCCAGCGGCTTGAGGTATTTCTCTTTCTGCTCGTGACTCGCCGCAAGATTGATGTGGCCGGCGCCCAGCGAATTATGCGCGGCGATGGCAAGGCCGATGGACGGATCAACGCGCGCCAGTTCTTCGATGATCGTCGCATATTCGATGTAACCCAGGCCCGCGCCGCCGTACTCTTCGGCAACCAGGACGCCGAGAATGCCGAGTTCGGCAAACTTCGGCCTGAGTTCGACAGGGAAGTGCGCCGCTTCGTCCCATTCGGAAACGTGCGGTCTAAGTTCAGCTTCGGCAAATTCACGGATGGTTCGTTTGACCTGCTGCTGCTCTTCGTTCAACTCGAAATCCATCTTTCCTCCGGTGGCCTGGCCATGTCGCATCAATCCTTGCATGTGCGAGCAATCGCGCGCCGATGCGAATTCATTATTGTACACGGCGAAAACAAAAAAATCATGTGGGGCGATAAACGGCGGGGCAGGCGATTACGAATGCGAACGGGCGCGCGAACCAGCCCGCGAACCGCTTCGCGCACCGGCGCGCGGCTTCTTCGCCTTATTCTTTTTCGGCGCTTGAACCGGCTGAAAGAATCGTTTGACTTCGCCGGGCTTCAACTCGCGGAACTGACCGACGGGGAGTTCTTTGTCGGTTAAATGGCCGATGCGCACGCGGCGCAGCTTGGTCACCGAATGGTGTATATGGTCGAACATCTTGCGGATTTGCTGGTTCTTGCCTTCTTTCAGTATGACCTCGAACCATGTATTGCCGCCTTCTTTCGTGCGCTCCATCAGGGTGATCTGCGCCGGCGCCGTGTGCGACTGGCCGAGCTTGATGCCGCGCCGCAAGCGGTCGATCAATTCAACATTCGGCGAGCCTTTGACTTTGACGTGATAGACTTTTTCGACCGTGCCGCCTTTGGTCAATAAGTGTGTCAGGTCGCCGTCATTGGTCATCAAGATCAAGCCTTCGGTGTTGTAATCTAAACGACCAACCGGATGAAGGCCGCGCCGCTTCGAGGGCGGCAATAGATGCGCGACAATCGTGCGGCCCTGCGGATCCGAGACCGTCGACACATAGCCGCGCGGCTTGTTGATGAGATAGTACTTCATCTCACGCTGCAACAACTGCGCGTTGATGAGCTTGCCCCTGACCTTGATGGCGTCAGCTTGCGCGTCGGCCTTTGTGCCCAGTTCGGTGACGATGCGGCCATTGACGGTCACTTCGCCGTGCAGCATCATCTCTTCTGCTGCGCGCCGCGAGGCGACGCCTGCCGCCGCGATAATCTTTTGTAGTCGTTCTAATGCCATTATGATTTACCTGGTTAATAGACAGCTCTAGCTACATTTTTTATGTGTATGCGAGTTATGATTTCTTCTGCTTGCTTGAAACGAAGATCAATCAAGGTCATTGCGACAGCCCCAACATCTTGATACAGATTATTAGCTATACTTCCAAGCTCAAGATTTGGTTCGTAATCATACTGGCACTGAAATGCCGCTATTCTATCTTCCCTTTGCTGATATTCGTTGTCGTTACAAACAGTCTGTAGAAAGGTTTCCCATTTTTTGGAGTGTTTCTTTTTATTGCAACTCCCACAACAAGGAACTACATTACCCCAAGCATGTAACCCTAACGCTTCTTTGTTTGTCGGAATCAGATGATCTTCAGTTAGGCTGGTGTCTGTCAAAGGAATGCCACAGTAACAGCATGAGTTTGAGAAGAAAGTTAATATCTCCTTCTTCTGCTTTGAGGTCGATCTATACTCTTCATAACCTCTGATGCGATCATAAAAATTCCCAACCTGATGTAGGAAAATTCTTATCGCATTATTCGATATATCTGACTTACTCTTTGGCATTGCATCATTCTATTAGTACGGCGACGTCCAAATCTAGCCGCCTAACTGGTCATCAAGTCTTCAAAGTCTTCGAGGTTCGGCAGCTCGGAAAGGTCGTTCAAGCCGAACTGAATCAGAAAGTCTTCCGACGTGCCATACAACATCGGGCGACCGACGACTTGCTTGTGACCTTTGGCGGCGATCAGGCGACGGTCAAGCAATGTCTTGATTGCCGATGTCGAGGTGACGCCGCGAATCTCCAGTATCTCCGGTATGGTGATTGGCTGTTTATAAGCGATGACGGCGAGAGTTTCGAGCGCCGCCATCGACAAACGCGCCGACGGCTGCGACTTCAAATAGCGCCGCACATATTCGCTATATTCGGGCCGCGTGCGAATCTGGTAGCCGTTTGCCAGCGTGCGAATCTCCAAGCCGCCGGTGCGCGTCTTGAACTCTTCGACCAGCGCTTCAGCCGCCGCTTCAATGTCGGCTTTCGTCTCGCCGTCTAGAATCGCCGCGAGTTGCTTGACGGTGATGGGCTCTTCGGCAACGAAGATGAGCGATTCGATTACTGGTTTTAGTTCTTCAATAGTCATAATGCAGATGGGAAGTCAGAAGTCAGAAGTCAGAATGCTTATCCTCACTTTGCTGGGTTGTCTCAACGTTGATGGCAGATGATGCGTCTTGATCTTCTACCGATGCGGTTCCCTGATCGCCATCCGCTACCGGGGCCGATGCCTGAGCCTCTACGCTGATTTCTTCTGCGCGGACTTCCGCTTCACGAACCTCTACTTCGCTGACTTCTTCCTCGCTGACTTTTTCTTCGCTGATCTCTTCTTCGCTGGCCTCTGATCTCTGACTTCTGACCTCTGACTTGCTGATGATGATGTCGCCAAAGGTCTCCGCTTGCTTCAGGCTGATGAGCAGTTCTTTGACCATTTCGAGAATGGCGAGAAAGATCAGCACCATCTCGCGCTTCGATCTGGCGCGCTCGAACATACGGCGAGCGCTGATTTCTGGCTGCTCGTCAATCGCCAGACGAATCTCGGCGATCTTCTCGGCCATGGTCACCTGTTCGCGCTCGATCTCGATTTCGACCAGCGCGCGCTGTCGGTTGAGGACTTCGCGAAAGACTTCGAAAAGCTTAAAGACCGTCGAGGCCACTTCCGGGTTCTCTTCGTCGGTTTCAAGCGACCCTCTCGTGAAGGTGGCAGCTTCGATCAACGCGCGTTGGTGTAGGGCATTCGCCGCGCCTTTGAATTTCTGATGTTCGAGCAATTGGTGAATGAGTTCGGCGCGCGGGTCTTCAAGCTCTTCTTCCGGCGTGTTCGGGTCGTGCGGCAACAGCATCTGCGATTTGATGTGAATCAAGGTCGCCGCCATGAGCAGAAAATCGCCGGCGACGGCGATGTCCAGTTCGCGCATGGCGGTCAGATATTCGAGGTACTGCGCCGTGATGCGGGCTATCGGAATGTCATAAATCGACACCTCTTCTTTGCGAATCAAATAGAGCAGCAGATCGAGCGGCCCTTCAAAATCGGGTAGCTTGATCTTGTACTGATCGGTTGATTCGGCGAACTCGACCGCAACCTCGGAGGGCGTCGCGTTGCCT
>JBBWZK010000327.1:0-18560 GCA_039648975.1 Blastocatellia bacterium
CCGACGGGGCTTGGCTTCTTTTTGACGCTTTCATCTATAAACATTGCGTCCCGACGGGACTGGCGCAAGGCTGAAGCGCAGTATTCCAGCAACCGTTACTTGCTTCGGATTTGCTTTTATCTCTGGCAACTAACCCTTCTAGCCTTGACACTTGCCGGATAAAACGGTTGTCACGTCTGAGCAACCTGTGTAAACTGAAGTCTGCCTCAAGCAGAAGTATTCTCTAACGTGCCAGCGGGATATGTGGGCAATCCAAGGGCCGGAGCACCGCCGCCATGAAAGATGTTATCGCCTACTCGAATCCACGTTTCAATCCACTTGTAACCATTCACCACCTGATCGGGGCAATTGGCCGGGCTGAACGGATTGAAGAGATTTACGAAGAAGCCTTGAACGGTTTGCAGGATACGGTGGCTGCCGACCGCGCGGCTGTCCTGCTGTTTGATGCGGGCGGCGTGATGCGCTTCAACGCATGGCGCGGACTCTCTGAGGCGTATCGCGGCGCGGTCGAAGGACATTCTCCCTGGACGATCAATGATGCCAATCCGCAGCCTGTGCTGGTTGCCGATGTCGATCACGAACCGATGGCCGAGGCGCTGCGCGCCGCTCTCCTCGGTGAAGGAATCCGTGCGATAGCTTTCATTCCACTGGTCAGCCGGGAACGGCTGTTGGGCAAGTTCATGGTCTACTACAACGCGCCGCACAAGCACAGTGCAAATGAAGTCCAACTGGCGCAGATTATTGCCGGCCACGTCGCCTTTGCCATCGAGCAGAAGCGCGCCGCGCAGGTCTTGAAAGCCTCCGAAGAACGCTTCTCGAAAGCCTTCAAGGCGAACCCCGACCCGATGGCGATTCACGCCATCCGCGACGGGCGGTTCGTCGAAGTCAACGACAGCTTTCTGCATATCAGCGGCTACACTCGAGATGAAGTGGTCGGCCACAAGATTGCGGATCTGGGCTTCCTCGCCGACCCCAACTATTTCAATGCCGCCGCGCGCATGCTGAGCGAGCAGGGCCGCTTGAAAGATTTCGAGTTCGAGTTTTGCACGAAAGCGGCTGAGCGGCGATGGGGACTGATCTCCGCAGAGATCATCGAGATTGGTGGCGAATCTTACATTCTGAGCACAACCAGCGACATCACGGCGCGCAAACAGGTCGAAGCGACAACTCGTCTGCATCGCCGTGTCGAAGACCAGCTATCCCTGCTCGTCGACGCGTCGGGATTTCTCTTAAGCGCGCTTGAGCCGCAAGCCGTGCTGACCGCCATTCTCGATCTCTCGCGCCGGTTGATTCCTGCCGATGCTTACGCCGTCTGGCGCTATCGAGCGGCGGCACGCCGTTGGGAAATCAGCTGCGCCGCCGGCCTCTCGGAATCCTACAGGCAGGTCACGATAGATGCGCTCGGCGCGGCGCTGCCAGCGCAGATACCGCCCGTCGTGTGTGAAGACGTCGAGCAAGATCCATTGCTGGCTGATCGCCGCGCCTTGTACCTGGCTGAAGGCATTCGCTCGCTGCTCGCCGTGCCGCTTCACCTGTATGGCGAGAACTGCGGCACGATTGCCTTCTACTTCAAGCAGGCGCACCAGTTCGGCCCGGCAGAGATTCGTATCGCCACCGCGCTCGCCAATCTGGCGTCGGCGGCGGTGACCACCGCAGAGTTATTTCAAGAGCAGAAGCGCTTGCGATTGCAGGCCGAAGAATCGAACCGGCTCAAAGACGAATTTCTCGCCACGGTGTCACATGAACTACGCACGCCGCTGACGCCTTTGCTGGGCTGGACGTATCTGCTGCAAACTCAGAAAGTCGATGCGGCAACGCTGGCAAGCGCCCTGGAAGTCATCGAACGCAACGTGCGGGCGCAGACCCAGATCGTCAACGATATTCTTGATGTCTCGCGGATTATGACCGGCAAACTGCGTCTGGAGATGCAGACTCTGACGCTCGCGCCGATCATCGCAGCGGCTATCGAAACCGTGCGGCCCACCGCCGTCGCCAGAGATATCCATATCACCGCAACGCTTGATCAACTGGTTGATGAGGTGCGTTGCGATCCCGACCGCTTGCAGCAGATCGTCTGGAATCTGTTGTCGAACGCTCTCAAGTTCACCCCCGAAGGCGGCAAGCTGAGCGTCTTGTTGACGCGCCGGGAGAGCAAAGCGCAGATCATCGTCAGCGACACGGGGCAGGGAATCAGCGCCGATTTTCTGCCACACGTTTTCGACCGCTTCCGCCAGGCCGATAGCTCATACACACGCAAGCACGGCGGGCTGGGGTTAGGTTTAGCCATCGTGCGACATCTGGTTGAGTTGCATGGCGGGACGGTTGAAGCCTACAGCGCAGGCCCGAATCAAGGGGCGAGATTCACCGTCGGCTTGCCGCTGGCTAATCCTGCGACATCGGCGGCGCAGCCGTCGGTTGCGGCAACTGCTGAGTCAGAACCCGGCCTGCTGCTCGCGGGCGTGCGCTTGCTTCTCGTCGATGATGATGCAGACACGCTGGAGGTGCTCAATTTGACGTTGTGCCATTATGGCGCAGAGGTGCAAACCGTCACCTCTGCGGCGCTCGCTTTTGAAGCGGTGCAGCGGTGGACGCCGGACGTGTTGATCTGTGACATAGGCATGCCGGACGAGGATGGCTTCGCGTTCATTCAGCGAGTGCGGCGGCTCGCGCCTGAACAGGGCGGCAGCGTCAAGGCCATCGCGCTGACGGCCTATGCGCGAGAGGAAGATCGTCAAAGGGCGCTGGCTTGCGGTTTCGAGCGCCATCTGCCGAAGCCGGTTGACCCTGTGGAGTTGGCCGCTCGCATCGCCGAAATGGTGGCTGAATAAATCAGCAGACCATCGAAAAAAATACTCTGAGTCAAGCATCATTTCTTAAAATATAACTCATGGCAAGCTTCGACATTCCGCGCCTTCGACTCTATAACCAGCACATTTCCAGAGCGACGTTGGACAAGCCCGGCGATGTCGTCGCGTGGCTGGGCGCGGTTCAGGCGCAGGACTATCTCGGCGGCCTCTGGGCGGTGGGGCTGCGCACCAGCAAGGCCAACGAAAAAGATGTTGAAAAGGCGGTTGTCGACAAAACTATCGTCCGCACCTGGCCGATGCGCCGCACGCTGCACTTCGTGGCGGCGGCAGATGTACGGTGGATGCTTGAACTGCTAACGCCACGTATTATTGCGGCCAGCGCGCGGCGTAGCCTGCTGGTTGGGCTGGATGACCGCATCTTTGCGCGCAGTCGGGCCTTGTTCGCGGCTGCCCTGGAAGGCGGCAAACAATTGACGCGCAGCGCCATGTATCAGGTCTTAGAAGCGGCGGGAATTGCGACGACCAACTATCGTGGCCTGCATATTTTGGCACGACTGGCGCAAGAAGGACTTCTCTGTTTCGGGGCGCGCGAAGGCAAGCAGCCGACCTTCGCCTTGCTCGATGAATGGGCGCCGGCGGCTCGAACGATGAAACGCGACGAGGCATTGGCCGAACTCGCGCGGCGCTACTTCACCAGTCATGGGCCGGCAACCGTGCAGGATTTTGTCTGGTGGTCGGGGCTGACGACGGTTGACGCCAGGGCCGGCATTGACATGGCGAAGCCGCATCTCGTGCGAGAAGTGATTGACGGACAAACCTACTGGCTTGCTTCGTCTATGCCGACAGCCAAAGCGCCGTCGCTGGCGGCCCACCTGCTGCCGCCTTATGACGAGTACACGGTTGCTTATAAAGACCGCAGCGCCGTGCTTGACCCGCTCTATGCCAAGCTCATGAATACCGGCAACGGCGTCTTCAGCCCGATTATCGTCGTTGATGGCCAGGTCGTCGGCACCTGGAAGCGTGCGCTCAAGAAAGGCACGGTGGTCATTACGCTCGCTCCCTTCACGACCATCAATAAAGCCGCCAGCCGCGCCATCGCAACAGCCGCAAGCCGCTATGGCGAATTTCTTGAAGCGCCGGTTGTCTTGCCTTGATAGTCGATGATAGTCGATTGATCTGTTCCTTGCGCGAAGCGGGTAAGTGCAAAATCTGGGGAGCGGGCGATGCGGTCTTCATTCTATCGGATGGACGGTATCCAGAATTTCGCGCACCTTACGGGCTAGCGCGTTCGGCGTAAACGGTTTTTGCAGAAAGGCTATATCTGACTCCAGAATTCCATGGTGAACAATCGCATCATCCGTATAGCCCGACATATACAGCGCCGCCATCTCCGGGCGCAGTTGCGCCAGCCGATTGGCCAGTTCGCGCCCGCTCATCTCCGGCATGATGACATCGGTGATCAGTAGGTCAATCGGCCCTTCATAGCGTTCGCAGAGTAACAACGCTGCGCCGCCGTTCGGCGTTTCCAGCACGCGATAGCCGTACATCTCCAGCACCTCACGTGTGAGTTCGCGCACGATTTCCTCATCTTCCGCCAGGAGGATCGTTTCTGTGCCTCGTAGCTTCTCGGCTTGCTCGTCAACTTGTTTGTACTCCTGAGCGTCCTCGCCGACGCGAGTCAGATATATCTTGAAGGTCGTGCCGCGCCCAGGCTCGCTGTAAACCCAGATATGGCCGCCCGACTGTTTGATGATGCCGTAGACCGTCGACAGCCCCAGCCCTGTGCCCTTGCCGACTTCCTTGGTCGTGAAGAAAGGCTCGAAGATGCGTGCTTGCGTCTCCGCGTCCATCCCCGTGCCGTTGTCGCTGACCGCCAGCATGATATAAGCGCCGGGCGTGACGGCGATATGGCGCACCACATATTCCTCATCGAACGCGACATTGGCCGTCTCGATGGTCAGCTTGCCGCCCTGCGGCATGGCATCGCGGGCATTGACCGCGAGATTCATGATCACCTGCTCGATCTGTCCGGGGTCGGCTTTAATATTACCGAGTTTTGGATCAAGGACGGTGCGCAATTCGATGTCTTCGCCGATCAGCCGCTGGAGCATCTTTTCCAAATCCGCAACCACTTCGTTGAGGTCGAGGACTTTCGGTTGCAAGACCTGCTTGCGGCTGAAGGCGAGCAGTTGGCGGGTCAGCGACGCCGCCCGCTCGCCCGCCTTTTTAATCTCGCCGACGTAATGCCGCAAAGGGTCTTCGGTTTTCAGCGGCTTCAGGGTGAGATCGCTATAGCCGATGATCGCCGTCAGCAGGTTATTGAAGTCGTGGGCAATGCCGCCCGCCAGTTGCCCGATGGCTTCCATCTTTTGCGACTGGCGGAGTTGTTCTTCAAGTTGCTTGCGTTCGGTGACATCGCGTGCGATGCCCATCACGCCGACCGGCGTGCCGTCTTGATGGATCAGGCGGGTGTTGACCTCAACGGCAATCCGGCGTCCGTTCTTGGCCATGATCTCCAGGTAATAAGCCGTAACCTTCTCGCCGGCGAGCTTTTTGGCGACCATCTGGCGCGCTGTCTCAACGTACTCAGGGGCGACCGTTTGTATAAGATTCATCCTGAGAGATTCTTCAGGCGTGTAGCCGAGGATTTGCTCGACGGCTTTATTAACCGAGATGTAGTTGCCCTTCAGGTCGTGTGTGTAGATGATGTCGTGGGCGTTCTCTATCAGATCACGGTAGCGCTCCTCGCTCTTCTTTAGCTCTTCCTCGATGCGTTTGCGATTGGTGATGTCGGTCTGCATCGACAGCGAACCGATGAATTCTCCGCGCTCATTGAAAATCGGTGTCGCGCAAACGATCACCCAAACGTCTGCCCCATCTTTGCGCCGCAAGCGTAGATCATACTGTTCTTTGATGCCCTGCGTCCGCTGTTGCCATCGCTGCTCGACGTCGGCACGGGCGGCGTCGTCCAGGAAGTCCGCTGCGGGACGACCGATCATCTCTTCGGCGCTGACACCGAGCATCTCGGCGAGGCGCTGATTGACATAGGTAGTCCGTTGCGCGGCGTCAAACACCCAGACGCCTTCGTAAGTGGTCTCAAGCAAGCGGCGATATTGTGCCTCGCTTTCGCGCAGTGCTGCCTCAGCCCGCTTCTGCTCGGTCACGTCGCGCGCCAGGCCGCGCACCAACGGCACCATGACCCCTTCAGTGCGTAGTGTATTGCTGTATTCCCAGATGCGTTTTTCTCCGCTGCGGGTCTGCACGGTCATCACGCCCTGAGCAAAGCCTTGATTCAGAAGCTCGGCGATATAGTCATCAAACCGGACATGGTGTGCGGGCAACAGAGCCTCGCGGATATTTCGGCCCAGCAGCGTCTCCGGGTCATAGCCGAGAATTCTTGCCGCCGCCTGGTTGACAGAGAGCAACTGCCCTTCCAGATCATGCGTGCAGATCAAGTCATGGCTGTGTTCGACCAGGTCTCTATAACGATCTTCGCTCTCGCGCAACGCCGCTTCGACTTGCCGTCGGGCGCGCCGATTTTCCGCTTCAAAGATCTCCCTCTCAATGGTCGGGACGAGCCGCACCAGATTATCTTTCATCAAGTAATCGTGCGCGCCGGCGCGCATGGCCTCGACCGCAACCGCTTCGCCGACGGTGCCGGAGATGATGATGAAGGGAATGTCCAAGCCGATCTCTTTGAGCAGCGCCAGCGCCCGCAGCGCGTTGAACTGCGGCATCGAGTAGTCACAGAGGATGACATCCCACGGCTCGCGCTCAAGCGCCGCTCTCATGGCCGCAGGCGTTTCCACACGGTCGGAGAAGACATCATAACCGGCGCGCGTCAGGTGGCGGTGCAGCAAGTCGGCGTCGCGCTGCGAATCTTCAATATTCAATACTCGTAAGGCTCGACTCATTGCTGATGCTTATTTTGGTGGCGCGGCTTGATTCAAAACCAACCAGTACAATCCCAACTGTCTGGTCGCTTCCAAAAATTGCTCGAAGGCGACAGGCTTGCGGACGTAGCTGTTCGCTCCCAGGTTGTAGCTCTTAATCAGGTCTTCCTCTTCGCTCGACGAGGTGAAGATGACGACCGGCAAACGCCGTGTGCGCTCATCTGCGCGTATCTTTCGCAAGACCTCAAGGCCATCCACTTTGGGCAGTTTCAAGTCCAGCAGAATCATCTGCGGCATCTCGCTCATGTCACGGCCCGCATAGTTTCCGGTGCCGAAGAGATAGTCAAGCGCTTCGACGCCGTCGCGCGCGACGACGATCTCGTTGACGATGTTGCTCTTCTTAAGAGCGCGCAGCGTCAAGGCTTCATCTCTGGGATTGTCTTCCACCAGTAAGATCACTTTATTCTCCATTTCTCCTCTCCTTGGAATTCGCCAGCGTGAAGTAGAAGGTGGCTCCCTGGTTCACCTTGCCTTCCGCCCAGACGCGGCCACCATGACGATGAACGATGCGCTGCACGGTCGCCAGCCCGATGCCTGTGCCCTCGAACTCACTGCTGCTATGGAGACGCTGAAAAGCGCCGAATAACTTATTGGCATAAGCCATATCGAAGCCCGCGCCATTGTCACGGACGAAATACACCGCCTCACCGTCCCGCTGTTGCTGGCCGAAGGTAATCTCTGCCGCTTCCTGCCGCGCGGTAAATTTCCAGGCGTTTCCCAGCAGGTTAATCAACATGATTTTTAACAGGCGCTTATCGCCGTGCGCCTGAAGCCCGTCTTCGATATGAACCTTCACGCGGCGCACAGCATCGGTTTTTTGCAAGTCGTCAACAACCGCACGCGCCTTCGCGCTCAGGTTGACGGCTTCCCGGCGCATCTCACTGCGCGTCACCCGTGCAAGCTCCAATACGTCGTCAATCAGTTGCGCCATCTCCTGGCTGGCGCTGCGCACCTGTTGGAGATAGCCCTGGCCTTCGGCGTCCAGCTTGTCGGCGTAATCTTCCAGCAACGCCTGAGAGAAGCCGTTGATGTGTCGCAGCGGGGCGCGCAGGTCGTGCGAGACCGAATAAGAAAACGCTTCGAGTTCTTTGTTGGTGGTCTGGAGTTGCGCGGTGCGCTCGGCGACACGCTGCTCCAGTTCTTCATTGAGGCGGCGAATCTCTTCTTCCGCCTGCTTGCGCGCGGTGATGTCACTGTTAACCTCAAGAACGACATCCCGCTCGCCAAGCTCGTTACGGTGTAATACCCAGTGGCTGGCGACGACAATACGCTCGCCATCGCGTCTGGTATGGACAAGCTCGCCTTTCCAGTGTCCTTGCGCAAACAGCGTCGCCTGAATTTCTTCCGCGGGCTGCGGAAACTCCGTATGCAGCAGGCTGTGCGTGGTTTTGCCAAGCGCCTCCTCGGGCTTCCAGCCATACATCTGTTCGGCGCCCGTGTTCCAAAAGAGCAGGCGGCCATCGAGGTCACGGATGAGCACGGGAGCGAGATCGAGGATTTGCGATTGTTCCTTGAGCGCCTCCTCGGCGCGCTTGCGCTCGGTGATGTCAATCGAAGCGGTGATCAGGTGAGGCTGGCCATCCAGTTCGATGATGTCGGCTGACATCAGGAATATACGCACCTCGCCATTCCTCATCTGATAGCGCGTCTCGCGATTGCGGATCCGGCCTTGGGTCAGGAGCAAATGGATGACTTTGGCGCGCGCCTCCGAGGTCGGCCAAAGTTCTAACTCGGCAGACGTGCGGCCAATCACCTCTTCGCGCGTGTAGCCAGTCCAGTTCAGAAACGTGTCGTTGATGGCAACGTAGCGTCCTTCATCAAGCGTCGCGATCACCGAAGAGATCGGGCTGGCATTAAAGGCAATCGAAAATCGCGCTTCGCTGGCCCGCAAGGCCTCCTCTGCGTGTTTGCGCTCGGTGATGTCGCGCAGGATGACGGTGTAGAACTTCTGCCCCTCGGATTCGAGCTGCGAGATCGACGCTTCGATGGGGAACTCCTCGCCGTCGGTGCGCAGCCCGAAGATCGCGCCGAGCGCGCCCATGGTGCGGCGGCTCACATTCGTCCGGCCAAAGCTCTGAATGTGTCCCTGATGGGTAGCGCGAAAGCGTTCGGGGATGAAGCGCTCAAGCGAATGACCGATAGCTTCTTCAGCCGGGCAGTGGAACATCTTTTCAGCCGCCGCATTAAACAGGACGATGCGCTGTTCGCCGTCGACTGTGATGATGGCGTCCATGGCCGAGCCGATGATGCCGGCCAGTTGCTCCTGGCTGCGGCGCAAAGCCTCTTCGGCGCGGGCTGTCCAGTTTGATGAATACATCGCTTTAGCTACGCCCGCCATTCGACTATCGAGCATCACTACTATGGGGTAAGGGCTCGGATATCAATGATGACCTTGTAGTCCATCCAATGGCTATGCTCAATCTCGGAAGGACTGTTTACCGGTCCCCGCACCACTCTTTTGAACGAGCGGAAATGAAATCGCTGATGGAGGGGCACGCTTTACAATCTGCATAAGCATACGCTAACGACAGGATAGAGGAAATCGGGAAATGTCTGATTTTGTAGTCCGTATTTGTCCTACGAGAAAACGCATCATTGTCAGGAGAAGGGAGGCAAGAAAGACGCGGCGACACGGCGACATGGGGAGAGAAAAATTACTGATGTAGCGGCTCTTTCCCTTTCGCCGCGTCTCCCTTTCGCCGTGTCGCCGCGTCGCTCTTCATTATCCGACCAGCTTATTGCTGATGGCGTAGTGGATCAATTCTGCATTGGTCTTCATCTGCATTTTTTCGAGGAGGCGCACACGGTAGGTGCTGACCGTCTTGACGCTGAGCGATAACGCTTCGGCGATCTGCCCGACCGTCTTCCCGGAAGCTAGCATGCACAATACCTGATACTCGCGATCAGAGAGCGCTTCGTGCGGCGGCTTCCCCTGGTCGTTGCTCAACGTGATGGCGAGCAGTTCAGCCAGGCCAGGGCTGATGTAGTGTCCGCCTCTGGTCACTGTGCGGATGGCGGCGATCAGGTGTTCCGGGGCGCTCTCTTTCGTCATGTAGCCGCGTGCGCCGGCTTTTAACACGCGAATCGCATACTGCTCTTCGGGGTAAGAAGTCAAGATGAGCACCGGCAGCTTGGGGCGCAACTGCTTCAGTTCCTTGAGCACTTCGAGGCCGCTTTTACCCGGCATCGAGATGTCGAGCACAGCGATGTCCCAATCTTGCTCGTCGATCAGGCGGAGCGCCTCCTGAGCGTTCTGGGCCTCGCCGACGGTTAGCGTTTTATACTCATCGGCAAGTATCTGTTTGAGCCCGCGCCGCACCACCGGGTGATCATCGGCGATGAGAATTCTCATAACCTTCCTTCTATTGGTTCTTATCCGTGAATCGCTCGGCATCAGGCGCGCGGGATGCTTACCACCACGGTTGTCCCTTGCCCCTCTATGCCAGTAATATCAACCCGGCCTCCGAAGACCAGGGCGCGCTCGCGCATGCCAAGCAGGCCGAGCGATTTACTGTCGGCATTCTCACTCTCTTTGATCCCCCGGCCATTGTCTGAGACCTTCAGTACGAGGTCTCCCTCAGATTCGGTCATCGCTATTTCCACAAGCGTGGCGTTGGCATGGCGTGCGATGTTGGTGACGATCTCCTGAAAAATGCGAAACACGGCAGTCGCTTTCTCAGGGCTCAGGGTTATGTCTTCGGCGAGCGCGATGATCTTGCACCTGGTCCCTGAGCGTTTCTGAAACTCGCTGGCCAGCCACTCGATTGCCGCCGCCAGGCCGAGATCGTCCAGCACCGAGGGCCTTAATTGGCTCGATATATTGCGGACTTGCTGAATGGTTTCGTCAATCAGTTCAGCCATCGACTTGAGCTTTTGATGCAGCGCCTCGTGGCCGGGTTTATTTAACCGCTTGCCCAACCATGAGAGATCGATTTTCAATCCCGTCAACGCGCCGCCCATCTCGTCGTGAATCTCTCGCGCAATTCGCAGGCTTTCTTCTTCGCGCGCCGCTTGCAGCCGCGTCGACAGGGCGCGCAACTTTTCATTCGAGCTTTTGAGTTGTTCCTCGGCCAGCCGGCGTTCGGTCACATCCTGCGCCATGCCGAATATTCTGATCGGCGTTCCCTGCTCATCGCTGACAACATTGCCACGCGAATGGATAACTCGCATTTTCCCATCAGGACGAATAATGCGGAAGTAATAACCGAAGGGCTCGTGAGTCCTGAGCGAGTTTTCGATACTTCTTCTGACAAACTCTCGATCCTCCGGATGTATAGATTTTGTGACCGCCGTCTCATAAGCCGGCGCATACTCCTGCGGGTCAAGCCCAAAGATGTGATAGTGCTCCTCAGACCAGGTCAGGGTGTTGTTTTGCAAGTCCCAGTTCCAACTGCCGATGTGCGCCAGTCGTTGCGCTTCGGCCAACTGACTCTCGCTCTGACGGAGCTTCTCCTCAGCCTGCTGGCGCTCCTGAATATCGCTTGATGCTCCGTACCACTTAACGATGTTGCCCTGTTCGTCGCGCAACGGCACAGTGCGAACCAAGAACCAGCGATATTGGCCGTCGGCCCGTTGCAAGCGCATTTCATCTTCGGACGGTTCCCCGGCGGCCATGTCCGGGAGCCAATTTTCCAGGACACGGGAAATGTCTTCAGGATAAACCACGCGGTTCGGCTGTTCAAGGGACTCCTCCAAAGAAAGGCCTGTATAGTCCAGCCAACGTTGATTGACGAAATCAACCGCGCCATCAGGCCGAAGGCTCCAGACCATCGTCGGAATCGTGTCGATGACCAGGCGAAGATGATCTTCGCTTCTTCGCAATGCATCTTCAGCCTGCTTGCGCTCAGTGATGTCGCGATTGGCGCTCACGTAACCGGTGATGCGCCCGCTTTCATCGCGCAGGGTGATGGTATATCCCTGGACATAGAGCGGCGTGCCGTCGCGGCGGTGATGCACCACTTCGGTTTGATAGTACCCGGTTTCTGCGAGGCCTTTAAGCGCTTCCGCGCGTTGCGCGTCCGTGAATTCTATGCCGGTCACCTCGCGCACCTGCCGGCCCAGCACCTCTTCAGCCTTCCAGCCGTACAGTTCCTCGGCGGCGCGATTCCAGGCCGTCAATCGATATTGCTCATCGGTCGCCAGGATGGCGTCGTGAACATTGGCTAGTAGATTGGCTTGATAGACGAGCAGCGCCTCGGCCTGCTTGCGCTCGGTGATGTCACGGAAATTGACGACCAATGCCTGCACACTTGGATCGGAGAACAAGCTGTGTGCAGTCACCTCTAGCCAGCGCCAAGTCCCATCTTTGTAACGAACCCGGTATTGGTAACTTATCAGTTTCCCCGGCGTCGCGTGCAACTCGTTCCAGGTATTCAATACCTTGTCGTGGTCATCAGGATGAATTAAGTCTAGCCGTAGGGTCTGCATCTCTTCCATAGTGAGGCCGAAGACGCGCTCTGTTGCTGGGCTGGCATAAACGACTGCGCCTTCGGAATTGATTAGCGAGATGCCATCCGTGCTGTTTTCGACGAGCGCCCGAAAGCGTTTTTCAGCTTTCCGCAACGTCTCCCCCGCCCGCTTGCGGTCCTCGATGTCGGTGTTCGTCCCGTACCATCTTTCGATGCGCCCCTCTGCACCCCTCAGCGGTACGCCACGGCACAGGAACCAACGGTACATCCCGTCGGCTCGGCGGTGACGTTCTTCTTGTTCGTAAGGCGTCCCGTTGATCACTGACTCGCGCCAAGCTTTCAAGACCCGTTCCTTATCGTCGGGATGCAGCATGCGCTGCCACCCATTACCTTGGAGTTCTTCCAGCCCGAGTCCCGCGTAGGCGCGCCACTGGTAGTTGCAGTAATCGAGGGTGCCGCCAGCCGGCCCGCTCCAGATCTGCTGGGGTATCGCGTCGATCACATTGCGGGCCTGTTCCTCGGCTCGCCGTAGCTGTTCCTCAGCCCGCTTCCGGTCGTCAATATCCGTGGAGACGCCATACCATTTGATGACTTTTCCAGACTCATCACGCAGCGGCGCATTGCGGACAAGAAACCAACGATATTCCCCATCGGCTCGCCGCAGGCGCATTTCATCCTCGTACTCTTCCCCAAGCGCCATCCGCGCGAGCCACTTTTCCATGACTCTTGGAGTATCTTGAGGATGAATCGGGGCCATCGGATCTGCCACAAACTGCTCCAAAGAAAGGCCGGCATAGTCCACCCAACGCTGATTGAGGAAATCAACGGTGCCGTCAGGCCGACTGCTCCAGGCCATAACGGGAATGGTGTCGATGATCAGGCGAATGCGATCTTCGCTCTGTTTCAATGCCGCTTCGGCCCGCCGTCTTTCCAGCAGGCGTTCGACTTTGGCGATCAGATGCAGTGGGTCATAGGGCGCTTCAAGATAGTCGTCCGCTCCCGCTCTCATGCCGTCCGACACGCTTTCGTTGTCTCTGGGAATGGCGCTGACCAGCAGCACAGGCGTCAGACGCAAGTCGGGGTGTTGACGTATGCGGCGGCACATCTCTATGCCATCCATGCGCGGCAGCGACACATCGCTGATGACCAGATCGGGATGTTCCTGCCGGGCGGCTTCAAAGCCTTGTTGCCCATTCGTAGCCGTTAAGACATCGTAGCCGGACTGCAATAGCAGCAGGCGCATGATCTCCAGTTGATCTGGAACATCATTAACTACAACTACGAGAATGTTGTTTTGCTTCTGTCTTCGCAACTCGTTCCTCAACCATCAAATCGTTCAGTCTGGCGCTGAATAGAAAAATCTTTTGAGCCATGCATTTCGCGGCCACGGCACAGTGAGCCCGCGTTCGCTGTTCTACCAATCCGCCTTTGAGCTTTTATAGCCAACCTAATCTTCTCTCGAATATACCCCGTTATTCAGACGATAAGCAAAAGATATTATTCAGGTAGCAGGATGCCGCAGCGCTGCGCGGAGAAGTCGCCTCTGATTCACCCCGCGATTCATCGCGCTGGCTCAATGCAGGAGAAAGGAAACATAGATGAACAGAGATGGAAGATTGCAGATAAACACAGATGCGGCATTCGAGATTTGCAATCTTCGATGCGAAATCCGAGGCGCAGTCATCTGTGTTCATCTATGTTTTCTATCGGTGTTCATCTGTGGTTTCATCTCGTTTTCCCGACCGAACCATTGCCTCGCTGGCTTCTCTTGAAGGAATGACAGGAATGATCTCGAATTCGACGAGGTCTTGCCATTGTGCGATCCATTGATGAAACCGATCAGCATCGTCACATTCCATGAGTTGAAAGCAACGGCCAACATTCACCTCAACCCAGCTATCGACGTAGTGCAACCCTTCGGGCAGCATTCGCCCTTTCTCCTGGTAGCGGCGATAGACCTCTTCGGCTTTGCCGTCTCTGAAGCGTTCGACCACCATGAATAACATCGCGTCTCCTCGCTCGCTTCACCAGCGAAACAGCAGAGGCAATTCTGGCCGAAAATCTTTCGTCTGAGCATGTTTCTCATGATCAAAGATGACTTCCGCCAGATGCGACGGGCCGGAGATGACGCGGGCTAATCCGCTGCGCTCTACGGCCTGCAACGCTTTTGATGACGCTTGCGCGCCGGGCAATGTAATGCTTATCCCGGTGATCTCTTTGAAGCCTATGGCGTGCGCAAGCGGCTGCCGGCGTTCGCCGGAGTATCTATCGGCGCGGTTGCCGAACGACATATAAAACAACAGCGGCTCCGCCGTATCGACAGAGTTATCGGCCACGTCGAGCTTCAGCGGTTCAGGCAAGTAGGGCGGGTGCAGCGCCCAGGTCGCAAAGGGAAGTTCAATCTGATCGGCCTTGCCCTGTGCCGGGCGCAAGATGATGCCGAAAGGCGACGCGCCGGTCTGTTGATAGGCGGAACGCTCACGGAAGCCGAGCGGCCTGACCCACTCGCCTGCGGCTTCCTGTTCATCGTGAACCCAGACAAATTCGAGATAGGCATTATGGAAAAAGAAGCGGCGGCAGGCGGTGCCCTGTCCGGGATGCGTATTCGGCTGCCCTTCGCTCAAGCCGAACTTCACAAGCTGCTCAACCTCTGGAGCGCCGACGCTGGTGAAAGTGAAAAGGTGATCGAGATCGATGGTCATAGACGCTCGCAAGCGGAAGGCCGCACCTCGCCAATTTATGCGGCGGCCTTCTTCTTCTCCCCATCTTTTTTGGAGATCAGTTGAGATAAGGTGTCGGGAACCAGGCGTTCAGCGAAGCCAGCGAGAAAAGACCAGACAATGAGTTTGGCGTATTCGATGGCCGAAGCCGGCTTGCCTTCCGTGAATAGCGTCTTCAATTGAATGCCAAGCTTCTTCTCCTCCGTAGGTTCCTGAAGTTTAGGAAATAATTGTCCCTCCACCAGCCCTGCGCGAATGATCATGTAAAGCAGGACGGCGAAGATGGCGCCGTTGATGGCGGGCAGAAATAGTCTCGACCAGTTTTGCGATAGTTGCGAGATGTTATCTATCGGGTCGCCTTCCCGTGAGACGTTCTGGTAGCGCTGCTGCATACTCACCAGTCCCCCCATTGCGCCAATAAACATCACCGGCAGTAACGTCGCCGATAACGTCTGGCGCTCTGGCATGAAGTTATTCAAAAAAATCGCGACTACGATTAATAATATCCCCGCGAGGATGCCGATCATGATATGGGTCGATATGCGATCACGCGCCCGTTCATTAACCGGAGTAATGGCATAGCGCAGATAGATTTCGGCCAATAGATATTCAATATCGCTGCGCAGAGCTTTCTCTTCGGTTTGACCCGCGAGGTCTGGCGGCTTGGAGGCGAGATAAGCTTCATATAAGTTAAGCCCTGCTACATCGCGGAATCGGGCTCGTAAATTCCAGACATCTCGGGCCAACCGCTCTGACGGCAACAGACGCGAGAGGATGAGATCAAAGGTGTAAAGCTGATTCCAGGTAAGTGACTGATCTTGTCTTTTCTTCAGAAGATCATCCACCACCTGCCTGAGTTCCTGACTAATATTTTGATTCGGGTTGCTTTGAAACTCAGCGTTCAAGTGATCAAAATAGAGATAGCCATGTGGTGGCAAGGAGTTTTCTAAAGGCGAGCGTCGAAATCTCGAAAACGCTTTGGTGGATTTTGACATCGATAATCTCCTTTGACTAAAAGTGATGAGCAACCTGATTCGTCATGTGGGACTAAAAACGCGCCTATCTTATACCTCTGACCTGGCATAATCCAGCAAAATTTTCTCCTAGCTTTCCGACGAGCACAACCGCACTGCAAGACCGGCGAGATGCAGCGTCTGCGCATGAATTGAGCCGCCGTTTAGCGGCTATAGGAGCGGGCCAATGAGCGGAAACATCATATCATCAGATTGATCTATGCTTGATTGAAACTGGCCATCTCGATGAGGCACGGCAGTCGGTTGTTGGCTTGTAGATGACGCCACTGAAACAGCCGCAGGATAGGTAAGCGACATCGCATCCGCATCATGCCAGTGAAGCGCAACCTCGCCGCCGGGATAAGCAAACGTTGCCGGACGCGACTCGTCATCAATAGCAAGTGACGACAGGATGCGACCGAGCCAGTTGTCGCCCTTCACATTGCCGGTTCCCGGCGCTCCCGAAATAATTAAATGATCGCGCGCCCGCGTCGCCGCCACGTAAAGCAAGCGTTTCTTTTCGGCGCGATCCATCTGCTGTTCGATCTGCTGCAACATCGCAAACGAAGCGGCCTTCAGTTTGTCATCGTCCGTGTCCACATGATCCGCGCCGATGCGAACGGCAATGCCATAGTCAACGTGCGTCGCAACCAGGTCGCGCGACGATTTGCCCTTGTAGGTTGTATCAACCAGCCAGACGATGGGAAACTCCAGGCCCTTCGATTTGTGTACCGTCATCAAGCGTACCGCGCCAGTCTCTTCGACAGTCGCTTCGCCTTCGCGCGCTTCGCGGAACTGCATCTGGCCGATGCGCTCGACCAGTTCCAGAAGCGTCATTGATGCGAGCGCCCGCGCCTGCTCGATGAACTTCTCGATATTCGCCACGCGCCGCTCGCCGTGCGGCAAGGCCATCAGCGTCGCCAGATAGCCCGTCTCTCTGAGCGCCTCGATGATCAGGTCTGCCGCGCTGATGCGGCCCACACGCGCTCTGAGCCGCGCCAGCACATCGCGCGCCGCCTGCACCGCTTCATGCTCAGCTTCGGCGTGCTTAATCTCATCATCGCAGAGCGCCCGCCAGAGCGTGCGACGGGCGGGCGGCGTTCTGAGCCGCAACAGCGTTTCATCCGACAGCGCGAACATCGGCGAGCGCAGCGCCGCCGCCAATCTCAAGTTATCGTTCGGGCTGACGAGAAAGGCCAGCAGGTTCGTCAGATCAGTAATCTCCTGCCGATCATAAAAGCCGCGCCCGGCAATTGTAACGTAAGGCACATTTGCATCAGCAAGCGCCTGCTCGAAGATATCGAAGCTCGTCGACGCCTGAAACAGCAGCGCGAAGTCGCCGTACTGCGCCGCTCGCCTTTCATCGTCTTTGCCGCAAACGTAGATGGCCGGCTGCTCGACGATCTGGCGTATGCGTCGTGCGACGAGCGCCGCTTCGCGCTCGCGCAACTCATTGGCTTTCAATCTCACGGCCTCTTTGCTCTGCGTGATGATGTGCAACTCGACCGCTGCGCCATCCGTGATGGGCTGGCGGTGCGCGGTCATCGCTTCATAAGGCGTATCGTAGCGGCTGTCGCGCGTGAACACTCCAAGGAAGAGATGATTGACGAAAGCGATCAATCGTTCGTGCGTGCGAAAGCAGGCGCTCATCGGCACATCACGCCCGCCCGCCGCCGTCAACTCGTCGCGCATGGCATGAAAGACCGTCACGTCCGCGCCGCGAAAGCGATAGATCGATTGCTTGGCGTCGCCGATGATGAAGAACTCACCGGAGCGCGGCGCGAGCTTGCCAAGGATGCGCGTCTGAATCGGTGCGGTATCTTGAAACTCGTCTACCATCAAAGCGCGAATCAAGCCGCGCTCGGCATCGTGGTATCGCTCGCCAACTGCTTCATGACCTTCGAGCAGCCGTTCGGTCAACTCTTCGAGGTCGTTGAAGTCGAGCGCCGAGCGCCCGCGCTTGAGCGCCGCGAAACGTTGCCGCGTTCGCCTGTACAACTCGGCGAGCCGCGCCGCCACTTCCGCCGCCGCGCGGTCGGCTTCGTTCAATTCCATCGCCAGCAGCGTCGCATTGCGAACGGCTTCGCGCATGCGTGCGAGCGCTTCTTTGACTGCGAGGAAGTCAGCTTCCGTAGGCCACTTCTTTTTCGAGCCGCCGGTCAGGTTAATGGCGGATTTAATTTCAAGCAGCAGGCGGGCGATCTTTTGGCTGCCGCTGTCGCCGGCTGATTCATCAAGCATCGTCACAGTGATTTGATCGAGCAGCGCGGCGACCTGCGCGCGGAGTTGTTCGCGACGGTCGGACGAATCGCCGGCCAGCCGCCTGATGATGCGCGCGTCTTCGCGCCACGCCTCGCTTTCGAGGAGAGCGTAGACGGCCTCATTGCGCGCGCGGTCGAGTGATTGCTGCCAGTGCGCGAAAACCTCTGCCGGTGTTTTGCCATCGAGATGCGTCATCGCTTTGGCGGCGCTGGCGCCTTGCCTGATGAATGACGTGAGCGCGGTCTTCACTTCGTGCGCCGAGAGAAACGTGAAGACGTCGATGAGGGTCAGGGGCCGGGAGCCGGGGGCCGGGGGCCGTGTGTCAGATGATAAAGGCTGCGGAATCATCGCCCTGTTTTCGGTTTGTGAGTCAGATAACAAATCGGCGCGGTTGGAC
>JBBWZK010000333.1:0-12708 GCA_039648975.1 Blastocatellia bacterium
TGGACTCGAACCAGTGACCCCTGCCGTGTGAAGACAGTGCTCTACCGACTGAGCTAAGCGCCCGATTGACGAAGGAAAAATTTAGCAAACCTGAAAGGAAAATTCCACCCGTCCTGGCTTCTTTGCAGCGCGATTGCGCAAAAAAATTCAGACGAGTGGAATTAGCTGACGTCAGAAAACGAATGCTTGCGAACGGTTATCAGGATTCTGCACGAATAGCAGGTTCGTCCCCGCCGGCGCGAACGGTTTTTTGACGAAGAGGATCGTTGTCGTGCCGTCTGTATCAAACCATCCCGGCGTCAGCGTCACGCCGTTGAGGATGATCAGCGAGTTCTGGCGAAAGTTCTGGCCAAAGATCGTTAGCTTCTTGCCCTTCTTGGCCTTAACCCGCGAGATCACTGGATAGATCGTCGGCGGGCTATTGGTTGTTGTAACTTCAAGCGATAGGGTTTGCGTGTCCACATTTCCAGCCTGGTCTGCGACCTGCACGCTGATGGAATAGGAGCCGGCGCGGCTCGGCGTCCCCTGTAGCAGGCCGGTCCAGAAAAGGCTTAACCCTAGAGGCATGCCGCTGATCTGAGTCCAACGATAAGTCGGTGTCCCGCCAGTCGCCCTCAAGGTCTGGCTGTAGTAACGCCCTGTCGTAGCCGTCGGTAACCCAGCCGTTGAAATAGAGAGAGGATTGGGGGTGCCGCCACCGCCGCCACCGCCACCACCGCCGCCCCCACCACCGCCACCCCCGCCAGACGGAGGATAGAGCGAAAGAATGCCGGCTTTGTCATCGTTGCCGAGATTGGCATCGCGCCCACCGCCATGGGCGGTCGCCCACATAATCGCACTGGCGTCTGTTGAATGCCCCAGACCCATCGCATGGCCCAGTTCATGGCAGGCGACTTCAGCCATGTTAGCTGAGTTGACGAGGAAGCAATCCATGCCTTTGTTGAAGACGACGTCAGCCTCAATGATGCGACTATAGGTCTTGCCAGCAATCGTCCGAGTTTCACCGTTCCAACTGGTTTGGGTAATGGCAACGACGCCCGCGCAGCCGATTGCCGGTGTGAGTTGACCGAGGCAATCGCCGAACGAAATCGTACTCGTATTATCGCTGACCATACCGCACTTGCCGGTCTGTCCTGCCACCTGCATCGTAATGTTCGCGCCGCTCTGCGTCGCCCACGCGCTCATTGCCCGGCTGATTTCGTTGATCGCACCGCCGGCAATCGGCGCACTGCTGGGGTTGACGTAGACGCTGATGGCCTGGCCGGCATCCGGCTCAAACCAGCGCACGCCGTTGCCCATCAGCACGAATTGGATATTGTAGCCACCGGCTTCCTGCTTCTTACGCTTCCACTCCGACGGAATGGCGACAATCGGCTGATCGATTGGCTCTCCATCGGCGCGCTCGATGCTCACCGATCCTCTATGCAAGGTATCGGCAATCTTGCGCAAGTAGTCGTTGAGTGGCGCGCGATTGGTCACCGCTTGCCCATCGGGGCGAGCCAGCGTTTCAACTTCCGCCGCATCCACCTCGCGCGAGACCTGTTCGGCTGCTGTCGCTGTATCCTTCAGGATGGAGAATGCGCCCATGAAGAGGTGCGCCGTCCGCAATGTGCCGTCGGGCGACGTGTTCAGGTAGAGGAGAACGCGCTGGCCGCGCACGAACTGCGGTTGCCCGCTGACGCGCATGCCGCTTGCGCCGACTGTGCCACCCAGTTGTTTGAAGACGATGCGCGTCGTGTTGAGATTGCCTTTTAAGAAGCGATCCGGGCGCACTTCGACATAGGTGTATATAATATCGTGTTCGTCGTTCCAGGCGCTGAAAACGGTTTTCACCGTGCCGGTAAGGATGACTCTGGAAGTCTGTATGAGTTCGTCATCCGACAGCATACGGACGCTTGTCGCTTTGGCGGGAATGGTCAAGAGCGCCAGCACCAGTAGAGTCAGTGCGGCTTTGAGAAAGCTCCTGCAATGGTATTTCATATTAACCCTCGGTCAGTCGTTGCGAGTCTTACTCTCGCTGCGAATCTATAACCGCCCGATGGTTCCGCATAGATCAAACGGCAGATGCCGTCGTCAGATACTTTGCGGAGCAGTCGGAGGCAATTCATCCCTTTGGTTCGTGCTTGACTACTGATAACCGAACATCCAACTACGGGGGCTTTTGTCAATTATGATTACGGGAGAAGGCGTTGCGTCAATCTCACGCAGGCATTGAATCATAGCCCGTAAAGGCTGTCAAGATTCATCTCCTGAAAGATGTCTACGCGATCCTGCGAAATAAGCCATTACCCTGAAAGCCTGCGCAAATTGCCTGATAGCATCACTCAAAAGGGGCTGTTGGAAAAGTGGGCGAGCCTGCGCCGGTTCACCCTTCTCTGTAGAGCAAGACGGTTAGCCTGCGCCTGTTCCTGCGCAATCAAGCGCCGGCTGACCGCCTTGCCCTGGAATCTACGCTAGCGCCGGCTGACACGCCTGCCGCTCATAACCGACCAGAGCGCACCGCCGCCGCCGCCGAGAGCCGCACCCGCCAGCGCGCCACGCTTGCCGCCCGCCAGCGCGCCGATCAGCGCGCCCGCGCCCGCGCCAATCAGCGATCTGGTCGCAACATGCTTTGCCGTCACCCGACGGTTGAAGGCGCGTTGCGGCTTCTTCTTCACCGCCATATAAGTTCCCGCGCCGCCGCCGACCAGCGCGCCAATCGCCGCGCCTTTGCCGCCGCCAAATGCGCCGCCAAGCCCTGCGCCGACCGCCGCGCCGCCGCCGATCAACAGCGCTGTGCGAGCCGTCGAGCCGATGCCGCGATCAACCGTTCTCGCGCGCGTCTCATCGTTATAAGCTCGATCACCGAGCACACGCGCCTCGCCGCCTCGCCGTGATGAGGCGGCTTGTTGTGACGCATAAGGCGGATTGCCATCGGCTGCCTGGCTGACGGTATTTTTATCGCAGAGCTGGTTGCGCAAACTGGCCTGCTGATTCTGTCCATCGCTATAGCCTTGCGTGAAGCCGTCAAGATAGCCGCGCGCGTTGCTTGCCATCTGCGAATTATCAGGATAAGTCAGGCTGGCAACGCCTGCATTGAAGCCATCCGCATAGCCTGTCTTGTAATCGCCGAGATACGCGTCGCTAGCGACTTCTGCATTGTTGGGCTGTGAGGCGTTGGCGAGCACGGAAGACTCAAGGGCGCTGCCATCTTTCGCCGAGCGCTGTGAATTAAACGACAACACGCCTGCCGCTGCCAGAACCGCCGCCAGCATGATGGCCGTGAACTTCATAGACATGATTGCCCTCCTCTTGATATGCGCGATTCAAAAGCAGACGCGCGCGCCGGTTCAAACTGGTGAGGAATGTATTTCTTACATTGCCGTATGCGGCAAAATGTTCTTGAATCCGGCGACCGACTGACCATATCGTGTAATGCGTTGCCGATATAGGGCAGCCGGTCCGGATGATCTATTTTTCCAACCGCGCGCCTGTGCGCCCACAAACCCTGGCGATCCAGCGTCATTGTATGATTAAAGGATTAGATCGCCTGTCGTCGGGTGGATTTGCAACGGTCACGAAATCGCCTGACCGCGTTTTCACTTTTGCACGAAGCGTGCCGCTGCTCACGAAGGTCGTCTTCCTGTCGCTGCCGTTGACGTTGACGGTCGCGCCCGCTGCGAAGCCGACGCCTGTGACTTCAATCAGCTTCTTCGACAATCGTGTGACCTGTGCGATCAGCGGCGCGCCTGTGCCGCTGACGAGCGACGCATTCAAGCGATAAAAGCCTGCCGAGTTCAAGTTGAACGCGCCGATGCCGATGACGTAGCGGCCTGTGTAGGGCAGTACGATGTTGAAGCGCGGGTCGTCGCCGTCGGTTTGATCGTTGTAGAAGAACTCTACGCCGGTTTGCGGGTCACTCAAATTCACTTCGGCGTCGAGGAACGAGCCGAGCACTTCAGCGTCAACGTCAACGATCAGCGTCTGCCCGGCAGTCGCCGTGAAGCTGAAGAAGTCCACGTCGCTCGGTACATTGATTGCGCCAAAAATGGTAGTTGGAATTTCAGATAGACTCTGCGCCGTCTGGTCGTTCGGCTCAAGCTCATCGACATCGACGCCGCGCGCGATGTTGAGCAGGTAATCGAATCTGGAGCCGCCAAGATCGTCGGCGTCGGTGATGCCGACGATCAACACTTGATTGCTCGCCGATGTATAACGAATAAACGGGTCTTCGGTGACGCTGCCGAGACTTGAGGTCAGCAAGTTGCCGCTGGCGTCAAACAGGGCGATGTCGGCGATCAGCTTGGAGCGCGCTAGACGCGCCGCGAATGCCTCTATATTGATCTGCTCGCCGGCCAGCGCCTCGAAAGCAAAGTAATCCGTATCAAATGCAAAGCTGATCTCGCCGAAGAGGTTGACGGGCAGGGAAACGCCTTGCGCGAGAGTGTCGTTGGGCTCAATCTCGTTGCGGTCGCCGCCTCCCGTAGCGAAGCTCTGAATAGACGGGGCGCTGGCGACCTGATCTTTTCTGGCAAACGCGCTCACCTCTTGATGGGCAGCGGCGCGCTGGCGTGGCGCTTTGTTTGGCTGGATTGCTTGCGTCCTGATGACGGCTGCGCCGCGCAGTCGTTGGAAGGCGCTGTCAGAATCAAGCTCAATGGTCGGCGTGTTGCGTGTGTGCTGCTTCTCGACGCCTGTGGGACGTGTAATCTTCAACGCCGGCTGGTTATCCTGCGCGGTGACGAATGAGGCGGTTAGCAATAAAGCGGCGGCGGTGGCCGCCATGGCGCGTTTGAGGGATGGCGAAAACATAATAGTCCTCCGACAATCCCATCTGCTTGATCCAATAACCCGGCGTTGGGATGTGCGAGCGCGGTCTGGCGTTCGCAAGCCGGAAATTTTTTCTTCAGTTCATGGCCGGCAGGATGATTTCAAACGTCGAGCCGACGCCGACCTCGCTGGCAAAGCGGATCGTGCCGTTGTGCAGTTGCACGGCGCGGAAGGCTTGCGCCAGGCCGATGCCTGTGCCGCCTTTTTTGGTTGTGTAATATAGATTAAAAATGCGGTCGCGGGCATCGGCAGGGATACCGATGCCGCGATCTGTGACGGTAATGCAGGCCGAGCCGTCGCTGCCGCGCCATGTCTTGACTTTTAGCGGCCCGCCTTCGGGCATCGCCTGCGAGCCGTTTTGAATGACGTTCAGCATCGCCTGCTTCAACATATCGGCGTCGCCGTTGACGATCAGCGGGCCGCTGACCATTTCGCGATTGATCGTCACGCCGCGTTCGGCGGCTTCCATGCCGGCGAGCACGACGACCTGATTGACAATCGCGTTCACATCCACAGGCTCCAGCTTGATTTCCAGTGGTCGCGTGAAATTCAAGAAGGTTTGCACGACGCGATCAAGCCGCTTGATTTCGCTGTCGAGAATCTCAAGCTGCGGCTTCGGATCGGCAGCGCCGTTTTCAATCTTTGAGCGCAGAATCTCCAGGTGAATCACCATGGCGTTGAGCGGATTCTTGACTTCGTGAGCAATGCCGGAGGTGATGCGCCCCAGATCGGCGAGTTTCTTCGACAGATCCCATTGTGATTCGTATTTCTGAAACGATTCGTAATCGCGCAGGCTGATCAGCGCGCCCACAGGCTCGCCGGCGTCTTCGATATATTGCACAGAGGTGAGCAACTGCCGCGTGCGTGTGCCGTCGGGAATGTGCAGTGTCGTGCGGGCTATGGATTTACGCTCGCTGAAGGCGCGCTCGACCGTCTCGACGAGCGGATGATTTGCGCCGAGCGATTCGTCAATCGGCAAGCCGGTCAATTCGACATCGTGAAGGCCGAGAATCTGTTCGGCATCGGGACTGGCAAGGATCACGCGACCGTCACGGTTAATCAACAGCAGACGCTCTTCGAGATGGCTGATGACTTGCCGTAAGCGCCCGCGCATCAATTCCAATTCGGTGCGCTCGCCGGCGAGCCGTTCGCTCAATTGCTTGAGCCTGGTGGTGACGCCCGTGAGCACGTCATCCTTGGGCAGCGCCGTCTGTTGCATCGCCGCCGTCTCGCCTTCCATGCCGATGCGGTCTATGCCTGTGGCGATGGCTTCGAGCGGACGCAGCAGCAGGTTCGCCGAACTAATGGCCACGACCGCCGCGCCCAGTATCGCCAGCAAACCGATGATCAGGTTGTTCCTGATTGGCGATCTTAATTCCTGTCGCAAGGCGGCTGCCGATATGCCTATGTGCAGGCGGCCTCTGAAAACCGACTCGTCGCCGCCGGCCTCCGTCAGGGTCTTTGCGGATTCGCCATTTTTCCTCAACTTATCGTCGGGGATGTTTCTTTGAAACTCATAAACCGGCGAGCCGAAGAAGACGCGCGACAATTGTACATAGGCGTTCTCATCGCCGAGCTTCTCAAGGTCGGGCCGCTCAAGCGAAAGATCGCCGATCATGTGCTGGTTGGCGGCGACTTCGTTGCGCCCGCGCTCGTCGCTGATGATCTGGCCGGCGACGTTGGTTAGATAAATGTAAGCAATCGAGCGCGACGAAACGATGGTCGAATCCATCAAAGCGCGCACGTCCGAATGCTCGCCGGCGACCGCCGCATAAGGATTAGGATCGCCGTGTGCGAGTTCCTGATTGACGGCGTAATTGATCTGATCGTAAATCTGCGTCGCTTCTTTTTGCGTGCGGTTAATGATTACTGCCGTCAGCGTGGCGATGTTGATGATTGTGGCGACGAGCACGACTAAGGCAACCAGCGCCGTAATCAAGCTGATCTGGCGACCGCGCAAACCGAGGTGCGGCAAGCCCGCGCCGCGCGCCGGCTCGTCAACGCTGTCAAGATGCGCGTCTTGTGTCAGTTGTTTTCCAGCGGTCGCCGTAATCGCCATGCGCCTAACCCAATGATGAATGAGACGTGATGCGTGAGAATAACATTGCCGATTAACTAACCTGATGCGCCTTCATTCACGCATCACGCATCACGCCTTACTCATCTTTCTCAATGCCTGCTTCTCTATAAGCCTTGAGCTTGTTGTGCAGCGTTTTCAAACTGATGCGCAACGTCTCGGCGGTGCGCGTCTTGTTGTAATCGGTGCGTGCCAACGTGCTCAGGATGACACGGCGCTCGACTTCATCGAGCGGCATGCCAATGGGAATCATTACGGCATCAGCAGTGGGTGAGGGTGTCTGGCCGGTGACGTGGAGCGGCAGATGGCGTCTTTCGATCTGTTCGCCATCGCAGATGACTACCGCTCGTTCGATCACATTGCGAAGCTCGCGGACGTTGCCGGGCCAGTGATAGCCCATCAGCATCTCCATGGCTTCTGTCGATATTCATCGCGCGGTCTTTTGATGACGCCGGCTCAATTCTTCGATCATATGCTGCGTCAGCAACGGAATGTCATCCCGGTGATCGCGCAGCGGGGGCAGCTTGATTGTAATAACGTTCAAACGGTACAGCAAGTCTTCGCGCAGCTTGCCTTCTTTGACGGCGCGCAACGGATCTTTGTTGGTCGCCGCGATGACGCGCACATCGACGGCATGCTCCTTCATGCCGCCCAGCCGGCGGACGCTGTGTTCTTCGAGCACGCGCAGCAGCTTGGCCTGCAATTGCACAGGCATCTCGGCCAGTTCATCCAGCAGCAGCGTGCCGTTGTTGGCCAGCTCAAAGCAGCCGATGCGCCGATCCGCCGCGCCGGTAAACGCGCCCTTCTCGTGGCCGAACAATTCCGACTCCATCAACGTCTCAGGCATGGCGGCGCAGTTGATGGCGATGAACGGTTGACTGGTGCGCGGCGAGAGCTTGTGAATCGTGCGCGCGACCATCTCTTTGCCGGTGCCGGATTCGCCTGTGACGAAGACCGACACGGCGCTCGGCGCAACCTGCTCGATGATCGTGTAGACTTCGCGCATCGCCTCGCTATTGCCGACCATCTCGCCGAATGCGCCGTACAGGCGAAGCTGGCGGCGCAGCACTTCATTTTCGCGGCGCGAACTACTGAACTCGGCGGCGCGCTTCAAGACCAGTTGCAAGCGCCGCATGTCTATAGGCTTCTCGAAGTAATAAAAAGCGCCCTCATCTTTCACCGAGCGAATCGCCATATCGACGGAGCCTTGCCCGGTCAGCAGAATGACGGCAATGTCTGGGTGTTCCTGGCGCAAGCGCGACAGCAGCTTGAAGCCGTCGAACTTTGGCATGATGACATCGGTGATGACGACCAGCGGCGTGAAGCTATCGACGCGCTCCAAGGCATCGAGGCCATCGGCGGCAGTGGCCGTTCGGTAGCCCCAGCCGGCCACCAGCTCGCTCAAGCCCTGGCGCGCGGCTTCTTCATCATCGACAATGAGCACACGTTGCTCGGACATAGAAAGCAAGTTTAGCACAGGCGGCTGTGCCGCCGTTGAGATTTTCGACCGCCAGGGCGCGGTTAATAGCGCTCGTCGTCCGGCGTCCAGCGTTCGATGAGCACAAACATGGTGCCGCCGCAGACCATGCCGTCGGCTTCTGCGTAATCGGCATTCAGATTGAATTCGTGAACATCCATCTCGCCGGTCTCGATGGTTTCGCGGCACATGGCATAGATGTCTGCCTCGACGCAGCCGCCGCCGACGGTGCCGATGAACGCGCCATCTTCAAAGACGACCATCTTCGCGCCGACCTGTTGCGGTGTCGAGCCTTTGGTCTTGACCACCGTCGCCATCGCAGCGGCGCGCGCACCGTCGTCGAATCGTTTGTACATCTCGCGGAAGACTTCCGCAGACGACAGCGGCGCACCAAACAATTTACGAAAATCAAATGATTCGCCCATATCACTTCTGCCTGAAATAATGTGCTTTCATCTTACACAGCGTCGATGAGTGCAGGCAAGCATCGAAATCGCCGGGCATCAGGCGCTGGATTACAAAGATTCAACACGGGCTGCATTTCCGATTGACTTGAATAACCAAACTGGATAAGATACGCGCTGCCGAGAAGTAGCTTATCAAACATTTTGCGGAAATGGGTTGTTTGACTCTCGCATTAGGCTCCGAAGACAAACATTAATCAGACGTTCAAGTCATAGGACAAAATTGCAATGGGTCCAAAGCGCATTTCGAGTTGAAAGCGAGGGCGCTGTCTGCCCGACCAACGCGTTTCATGCGTGATGGCTCGCCATTTGGTAGCTACCTGGGTGACCAAGAAAGCGGCGATGCACAAGGGCGTTTTTAGGAGAATGGGCAGCGAAGCGATTCGTTGTCAAAGGTTAAAGGCAGCAGGGGAACCGCCTTTGAGGCGGCCCTGCTCATCAAGCCGCCGGCTCTGCCGGGAGTATCTGACTGACGCGAAGGCGATAAGAAGTGGGAACACCGCCATGCAAGGTTTCCTCCCCTGCCCTCGCCCAGTTTACTTGCCAAGACGCTGACGACACAGCAAAAGAAAGCAAAGTTTACTGATTATTTGCAGAAGGAGAAATCCGAAATGAAATCAAGAATCAAACCAACGAGTTTGTTGGCCGATAAAAGTATGTCCCGGTCTCAGGCGATGCGCGTCGTCTTGATTACCGCGTTGGCAATCCTATTGGGCGTATCCGCATTGGCGATGCGGAACTGGCAGCCCTCCGCTTCGGCACAGGAATCGTCACAAGCAATCCCAGCGTTGAATGGCATCGCTGAAATTGCCGCGACGCAATCTCTTCCAGGCGACCTTGACTTAACCTTTGGTGTCGATGGAACGGTGGCGACGGATTTGGGAAATCTGCTTAACGATTCTGCAACTGCCGTAGCGGCACAGTCGGATGGCAAAGTTGTTGCTGTCGGCTATGTTTCGACCAGTTCGACGGGGAAAGATTTTGCCGTGATCAGATTAAATCCGAACGGTACTTTGGATTCAACCTTCGGCAACGGCGGGAAACTTGGCTTTGATTTTGGCTCCGCAACCAGAGATGACATCGCCAGAGCCGTGGCGATTCAGCCGGACGGGAGAATCGTTATTGCGGGAGAGGCCGCCGTTTCATTAGCCGGAAATTTCGACATCGTACTGGCAAGGCTAAACGCGGACGGCACGTTTGACACAACTTTTGGCAGCAACGGTAAAGTAGTAACTAATTTACCAAACAACCGGGCTGATTTTGGACGCGCTTTGGCCTTGCAACCGGACGGCAGGATATTGGTCGCAGGCTACAGCAACCGTCCGACGACCGGCGATGACTTTGTAATCGTCAGGTACAACTCAAACGGTACACTGGACACGACGTTTGGCGGAACCGGAATTGTCACTACCGACATACTGACCAACCGCGAAGACCGGGCCGCTTCCCTCGCATTGCAATCCAACGGCAATATCGTGGTAGCGGGTTACACGGACAGCCCGTCATTCAATAAAGATTTTGCCGTCGTCAGGTATAACGCGAACGGCTCTTTAGATACAGGTTTCAACGGAACGGGTAAAGTCACAACGGATGTAAATCTGAACTCAGTCGACTTCGGAAATGCGGTCACGCTTCAGAGCGACGGCAAAATCGTCGTCGCCGGTCAAAGCGCCGCCAATTTCGGCTTGGTCAGGTACAACGCCAACGGTTCGTTAGACACAGGTTTTGGCGGCGGAGACGGCATTGTCACCACCACTTTTGGCGCGGGGGCAACAAACATCGGGCGTGCCGTGGTTGTTCAAAGTGATGGAAAAATCACCGTCGCGGGAAGAAGCCAAAGCGAACTGGCATTTGCCAGATACAATACGGACGGAACGCTCGATAGCTCATTCGGGCGAGCCGGAACACGGGTTCAGAACGCCGGCAATAATTACATCTCGGCATTTGGCGGATATTGGGGAATGGCGCTGCAAGCCGACGGCAAGATCGTTGCGGCTGGCGACGGCTGGCGAGACGGATTTGGAAATGATTTCAGCGTCTCCAGGTTGAATTCGAACGGCACGTTTGACTTTAGTTTTGGCGGCGGCGATGGCATCGCCTCAACCGACATCAACGGTAAAGTTGATGATGGGAGGTCTGTCGCTATACAAGCCGATGGCAAAATCGTTGTGGCCGGGGCTGCCCAAAATGTGGCGGGAGGCAGGGACTTTGCGGTCGCCAGGTACAACACGGATGGAACGTTGGACACCTCATTTGACGGCGACGGAATTGTCACCACTGACATCAACGGACACCCGGATGATTTCGGCTACGCGGTGGCGATTCAGACTGATGGCAAAATTGTCGTGGCTGGATACACGGACGATGCCGCAGACGGAAATCTGGATGACGCGGCACTCCTTCGATATAACGCCAATGGGTCATTAGACGCTACATTTGGCAGCGGAGGCATCGTGATGGTTCCCGGATCGTATCATCAGACTGGGTTCACATGGTTGCGAAACAAAAGCGTGGCGATTCAACCGGACGGGAAAATTGTCGTCGCCGGTGAAGCCCATTACTTCAGCGCATTCAGCGACGGTTTCGTGGCCCGATATAACGCGAACGGGACTTTGGACGGTGGTTTTGGACAGGTCCCGCATCTTGGCGTCTCGGTGATCCATATCGCCAGTCTAACGACTTTCAACGCGGTGGCGATTCAGACCGACGGCAGGATTGTCGCAGCCGGGTCTGTGAATGATGGTCCGGCGGCTGATTTTGCCGTCGTCCGATTGAATTCGGTCGGAGCGCTGGATACATCATTCGACAGCGACGGCGTCGTGACGACGAACTTCAGCAATAGCAACTTTGACGCGGCTTACGACATTGCCATACAGACCGACGGTAAACTGATTGCTGTCGGCGAAAGCATTGCCAGTGGAACAGGCAGTGATTTTGGTATCGCTCGCTACAATACGAATGGCGCGTTGGATACGACGTTCGGCGGCGGCACGGGGATAGAGAATATCAACTTTCTGAATTATCGCGACTACGCATGCGCGGTCGCGCTTCCAAGTGACGGTAAAATTATCCTTGCTGGATTTGCGGACGGGCAAGTCGACACCGGATGGGGAGTCGTTAGACTGAATTCAAATGGGGCCTTCGATACTAGTTTCGGTAACGGCACCGGCAGGATTAGAACCCTGTTTGGAGATGCTGTAGGCGCGGCGGTATCCCCTGTTCCCTTTGATATGGCGCTTGAGCCGGATGGTAAAATCGTGGTCGCCGGGGGCGCCAATTTCAATTCTACTGACCGTGATATTATGGTCGTTCGTTACGAGGCGGCACTGACTTGCACGTATAGCCTCGACCCCGTCAGCGCAAATTTTACGGCGGCTGTCGGCAATGGCTCGTTCAACGTCACTGCGCCGGCTGGCTGCGCCTGGATGGCGGTAAGCAATGACAGTTGGATCACGATAACTTCCGGTAGTAGCGGTAGTGGAAATGGAACAGTTAATTACGCGGTGTCTGCTAATCCAAACTCTACCTCTCGCACAGGAACTATAACTGTCGCCGGGCAAACCTTCACCGTCAATCAGGCTGCCGGCGGCAAGAAACCGTTCGATTTTGACGGCGATGGCCAGGCGGATGTCGCAGTCTTTCGACCCTCGACCGGCACCTGGTACATCAACAACAGCTCAAACGGTTCGACCACCACGGTCGTTTGGGGGACGAATGGCGATGTGCCGGTGGCGGCTGATTATGACGGCGATGGCAAGACCGATGTGGCGGTGTGGCGTCCGTCGAACGGCACCTGGTATATCCAGAAGAGTAGCAATGGCGCATTGCTGTTAGTGGGTTGGGGCATCTCTACGGATAAACCCACGCCCGCCGATTATGAC
>JBBWZK010000340.1:0-4446 GCA_039648975.1 Blastocatellia bacterium
GAGAAGACCATGTTGTCGCGCCTTAGAAGGTCAGGCCCCGGATTCGGCCCGACCGCCAGCGGCGCAAAAACGTCGCGGTCTTCGGGCCATGTCGAATCCTTCGCCATGACGCCGATGACTGGATACGGGCGGCCATTGAGATAGATTTTCTGGTTGATGATGTCGGGGTCGCCGCCGAAGCGCCGCTGCCACAACCCATACGTGATGATCAGTCCGCGCGCCGGGCCGGGAGGATTATAGTCATCCTCACGAAACGTCCGACCGACCAGCGCTTCACTGCCCATCACCGCGAAGTAGTCTTCGGAGACCGCCGCGACGCGCACACGCTCAGGCTCGTCGTTGCCGCTGGTCAGATCAGCCGCACTCAGCAGATTGAGGGCAGCGACGTGCTCGAAGATGCCTTCATTCTGCCAATCCAGGTAATCGGCATAGGTGATGCTGGCGTCGTCCGAGTTGCGCGCCGGATTGAAGGAGATGGGAACCACCAGTTGATCGGCATTTTTGTAGGGCAGCGGGCGCAGCAGAATCGCATTGACGAAGCTGAAGATCGTCGTGTTCGCGCCGATGCCGAGCGCCAGCGTCAGCACCGCAATGAGTGTGAAGCCGGGTCGCTTCAACAGCATTCTCAAGCCATAACGCAAATCCTGCATAAGTGCCTTCATCACTTTACTCCCGCCAAAGACGAGATAGAAATCCATCCCTTAAGCCAAGCCGTGTGCCAGAGCCGCAGGTAGGTTAAAGCCTTTGATTGGTTAAGCTCTGGCAAGGATGGCAGTGGCCGCGCGCCGACAGATGTTCACTTATGGGATTGACCATTCCCAAAGGCGGATAATGCGAGTTCAGTGCAAGGCAAGAGATGGTGGTGGGAAAGCGATACTGCGGGATCACGCCGTGTAGCGGCGATTTGATTTTAGCCCGGTGTTTCAACGCCTGGAACCTGATTGCCAATGAACGTGCGTCACGTAGCGACGCCTGAATTAGAGCGGTTTTCAATCGGATGTAGCGCAAGCGGTTAGCTTGCGCAGCGACTCGCGCAAGCTAACCGCTTGCGCTACATGGCAAACGCATTTGAAAATCGCTCTAGTGGTATTCAAGCGTCGCTACGTGGCAACTTGAGCAGCAAGCTGCCGGGTGTATTGCTCATGCCAAAGCGCCAGCCCGACAAGCAAACAGGTCAAGGCAGCCGCCTGCTTGATTGGTTGATGGTTTCCTCTCCGCTTATCCCGTTGCGCAGCCTTCTCTCACTGTCCTGTCTTTGCCGCTGCGCTGCGGGTGACTTTCCAGGTGCCTTTATCGACAATGTCGGTTGAGCCTGCGGCAACCACCGAGTAGGTGCCTTCGAGATGATCTCCCTGGAATTGTCCTTCGATGGTGACTTCCGCGTCCGGGGCTTCAATCCTGCCTTTCATTTTCCCATCAGCGATCAGCAGCGTCTTGAAGTCGGCGATTTGCTCGCCGTCCTGATTGGTAAACTTTATCGTGCCGTGCCACTGCCCCTTCTCATCCTTGCGCAGAACATAGGAGAGACGTTCGGTGACGCCGCCTTCCGTCACATAGGAGCCAACCCACGTGCCGGCGAATTTTTGCTCATCCGGGTTACTCGCCGTTGAATTCTGAGCGGCCAACAGAGCAGTCTGCATCAACCACATCGAAACAACCATCAGCATCGCCATTCGTAAAAGTTTGCTTCGCATCGTTTCCTCCATAGATTAAAAAAGTCTGCCGAGTCTAGCGAGTCTATCGAGTCAAGAGAGCCTGGAGAGTCCAGAGAGTCCAGAGAGTATTTATGCAATGGAAGCTCCGTAGGAGCGCAATGTTTATAGAACCAGGTCACAAAGAGAATTCAAGCTCCGTTAGGAGCGCAATGTCGACATTTCGCCCCGACGGGGTTGGGATTCTTTTTGACGGTTGCAACTATAAACATTTCGTCCCTAACGGGACTTCTCCAAAACGCTCTCTTGACTCTCCAGGCTCTCTTGACTCGCTAGACTCGCTAGACTCGCTAGACTGTTATTCGTAGCGCAGCGCGATCATCGGATCGACCTTAGTGGCGCGGCGCGCGGGCACAAAACAGGCTACCAGAGCCACTCCTGCCAACAGCAGGGAAATGACGGTGAAGGTTACGGCGTCGGTCGCGCTGATGCCGTAGAGCATGGCGGCCATCAAACGGGTCAGCGCAAAGGCCGCCGCGAGGCCGATGCCTAAGCCAATCGAAGAGAGCTTCAGTCCTTGACTTAGCATCAACTTGAGGATGTCGCCGCGCCCTGCGCCCAACGCCATGCGTATGCCGATCTCGCGCGTCCGCTGGCTGACCGCATAAGCCGTCACGCCATAGATGCCGACGCCGGCCAACAACAACGCCAGCAGCCCGAAGCTGGCCAGCAACGTCGCCACGATGCGCACAGGGAACAGCGAGAAGCTGAGATGTTCGGCAATCGTCTTCACGTCATAAACCGGCAGCGTCGCGTCCATCTCGGCTACCTTGCTGCGGATCGCGCCGATCAGCGCCTGCGGGTTGCCATTGGTGCGCACCATCATCGTCGTCGACGAGCTATAGGATTGCGACAAAGGCGAATAGGCGAACGGCTGGGGCGCTTCGCCGATGCTCCAATACTTGCCGTCGCGCGCGACGCCGGCGATTTGAATGAACGGCCCTTCGAGGCTGCTGAAGCTGAAACGCTTGCCGATCACTTCATCGAGTGCGTGCGCTTCAGGGAAGAAGCGATGTGCGAACGCTTCGTTGACGACAGCAACCTTCGTCGCCTTGTCGGTATCGCTATCGCGGAAATCGCGGCCCGCTAAAATGGGAATGCCCATCGTCTCGCAATACTTCAAGCCGACGTCAGCCACCATGGCGTTCGGCACATCCGCGCCGCGCACCGGCGCTTGCCCTTCGATATAGACGTTGTTGCTCGAATAGTTGACGCTCAAGGGAAAGAGGCTGGTGAGCGACGCCGAACGCACGCCGGGCAGGCTTTCGATGCGCTCGGTCAACTGGCGATAGAACTGCTGGCCGCGCGCCTGGTCGTAACCTTGCAGGCCGATGTCGAAAGACATCTTCAGCCCGTTATCGACCTCGAAGCCCGGATCCATGGTTTGCAGATGTCCGAGCGAGCGCAGCACCAGCCCTGCGGCAATCAGCAGCACGAGCGACAGGGCGATCTGCGCGACGACCAGACTGCTGCGCAAACGCGAGCGCCGCGCCCCGGTCTGCAATGAAGCGTCCTTGAGCGCCGGCACCAGATCGGGTTTGGTCGCCTGCAATGCCGGCACCAGGCCAAAAACGATTCCTGTAATCAAAGACACAAAAAACGAAAAGATGAGCACGCGCCAGTCGACGTGCAGTTCAATCGACACCGGTACGTCGAGCGGTGGCTTGAAGGCGACGACCAGATCGATGATCCACTTCGCCAGCAGCAAACCGAGCGCGCCGCCCATCAAGGCCAGCAGCGCGCTTTCGGTGAGCAACTGGCGGACGAGCCGCGCACGATTTGCGCCTATCGCCAGCCGTATGGCGATTTCGCGCCGCCGCTCAGTGGCGCGCGCCAGCAACAGGCTGGCGAGATTGGTGCAGGCGATCAGCAGAACCAGCGCCACGGTCGCCATCAGAATCGCGGTGAAACTGACAAACGCGCCGCGAATGCTCGGCAGGATGAAGCCGGGCGGCATTAGTTCAATGGTCACGCCCTCGTTGGTGTCGGGGTATTCTTTGCCGAGTTGCGCGGCCAGTATGTTGAGCGAGGCTTCGGCCTGCTGCGGCGAAACGCCGGGCTTGAGCCGGCCCGTCGTGAAGATATTATGTGTGGCGCGACGGTCGATCCACGGATTGCCCGGCTCGACCCACTCCTGCATCATCATCGGCACCCAGATTTCCGGCGTGTAAATCATCTCGGTGCCGCTGAAACCTTCGGGCGTAATGCCAATCACTTTGAACGAGTGGCCATTGATGAGTACATCCTGGCCGACCACCGCGGGGTCAGCGCCGAAGCGCCGCTGCCAGCAGGCATAACTCAACACCGCCACCGGCGCAGCCAGCCGCGCGCGGTCTTCATCGGCGGTGAACGTGCGCCCTTGCGCCGCATTGACGCCGAGCACCTCGAAATAATTGCCCGACACGAGATAGCCCCAGACGCGCTCGTTGTTGCTGTTGCGGCTCAAGCTCATGGGCGCAATGCGCGTCGCGAAGATGCCTGCGAGCACGTCGTTGCGGTCGCGATAGTCAACAAAATCAGGATACGAAAAAGCCAGTATCGCATCGTTTTTGCCAGTCGCCGACAGCGCATAAAGCTCGTTGGGACGTGCCACAGGAAAGGGGCGCAACAGCACCGTGTTAACCAGACTGAAGATAGCGGTGTTCGCACCGATGCCAAGCGCCAACGTAATGACGGCTACTAAAGTAAAGCCGGGCCGCTTCCGCAGCAGGCGCAGGCTGTAGCGCAGGTCTTG
>JBBWZK010000347.1:0-13694 GCA_039648975.1 Blastocatellia bacterium
ACGCGGTGGCCGAGGCAACGGGGGCTGCGTCGGTCACCGCAAAACTAAAAGAAGCGACAGACAGACAAAACAATAAGCTGAAGGGGATGAGGCAACGGGGGCTGCGTCATCCCCTTTAGTGTTTTTAGCACCAATCAAAACAACGCCTCGAGCGCATCGCTCACATCGCGCACGCCGATCACCTCGATGCCGTCGTCATATTCAAGCCCGACAAGATTGCTCTGTGGAATGATGCAACGGCGAAAGCCCATCGCATAAACTTCGCGGACGCGCACCGCCGCCTGACTGGTAGCGCGCACTTCGCCCGCCAGCCCGACCTCGCCGAAGACCGCCGAGCGTTCTTCAATCGACAGGTTGCGAAAGCTCGACGCGATGGCCGCGACGATGCCCAGATCCGCCGCTGGTTCATCAATCGCCATGCCGCCGGCGACGTTGACGAAGACATCATCGGCCAACACATGCATACCGATGCGTTTCTCCATCATCGCCATCAACAGGGCGACGCGATTTGAATCAACGCCCTGCGTCATGCGCCGCGCCGTGCCATATTTGTTTGCCGTCACCAGCGCCTGTATCTCCACCAGCAAGGGCCGCGTGCCTTCTATGCAGGCGGTGACCACCGAACCCGATACGCCGAGTGGCCGCTCGCTCAAGAAGAGGCCCGAAGCATTCGTCACCGGCACGAGGCCGCGCCCGGTCATCTCGAAGACGCCGACTTCGTTGGCCGCGCCGAAGCGATTCTTGACGGCGCGGATGATGCGGTGATTGTGATGGCGTTCGCCTTCAAAGTAGAGCACCGTGTCGACGATGTGTTCGAGCGCTTTGGGGCCGGCGATCATGCCTTCTTTGGTGACGTGGCCGATCAGGAAGACCGGCACCGTGCGATTCTTGGCCAGCATCAGGAACTGGCTGGCGACTTCGCGGACTTGCGAGACCGAGCCGGGCGCGCTTTCAAGCTTTGCAGAAAAAACCGTCTGCACAGAGTCGACGACGATGGCTTGCGGGTCGAGCTGGTCGATCTCCGCGAAGATGCGTTCGAGGTTGGTTTCCGGCAACAGGTAAAGCCCCTTGGGGTTGATGCCTAAGCGTTCGCCGCGCAGCTTGATCTGCCGTTCGCTCTCTTCACCGGAAATGTAAAGCACCTTGCCATAGATCTGTGAAAGCTTGTCAGCGACTTCCAGTAGCAGGGTGCTTTTGCCCGCGCCCGGCTCGCCGCCGATGAGGACGAGCGAGCCTGGGACGATGCCGCCGCCGAGCACGCGGTCGAATTCGTTGATGCCGGATGACTGGCGCGCGTCGTCCTGGCTTTCGATATCCTGATAAGCCTGCGGGGCGACTTCACGCATGCGGAAGAGGCCGCCGCGCGGCGAGGCATTGGGCTTTGCAGATTGCTGTTTTTCTTCGACGAGCGCATTCCACTCGCCGCATTCGGGACACTTGCCGAGCCAGCGCGGTTGCTGCGCGCCGCACTGCTGGCAGACATAAACCACCTTTGGGCCTTTCAGCTTTGCCATGCTTCCTTCCGCGTTCTTCGGTGTCCTGGGGTTCCTGTCAATCAGTATGCGGGATGGCGCACGATACAGGCAAGCAGCGGCTCAACCGACGAAGCGTGTCATGTTTAGCGGCATCATCAGCCCCGTAGGGGTGAAAGGTGTAGGGCGTTATGTTCCAGTTATTGCCGTGGCTCGGTCGGTTTAAGTAGCGTCCCACGGCATACCGCGAGTTGCGCCAGCACAGACGCTTGCTTATTCTCTATCATCCGCGCTAACAACAGTGCGCCGTCGAAGTCGCTGCGGGCCAATAGCTGAAAGCTTGACTCAAAATTGAGCGTCCTCGGCCAGGCAGCAGCTTTTGGCATGGCTGCACCATTAGCCTGATTGTCGGTTTTCGCTCTGGCCTGCGGCTTACGCGCAGGCTCCGCCTGATTGATCGCTTTGACGACTGATCTCATGATTTCAAACCCGCGTAGCAGGTCTAGACGAGCCGCGACGTTGGCGATGATAATCATGGCGCGAGCTTTAGATGGATCGTTCTCACTCTTTCCGATCATTAGTTCAGCATCATTAAGCATCTCTGTAGCTCTTGCCAGATCCCTTTTGTCAGACAGGAGCTGAACGATTTTTCCGAAGACCAGCGCGCGCTGTTGCATATTCGGAATATCTCTGCCGAAATCGTAAGCCGCATCAACATCCCCTTTGTCGAGCGCGGCCATTGCCGCCTGATAGCGTATATGCGATTTGAAGTCGGCTTTTTTTCGCGCATCATTTATTTGTTCACTAAGCGAAAGCGCCGCATTCGTATCCCCGTTCTGGAGGGCCAGCCTGGCCGCGCGCATGTAATAAGAATCTCTCGCCTCGGGTTTCTGCGCGCTGTCAGCCTTATTGATGAGCTCCTCAACACTGACTGGCTGGCTGGAGTTGCTCAACCAACTGGTTTCGGCGCTTGCCTGAGCGCTGTAGACCGGCTCACTCAGCCATGAGCCTAGAGCGGTTGCTCGATCAGGCATATACTGCTCAAAGAAGGGCAGGATAGCCTGCACGACCATATAGCTGGCAGCGATCTGCTCACTGTTGAGCGAGGAATCGAAGCTCGTCGCGTTCGTCCGCATGGCGGCGGCCTGTTGCATGAGGGCTTTGTAAGCAACGTCCAGAAACGGCCCGATCAACGCCGGATTGGATTGCTCTGCCGGCACTGACTCCTGCCCCATCCCTTGTCCGATCAGGAAACTTACTCCACTCGCATAGTTGGGGAAAACATACGACGACAACCCATCGATATTCTCAATGAGGTGGGCGGGGTCACGTCGCAACAGAGTCAACGCATGGCTGAAAAGCTCATCGGCCAGCACAGGAGCTTTGCGGCGCAGTTGAAAGAGCAACTCTGTGAGTTCTGGATTGATCTCGCTACTGAGGCTGAGCCTGGCTAGCTGAAAGGCGCGTGGTGGGTCTCGATCAACCAGATTCATGGCCAGGTGCAGGTAGAGTTCAGCCTGTCCGTTAAGAATTCTTCTGCTGATCTCCGCGTGATTCGACTCTTCGTTGATTGACTTCTCCGCGACAGCAGCAATCAAACGCCGGGCCAGGTCGAGGTCGTGAGCGGAGATGAATTTCAGTACTTCGCTGCGCAACTGGTTTCGCAGATCAGCCGCCAGCGGCGGAGAAGCATCCTGACCCGGCTGGCCGACTGGCTTCAACGAATCGATGGCACGCCAGAGGTTCTCAAACATGCTGCGGGCGCGCGCTTCATCATATTCCCAGAGCGCATCAGCGACCTTCGCCTGCGTGGTGATCCTGAGATATAAATCCTCAACCTCTTTAGCCGCCTCAAACAATTGATCCATTACCCAGAGCGCTCGTTGTTGATCTATCGTCAGGCGTTTTTCGGCACGGTCGTTTTCAACACGGCGACGGCGTTCCGGCGGTTGCTCACTGGATGGAGTTCCAGCAGAGATATGCTGCGCGCCGCTTGCCGCGCAGCATATCTCTGCAACGAGCAGAAACAGAGAGAGACCCTTTGTCAGATGGCACATGATATTGGCTCTTTCGTGGTTGGGAGGTGTGAGGCTGCTTGTCGCCACAACCGCCAGATCGCCGTTGACTACAAGGACTACAGATACGAAGATCAGTCGCTCTCTGAGCGCCCTATGGGTATAAACAGGCGCTTAAGACTTCATTGGCTTCCTGAGCACAGCAATCCTCATCTCCCGCTGCACAGGCGCCATTCCCCGCGTTAAAGCAAGCCTTGTAAGCCTTATACTCCTTGTCATAACAGTTTTTGCCCATAAAGAAGCCGCAGCCCGCGCCGCAGGAGATGTAGGTACCACTACAATCCGACGTGCAGTACGCTGAGAAGCCGCAGCAACCTACAAAGCTGCCGAAGCACCCGCGCTGACAGGTGATCGGGTCGCGGGCATATGACGGGGAAGTGACGAAGAAGGTGCAGGCAAGCAGCGTCATCAACATAAAGCTCTTCCAACACAATCTCCGCAGATTCAAGACCTTCTCTTTCATCGTTGACCTCCAGGATTTCCTGATGATGACAAACCGGACAACCTACGTAGCGACTGCAAGAAGAAAGACTTGCCTATCTCTCTTCACGCTAGAGCGAAGTGCAGAAGTGTAAGAGCACAGAATTGCGGGACAAGGCTGCATCACAGGGCTGGCCCACTCTTGAGCCCGGCGGCGCGTTTAGAGCTTCGCTTAGTTGCAAGTATCACAGGGCTCCTTCAAGCGAGTTAGCACCGCAGTCTCTTTATCGGATGGGAGTTTGCCGGCCCAGACCTCTTTGACGATTCCCTTGTTATCAACTAATAAAAGAGTGGGTGTGCCTCTGACGCCGAACACGGCGGGACTCGCCTGTTTGACCTCACTAATGCGAACTCCTAATTCGTTCAAGTACTGTTGAGCTTCGCTGCTCTCTTGCGGCAAGGCCGCCATCAAATGAACATCATTGCGGCCTGTCGTTGCTTCAATAAGTCGGCGATAAAAGGGCGCGCTCTCCGAGCAGAAATGGCAGCCCTTTTGCAGGATGAGGATTAAATGCTGGTTGCTTTTAGACCAGTCGTAATCGGGCAGAAGGACTTTCTCCCCGGCTTTGATTTCCTCGCCGATGTTGTCGGCGTTCGACGAACCGATGACATACCGATTGACCAGCACAACACTGAACAGCAGGGCAACCGCGACGATGGCCAGGTTAGCGCAGAGCTCCACTTTCTTGTACAGAGAATTCATCTTTCCTCCTGAATAGAGACGGACTTGAGAATGGCCTTCTCCACCTTTTATGGATAGTCCCTGGTTAAATAAACTGGCAGATTCCGTCAGTACGATTTAACCGGAATCCCTTGAGGATATTTCTAATTCTTCTACGAAATACACCACGAGGTATTATGGTCAAGCCAGCTTTTTATCTCCCCATATTAGTAGGCTGTAAAATCGGCGGCCATATTACTATCAGGCGAATTTTTTTTCGGTTTATTCTTAAAAGGAGTTCTGCCAGGCAACGATTAAGGCCGCCGCTTGATCTCAGGCACTGAGTCATTAGAATGTCATTAAACTCATCAAGAAGAGATCGCGTTCGTCATGGAGGTTAAATCGATGTCCCAGCTAAGTAGCCGTTGGCAGTACAGGCGAGCGCATTGGTCGTTGAGCCTTATCCTTGGCCTCGCAATGTGCACGCCGTCCTTTGCGCGCGCGCAATCTGCTGATGAACTCGCCCTTCGGGCGCTCGCAGAAAAATTCTTTGCCGCCTATCAACAACAAGCCCTGGATGGCCTGATGTCACTGTGGAGCGAGAAGGCTCCCGACTTCGCCAGCAGCAAGCAAGGCTTTCAACAAACCTTTGCCGCTAACCGGATTGAATTAAACAGCCTGACCATCCGCAAGATTACCCTGGATGGCGATAAAGCGACTCTGCGCGTGGGTGTCGATATTAGCGCGCTGGATGTAAAAACCGGCAAGCCGGCGGCGGGATTCGGCAAGATGAACTACACCCTGCACGGCATCAAGGAAAACGGGATTTGGAAAGTATGGCGATATGTGCCGAGTGAAGAAGAACTCGCCTCCGCCATTATTGCAGCCCAGACGGATGCGGAGCGCCAGGCGCTACTGGCGGCAGAGAAAGAGTTGGTGACGGTCGAGTTGGAGAAAGCCTTGAGCGATCAAAGTAGTCGCTTCTTCACGCAAGGCAACTATCTACAGGCGATCACGATTGGTGAGCTTACTCTGAAGATCGCCGAGCAGGTCGGTGATAAAAAAGGGATGGCCACTCTGTTGCGCCGCATCGGGGCTGCACACTTTTTCCAGAGCAACTACACGCTGGCGTTAGACTACTTTGTGAAAGGCAGAAAGCTCGCCGAGGAACTCGGTGACAAGACACAGATTGCCCACTCACTGAATGCCATCGGCAATGTTTATCGTTCACAGGGAGATAATACGCAGGCATTGGAGTACCTTGAAAAAAGCCTGAAGCTCGCCGAGGAACTAAACAATAAAGTAATGATTGGGATGGTCAGCGGTAACCTCGGAATTGTTCACAAATCGCAAGGCAACTACACGCAGGCGTTAGCGCATTATCAAATCAGTCTGAAGAGCGCCGAACAATCCGGCGACAAGGCACAGATCAGCACCATACTAAACAACATTGGCAGTGCCTATCGAACGCAAGGCGATTACTTGCAGGCGTTGGGGTACTTTAAGAGAAGTCTCCAGATCGCCGAGGAAATAGGCCATAAGTTTATGCTTGCGGCGACGCTGAATAATATTGGTGCGCTCTACGATGACCAGGGCAATTACACACAGGCGTTGGAATGCTATGACAGGAGTCTGAAGTTTTCTGAGGAAATGGGTGACCAGACGGGGATTGCCACCAAGATGACGAACATCGGAGAAATCCACCGATCTCAAGGCGACTACGCACGGGCATTGGAGTATTTTCAAAAGGGTCTGAAGCTGGCCGAAGCGTTGGGCGACAAGGCGCAGATTGGCCGCCTGCTGAATGACCTGGGGATGGTTCACAAAGCGCAGGGCAACTACAGTCAAGCCCTTGAGTATCATCAGAAAAGTTTGAGAATGCTGGATGAATTGGGCGACAAAGAACAGATCATCGAAACATTATATAGCCTCGCAAGTATCTATGAATTGCAGGGAGATTTCCGGCAAGCAATAGAACTTGCTGACCGCGCCGCCGCCATTGCCAGACAAATCGGTAGTTTCAAAACATTGTGGAGCGTGTATGCCACCGCAGGTCAGGCTTACCGCGCGCTCAATCAGCCTGAGCAGGCCCGTCGCGCCTTTGCCGATGCCATCGACGTGATTGAAAAACTGCGCGGTCAAGTCGCCGGAGACGAACAGGAGCGGCAACGATTCTTTGAGAACAAGATTTCGCCCTACTACGCCATGGTTGATTTGCTGGTTGACCAACACCAGGCAACGGCAGCGCTGGCTTATGCAGAGCGGGCCAAGGGGCGTACCTTGCTCGATGTGCTGCAAAGCGGCAAGGTGAATGTCACCAAATCCTTGACTCAAGACGAACAGGAACGAGAGCGAAAACTGAACGGCGAGATCATCTCGCTGAACACGCAAACCTACCGTGAGAAGCTGCGCCCGCAACCTGACGAAGCGCGCCTGGCCGATCTCGATGCACGGCTGCAAAAGGCGCGGCTGGAATATGAATCCTTTCAAACGAGCCTCTTTGCCGCTCACCCGGAATTGAAGGTGCATCGCGCCCAACTGCCGCCACTAACTCCGAATGAAGCAATCAAGCTGATCCCGGATCAACGCACGGCATTGCTGGAATTCGCCATCACTCAGGATAAAACCTTTCTGTTCGTGCTGAACAGGAAAGCCAGCGCCTCGCAAGCGACCTTGGATTTGCAAGTCTACACGATCAACATCAAGCAGTCAGAGTTAGCCGCCACCACACGACGTTTCACACAGCGCGTCGCCAATCGCCGACTGGGCTTTCAAGAGATGGCTGGCCAATTATATGACCTGCTGCTGAAGCCCGCACGCACCCAATTACAACACGTCAACAGCCTGATTATTGTGCCTGACGGGGTGCTCTGGGAGTTGCCCTTTCAAGCCTTACAGTCCGCAGGCAACCGCTACCTGATAGAAGATTACACGATTGCTTACGCGCCCTCGCTCACCGTGCTTCGAGAAATGCAGCAACAACGGTTAAGACCAGCCCGCCCGCTGACCGCTGCGCCGACGCTGCTGGCCTTCGGCAACCCGGCTTTTGGTGATGAGACGGCAGCGCGCGTTAAAACGGTATTTATGGATGAGCAGCTCGGCCCGCTGCCTGAAGCAGAGCGGCAGGTCATCACCCTGGGCCGGTTGTATGGGGCTGGCCGGAGCAGGATTTACATTGGCGCGGAGGCGCGCGAGGAGCGTGTGAAAGCCGAGGCCGGCCATTGTCGTATATTGCACCTGGCAACGCACGCCATACTGAACGACGCGAGTCCTATGTATTCGCAAGTGGTGCTGGCACAGTCTCAGGCAAACAGCAAGGAAGATGGGCTGCTGGAAGCATGGGAAATCATGAAGTTGGATATCAAAGCTGACCTGGTCGTGCTGTCGGCGTGCGACACGGCGCGCGGGCGAGTCGGCGCAGGTGAAGGCGTGATCGGCTTGTCGTGGGCATTGTTTGTCGCCGGGTGCCCGACAGCAGTGGTGAGCCAATGGAAGGTGGAATCGGCCAGCACGACCGAATTGATGATTATGTTCCATAGAAAGCTTAAAGCCAGCGATGACCATACGGAAAACCACATCAGCAAGGCAGAAGCTTTGCGACAAGCGGCGTTGAAGCTGCTAAGAACCAGGCTCTATAGCCATCCTTTCTACTGGGCCGCGTTTGTTGTCGTTGGCGATGGCAGCTAGGATCGGCTGCGCAGAGATTGGCTGCTGCGCAGCAATTGATTCGCAACGCTGGAATGCGGGTTGGCAACCACCAGGGCTTTGAACTCGCGTTCGGCATCATCCAGCAGACCCGCCTGTGCATAGAGAATGCCTAAAATAAGATGGGCGTTCGGGTAAGTCTGTTTGGCATGATTGATCTCGTCCAGCTTGGCTTGCTCCAAGACTTTGAATTTGGCCGGGAGCGCCGGTGGTGTAGGCGAGGTGATCTCTTTACCTTCTTTTATGGCAGTCACCTCCCAGGAGTAGAGCCCGCCGCGCGCCAATGAGGTGGGCACCGACCACTCTGTTGCCGACAGGGGTTGGCTGGTTGCGACTTGTTTGGCGTCGGCATCATAGATCGTGACGGTGTAACTTGTCGCCCCGCCTAACGGACTCCAGCGGAATGTTGGACGGTCGGTTTGCAGGATCGTGCCGACCGGCGTCAGCAGAGAAAAGGCATTCTGCGCGGCACTACCGCCCATGAGCTTTTCCGGTTTTCCAATCAATTCGGCAAGCGTCGGCGGCGGTTTCACATGCTGCGTGGTGAGCGCTGTTTTGGTTAGCTGTTCATAGGACGGTGGCAAGGTCTTCAGACCTGCCAGGTTTCCTTGCTTATCTAAGGTCACCAGTCCGCCGCCGTCATAAAGGGCAACGACGATCTCTGGAGAGACGCTCAAAAGTTGCGCCTGAGCTTGCTGTAGCTGCGCCAGTTGAGACTGCAAATCTGCTACGGAGGCCGCCTGGTTTTGCAGCACTTCATTCGTCCTCTGAAGTTCGCTCACCTGGGCTCTTAAATCGACGACCTGCCGCCGCAGCATAAAAACGAATAGGCAAACCAACAATAGCGTGAGCGCTGCGGCCACCTGAAGCGGAATCTGATAAGCCGGCGAACCCCGGAAGGCAGGCAATCTCCCTGAGCGGGCGGGCGATTGCACCGACGCGCCATCTTTGACAGGGAAACTCACCAGGCTGGTTTTAAGCTTTCGCAAATGGCGTATTTCAGAGTTGCATGGCTCGCAGAACTCCAGATGGCTGTCCGCCACATCGCGGTCCACTGCGTCCATTTCGTTAGCTACATACTCGCTCATCTGCTCAGGCAGCAGGTGTGCAGGCTCTCGACTCGCTGCGGCATGTAAAGCGGGACCCAGGGCGACGAAGGCATTCCGCAATTGATCCGCTCCACCCAGTTGCTGACGGCATGCTTCACAAATCGCCAGATGGTCGGTTGCCGTAATCAGTTCCGCAGGCGGAATCGTTCGCTGCCGATAGCGTTCGAGTTGTTGTTCTGAAAGGTGTTCTGACACAGTTACCTTCTGCCGGCTTACGTTATCATAAAACGCTTATGGCTCTCTAATGTTAAGCCATCGATAAACGATCACGCTGATCCTCCGGAAGCCGCTGTTCGCCGCACCAGGCGTTCGCGCGCCGACTTGCGCAAATTGATGACTTGTTGCCGAGTGATGCCCAGATGCGTGGCAATCGCCGCATCGCCTAAAGGCAGTTCATTCCACAAACTGGCGAGCTGTTCGGCTGACAGTTGCATGGCTTCAGCGATTTCACGGAAAGAGGCAATCCCGACAATTGGCAGCAGCGCAATCACGCTGTGCCCGGCAGGATCCGTAAGATTGAGCAAAAGCGCAATCCGCTGTCGCAGTGGCAACTTGCCGATTTCAGCCCAGACATGCTGAAGATAGAGACGCTGTTCCACTTCAGTAGCCACATTGACGCGCGGGTCGGGCAATCGCTCGTGCAGATCACGGGTGTCTTCTATAGCGCCTGCGGTTTCCCCTGCCGAGTCTCTGATTTTCCACAAGTCCGCGACGATACAAATCAGATCGTCAAACTTGATAGGGCTGCCCAGCCAATTAAAAATAGCCGCCAGTAAATCCGCAGGGTTCTTATGCAGGAGATCATCCTCGATGAACATATCTTGTTCAGCCCTCTGCGGATTATCGCGCCATTGCTGGACCTGAACGGGCTGACGAATATGCTTCTCGGCCCGCCATGCGGCGAGCCCGCAGAGCCATTCGCCCTCCCCACTCTGCCAGAGCGCCAGCCCCGGCGAACGAGTCAATATATATCGCAGCTTATTCTTCAGACTCGCGCGTTGCGGATTTTTCTTCCGCAGATATTCCGAGCAGGCTCGGTAGGTGATGGCGGCGACATAACTGCAAAAATTATTGATCGCTAAACTATGGGGATTAGTCCGAAGTTCGCGTAGCCGTGTCAGCGCTTCTAAAATAACCTCACTGCAAATATCTTCAGCATCCTGTGCATGGAAACTGGATGCCGCAGGGTATACACGCAACTTATTCCCAATGATGTTTTTGATAATGGGTTCGGCATGATCGGAGATGAGTTTAGCGGCTAACTGTTGCGACTCTGCCGCATCCGCAGCTTGGAGGTAAGGCAACAGTAGCACATCAACCTGCCGGCCAGAGAAATCCAGTAAGGGTTCGCCTGTCAGGTCAGCAGCGATGTCTTGCGAAAGGCTATCTTGAACGGGGTTAGGCAGGGCCGCTTCTCCTTTGACCATGGGGCATTCTCCTCAGAGCGTGTAAAACATGACTTTTCGTTTGGGTCAATTCCTTCGGAGTGCCCGGCACCAACGACTTAGTAGCCTATGATGACAGTAGACGCTCACTGATGATGCTTTCGCGTGATGTCTGGACAGATGAAGGCGCTGCCGCCATTGGCTCAGAACTGATGGTCTGCGACTTTTTGCACTTGAATTTACTATGGGAGAAACCACTCATCTGTCATGAGACCCGTCATCTCTAAGTAAAAAGATAGTGAAGAATATAGCATGCCTTACGCAGCGACGGTTTGCAAACGCGGGCACTGAAGGCGACCGCAGGGCATTTGATGGGCAGCTTTTTCTTATTTGCATTTTCATTGCACCGCGACTTGTTCCGCAAGTTTACTGTCGTGTGCCATTCCCTTAAAGATGCCTCGAAAACGCCGGGTTCGCGGTACTGGTATCGCAGGATTAAGCGATGCTATAATTTAACGTCGGATGACTGCATCAATCAGAAGGAAACTTAAAAGAATGATAATCGCACGACTGAGCAGAATGGTAGCGGCTCTGGTGCTTGCCTTCGCCTGCGCGCCTCTGGCGCTGGCGCAGGAACAGAGTTCGCCGGTTGACATCACACACTACAAGATCAATGCCGAGTTGTTGCCCGATTCGCACACGTTGACGGCGACCGCCACTGTCACCATGAAAACCCTCAAGCAGACGCAATCCGCCGTGCTTGAGATGAACGGCTCGCTGACGGTCACTGCCGTCAGAGGCGCGGACGGCAAAACGGCGCTGCAATTCATTCAGGACAAGGTCAACGAGTTGAACGTCAAGGTCAATCTCGGCAAGCTCTATGAAGCCAACTCCGAGATCATCCTGACGTTCGATTATACGGGGCCGCTGGCGACGCCCGAAGGCGGGCCGCTGCCGGATACGCGCCTGGCTTATGTCGGCCCTGAGCAGGCTTATCTCTTCTACGCTTCGCGCTGGTTTCCGTTTCACGGCTATGCCGCAGACCGCGCCACTTCCGACATCAGCATAACGGTTCCCAAAGGCTGGACAGTTGCCGGCCATAGCAGCAGCCCCGTCGCATCAACGACAAGCAAGGACGGTCGCCCAACCTTCACCTTCGTCGAAACCCAACCGACGCTGCCCGGCTCATTCGCCGCCGGCCAGTTCATCACGCGGACGATCAACTCCGGCGGCTTGCAGATCGATGTGTTCGCGCTGCCCGGCAGCGAAGCACGCGCGCAGGAGTTCGGCCAGGAGGTCGCGCAAATTCTCCAGTTCTACAACACGCGCTTTGGCCCGTATGCCTTCGGCACGCGCTACGTTGTCGCGCAGGTCGACGATGAGACGCTCGATTCCTATAGCGGCGCAGGCATCACGTTTCTGCCGCATAAAACGCTCGTTTCAGAGAAGCCTTTGCCGGTTGAACAACTGGCGCGCGAAGTCGCCTATCAATGGTGGGGCCAGGCGGTTGGCTTGAAGAACTTTGACGATGCGTGGCTGTCGCAAGGGCTGGCGGAGTATTCCTCTGTGCTCTACCGCGAATCGCAGCAGAGCGCCGCCGAATTCCGCGAATCGCTCAGCGAGTTGATCGAGCTGGCGCTGGCTTACGAACAGGAAGCGTCGATAGCGCGCGCGCCAGCACAGCTCAATGATCAATCGCCCGCCTACAAGTCTGTTGTCTTTTACAAAGGCGCTTATGTTTATCACATGCTGCGCGGCACGATTGGCGACGATAAATTCCTCAACCTGATTAAGAGTTACTACACGACCTACAAAGGCCAGAGCGCCAACATAGAGGATTTCGAGGCGCTGGCCGACAAAGTGGCGGGGCAGAAATTGCGCGGCTTCTTTGGCCTGTGGGTCGATTCGACGGGCGTGCCGGAGTTCAAGACCGAATACACGATCCTGCGCACGAAAGACAGCAAGTTCCGTGTGCGCGGCGCGGTGCGCCAGAACATGGATTCATTTCGCGGGCCGGTGACGGTGGCGGTCGAAGCCGAAGGCGGGCGCGAAACTAAAGAGACGCTCGATATGCGCGGCACCTCGGCGGATTTCGATATGGCGAGCGAAGGCAAGCCGCTTGAGGTGGTCGTTGACCCGGAGAATCGCTACCTGCGCACGTCGGATGCGCTGAAGGTCGCCGTCGTCGTGCGGCGCGGCATTCAGGCTTCACAGCGCGAAGAGTACGCCGAAGCTGAAGAACAATATCGCCAGGCGATCAAGTTAAATCCGCGCTCATCGCTGGCATGGTATAACCTCGGCTTGCTCTACATGGAACAGCGCAACTGGCAGAAGGCGCGCGATGCCTTCACCCAAACGCTCGATGGCGACCTTGAACCGTCGTGGCTCGAAGTCTGGTCGTACATCAAGCGCGGCAACACCTACGATGCCGACGATAATCGCGAGCGCGCCGTCGCCGAATACGATAAGGCCATCTCAAATGGCAACGATTACAACGGCGCGCAAAGAGCGGCTGAGCGATACAAAGGCCAGCCTTATAAGAAAGAGCGCACCCCGCAGGCGTCGAACGAATGACGCGACTGGCGGTGCGGGCCTGCAAATAGGTTTGCAATGTAGTGCGAGGCGGTTAGCTTGCGCTACATCCAATGTTGTTCCACCGCGTCAGCGGCGCAATGAGTTGACTCTCAAAGAAGCCGTTTGCTACACTACTGCTGCGCTGGAAAAGGCAATCAATTCCAGCGTTGTTGATTGAATGGGGCTATAGCTCAGCTGGGAGAGCGCATGAGTGGCACTCATGAGGTCGTCGG
>JBBWZK010000402.1:0-4339 GCA_039648975.1 Blastocatellia bacterium
GTGTTGAGGTTCAATTCTTCTGTTGCGCTCATAACAATCCCCTTCTTGCCATCCTATTCGTAAGCCAGCGCCTTGACCGGGTCTTGATTGGCAGCGCGCAACGCCGGATACAACGCGCCGAGCAGGCCGGCCAGCATACCAAACACCAGCGCATAGAGCAGCCACATCGGCTCAAGCTCGACGTTCATCGTCGGCAATCGCGTGGTCAATAACTTACCCCATGCCGACAGGCCGAAGCCGACCAGCACGCCGAGCGCGCTGATCAGCAACGCCTCTTTTTCAATCTCGCCGGCGATAAAGGTTTTCGACGCGCCCAGACTCTTCAACACGCCGATCTGCCGTGTGCGCTCGGCGACCGTCGTGTACATGGTCAGCAAGATCACCAGCGAACTGATGATGATCGATAGCGCGATGACGACTTTCAAAAAGGTTTGCAGCGCCGGCGTGCCTTGCGAATAGATCAAGGGCAAATCGCGCGTCATCGTCACACTGTAATCGCGGAAGCGCGCCTTGATGCGCTCGGCGACTTCGTCCTGACGCGCAGGGTCGCTGACTTTGATGAGAATCGTCGAGCAGAGATTCGGACGATTCAAATAGGCTTGCAGCCTGGAGAGCGGAATCTTGATGCGGCCTAGAGATTCCGGCTCGTAGATGCCGACGACGCGGAACTTGCCGTCGAGCAGTTCCATCTCGTCGCCGACCCTGGTCTTGCGCTGCCGCTGTTGGATGCGATCAATCATCACTTCATCGGGCGCGCTGATCGGACGGCCTTCGATCATATGAATGCCCGACACCTGCGTGAAGCGGTCGTAATCGATGCCGTCGATCATTCGCCCTTGCAGGTTCTGGCCAATCGGCACCGCCTCATTGACGCCGTCTATCCCGCGTAGTTGATCGGCGACGTTGACGTTCATCGATAGCGTCGGGTTAAGGCTCAGGCCGAAGACGGTGCCCGGCGGGCCGAACAAAATCTCTGCCGTGAGCGCGCCGTTGCGCCGTCCCTGTTCGTTGAGAAAGCCGTGTGCAATGCCGACCGTCAGCACGACGAGCACGACACCGAGCGCCACGCCCGCCATCGTCGTCGCCGTGCGCGTCTTGCGATAGAGCAGATTCGCGATGACCAGATTATCCATAACTCACTGGTAGATTTTAGATTTTAGATTTTGGATTGGAAAGCCGTTTACGTATTCTCCGCGCGTGCAATCTAAAATCCAAAATCTAAAATTCAAAATTTCTGTGTCGATCTTTGAAGGCGATCAAGGCAATCGCGCCCAGCCCATAAGCCACCCAGACGAAAGCGCGCAGCTTGCGAATGATGGCCAGCGCAACCCCTGCGCTTGTGCCCAGGCCAAGCGCTTCGAGCGTCAGCGCGTTGCCGCTTTCATAAACCCCGGCGCGCGTCGGCACAAAGAAGAACGCGCCGTTGATCACTTTCGTCACCGCTTCGATGACAAAGCCGGCGGCAAGCGAAGCCGGCAACTGCATCAGCGCCAGGATCAAACAGACTTCGATCACGTTGATGAGATGCGACAGCATATTGATTGCGAAGATGCCGAAGAACGCAGCGCGCCGGTGTTCATAAAACGCATAGACGTTCGCTTCGATTTCGCGGACGCGCTCGATGGGCTTCGCAAAGCGCGACGGCGGATTCCCCGCTTCATCAATTGCGCGCCGCGCCGTCAGCCGCCGCAGTTGTTCGAGCATGCGCGCCAGAATGAACCAGCGTCCGCGCACCGCCAACCAGACGAAGCCGATGGCGAGAATCAGCAGCGCCGCGAAAACACCAGCCGCAACTTGCAGGCGATGCGGCACGTCAATCAACCAGGCAAGCGCCGGCAAGCCTGCCAGCATGACGAGAAAGACAGTCAGGTTGTAAATCAAATTTTCAACGATCACCGACGAGAAGCCTTCGACCAGCGGAATCGTGCGGCGCACCATCGCCGCTTTCGCCGGTTCGCCCAACAGCGGCCCCGTCGCCGACAGGTATTTGATCGCTTCGCCTGCCAGCATCACGTTGGCGAGCGACCAGAAGGTGACGCGCCGGTGCGGCGGATCAATCGCGTAATACCAGGAGGCGGCGCGCATCACATTGCGCACGGCTGACAACGCGATGATGGCCGCAAAGCCCCAGCCCATCATCGCCAGATAATCCATGATGCTGGCGAGGCCTGTCTGCTTGATGAGATAAGCAAACAGCGCCAGGCCGGCGACGAACGAAACGATTTGCAGCCATTTCAGAAGCGATTTTTTCATCGATACACGCTGCCCGCAGAATTCAACTGCCGTAGCCATGCAAAACGGGTTGAGGATTGAACAATGCGGCGAGCATTCGAAGCGTCGGCGGCTCTCTAATCATCTATCTTACAACACCGCCCGGAGGCGCGACAAACTTGATGAAGCACGTCGATTGCTGGAATCATCAGTCCCGTAGGGACGCAATGTTTATAGTTGGCAGCGTCGAAAAGAAGCCAAGCCCCGTCGGGGCGAAATGTCGACATTGCGTTCCTAACGGAGCTTGGGTTTTTTGCCATATGGTTCTATAAACATTGCGTCCCTACGGGACTAAGGCCAAAGGTACGCTGTTCCAGCAACCATTACGTGCTTCGCAAACTTGCGGCGTGACACTGCCGGCAAGTGTCACAACCGCGATGGCAGCGGCGTGGCGCGAGCCTTTATGATGGATAAGGATAAATCGAGCGCAGGCTGACCGCTTGCGTCACAACAAATCATGCGAACGAATCTCATCAGCTTTCTTGATACGACGGCAGCGCGCGGCGATGACACGGCCTTCGCGCACCGGCGCGGCTTGCGCGTCGAGCGATGGTCTTACCAACGACTGCGCGATACGGCGTTTCAATTCGCGCGCGAGCTTGACCGTCGCGGCATACACAAAGGCGAGCGCGTCTTGCTCTGGGGCGAGAATTGCGCCGCGTGGGTCGCGGCCTTCTTCGGCTGCCTGGCGCGCGGCGTCATCGTCGTGCCGCTTGATGTCGAGAGCGCTCCCGACTTCGTCGCCCGCGTTCAACAGCAAGTCAACGCCAGACTGCTGGTACATAGCGGCGATTGCCTGCTCGACCTGCCACGACTTCGACTCGATGAGCTGGCAGACGCCGTCGCGCCGCATTCAACCGCGCCCTTCTCACACGAAGACATGTCCGAAAGCGACATCGCCGAGATCATCTACACATCGGGGACGACCGCCGAGCCGAAGGGCGTCGTGATCACGCATCGCAATTTGCTTGCGAACCTCAATCCGCTCGAACGCGAGATTAACAAGTACCGCAAGTGGGAGCGGCCTTTTCATCCAATACGCTTTCTCGACCTGCTGCCGCTCAGTCACGTCTTCGGCCAATTCATGGGCATCTTCGTGCCACAGATTCTCGGCGGCGAAGTCTACTTTCAAGATTTGCTCAATCCGTCGGAGATCATCGCCGCCATCAAGAAACAGCATATCTCGGTCGTCGTCACGGTGCCGCGCTTTCGCGATTCGCTGCGCCAGAAGATCGAGCGCGATTACGCCGCGCGCGGCGAAAGTGATGCGTTTTACAAAAAACTCGAAGCCGCCAAACCTATTCATTTCCTGAAACGCTGGTGGATGTTTCGCCGCATTCATCGACAATTCGGCTGGAAGTTCTGGGCCTTCGTCGCAGGCGGCGCGGCGCTCAATCCGCAGAGCGAAACGTTCTGGCAACAACTCGGCTATGCGGTCGTGCAGGGCTACGGCATGACGGAGACGGCGGCGCTGATCAGCGTCAACCATCCGTTCAAGATCGGGCGCGGCTCGATTGGCAAGACGCTGCCCGGCCAGCAGATGAAGCTTGATGAGAACGGCGAAATCCTTGTACGCGGCGACAACGTCTCGCCCGGCTACTGGTGCGGCGATGTGAAGTTGATTACACATGATGACGGCTGGCTGCGCACCGGCGATGTCGGCGAGATGGACGCGGCGGGCAATCTCTATTTCAAAGGCCGCAAGAAAGACGTGATCGTCACGGCTGCCGGCTTGAACATCTACCCAGACGATCTCGAAGCCGCGTTGAAGGCGCAGCCGGAGATTCGCGACAGCACAGTCGTCGGCATCAACACGCCGCAAGGGCCTGAGCCGATGGCGGTGTTGATCTTGAAGGACGAACGCAGCGATCCGGCGATTGCCATACAGCGCGCCAACCAGCGGCTTGCCCAATATCAACGCATTCGCCGCTGGGCCGTTTGGCCTGAGCCGGAGTTTCCGCTGACGCCGACCAAGAAGATTCGCAAACCAGTCGTGCTTGAGAGGCTGAAGATGGGTGTTGGGGGTCAGGTGTTGGGTGTTGGGGAGCAGAAGGAGAAAATAGTAGTG
>JBBWZK010000408.1:0-8440 GCA_039648975.1 Blastocatellia bacterium
CGGACGACCCATTGCAGTAATTGCGCCTTCTCTGCCCAGCTCATTTGCGATAGTAGCTTCTCGAATTCTTGAAATGCGCTCATGACTTTCGCCTCGCTTCTGGCGAATCATTTCATAATTGAGCGAGGTATGGCACGACTTTCAAATGACTGATCATCAGCGTGCGGCGGAACTCGCCGGCATCAGCATGCGCGGCGGCGAGGGCTTGCGAGAAACCGAGCGCCTTGCGGTGATTTTCAAGTGCCGCCGCCGTGTCGCCTGTGGCCAGCAACAGATTGCCTATGCGCTCGTAGCTCACCAGCAAGTCTCTTTGCATATCGACATCGTTCGGGTGATCTTTGACTGACGCCTCGCTGATGGCGAGCGCTTTCTTGTAGCTATCGAGCGCCCCCGCCGTGTCGCCGAGATTCGCCTCGAACGGATAGCCCTGCACGTCGCCGACTTTTTGATACGCCTTTGCCAACTCGCGCTGCAACCCTGCATCGCCGGCGGCTTCGCTTGCCAGGCTGTCGAGATATTCGAGCGCCCGCTTGACGAGCAATTCGCGCACAGGCGTTGCGCCGGGCAGACTCTCGATGCGGTCGTGTATCTCGAACATAAACGAGTTGGCGAGGCGGCGGACATCGTTGAAACGCCGCTCGGCACGGGCGCGCTGGCGATTGATGGCAAACAAACCGCCGACCAGCAGGATGACGATCAGCAAGGCGGCGGCGACGCCGGCCTTGTGCCGCGATAAGAATTTACTGGCGCGATAAGCGAAGGTGTCCGTGCGTGCGATCACCGGCAGGCCGTCGAGATGGCGCTGGATGTCGCTTGAGAATTGCTCAACTCAAGCGTAGCGCCGCCCCATCTCTTTGCGCATCGCCATCAGCACAATGTTATTGAGGTCGCCGCGCAGGCGGCGGCGCAGTTTATCAGGATTACTGTAGTGTTGCCTACTTTCGGTTTTTGAATTGCACCCGGTGGCGGTTAGACTGCCGATGTCATCACCGCCGGGGAGAAAGTCGCCTTGTAAGATGACCTGATCTGACGAATCGCGCACTTCGATGTGCTGGAGCTTGATTATCGACTGAAGCAAGGGCGGCAGCGCTCGCCCGTCTGCGCTCGTCCATTCAACTCGCACGAAGCCCGTCTGCGCCGCTGCCGATTGCGCGACGGCGAACCCGACCTCCATGCCATCGGCAAAGACTTTGTAAATCGCGCCGGGCGTGAGCCGGTCGGCTTCTATGGTCAACGCTTCGCGTCCGCCTTCAACCACGACCTGCGCTTTGCCCCCGGCTTTCCGCAATACACCGGTCGGCGCGAGCGGCGCTTCCTTCTCAAGCAATTGGTCGGCGGGGCCTGCGCCGCCTGTGACAGGGCCGAAGTCGCCCTGAAGCGCCAGGCGATCTCCGGCGCGCAGTTCGACGTGTGTGATGCGAGTTATGGGACGAAGCTCCGGCGGCAATCGCAGACGCAACTCCATCTCCCCTTCCGAAGCTTTCGGCGCATTTGAGAACAACAGCGCCAGGCCGCCAAAGTTGCTGACCATCAAGTCCTGCGGCGTGACATCCTTGCCGTCAACGATCAAGCGGTAGTCAGCGCCGACTTCTAGGCCATGTGCGGTGATAAGAAATTCCTGGCGCGCGGCGGTAATGGTAATCCCCGCCTGTCCTTCGGCGAAGCTTTCGCCGGGGCCGCGCCTTAAGCTGAGGCTCGCATAATTGCCCGCAGGGGTCTGCTCTGTGTAGAGGCTTTCGAGGGCGTGCAACGGATTGATGCGCCCTCTGCCGAGTTTGCCTGAAAATGCCGGGTTGAGTTGATCAATCTCTGTAGCCGTCTCTTCGATGATGCTTCTTGCGTTCTCACGCTGTTCCTGCGCCAGTATGATCGCTGCCTCAGCCGCCGTCAGCGGCGCGGCAAATGATGTCCCGCTCCAGATGGCATAGTCACCGCTTTGGCCATCAGCGCCGGGATAGGTGCTGGCGAGTTGCACGCCGAGCGCATCCACACAGACGCCCGTGCCAAAATTTGAGAAGCTCGCTTTGCGACTCTCCGCGTCTATGGCCGCGACACCCATCACGCCGCCCAGGTCGGCGGGATATTGCGGCTTTTCGTCTGTATCCTCATTCTCGTTTCCCATGGCGGCGACCAGAACGGCCCCATGTTGTCGCGCATAGCGTATCGCGTCACGCAGGATGGCGGATTTTTTAGGCGAGCCGAAGCTGAGATTGATGACGCGCGCGCCGTGATCCGTCGCGTACTTGATTGCCGCCGCCACCGTGAACGCATTGCTCATGCCGTCAGCCGTGAAAGCGCGAATCGGCAGGATGCGGCATTCGGGCGCAATTAGCGCGAGCAGTCCGGCGATGAACGTGCCATGCCCCGCGACCGTTGTGCTGGCATCGTCGGCTGCCTCCGTCGGATCGTTATCGTTATCGACGAAGTCCCAACCGCATGTGTCGTCAATGAAGCCGTCATGGTCGTTATCAACCCCGTCGTCCGCTACTTCGCCGACGGCGCGGCTATCTTTCCACAGATGCGAAACCAGATCAGGGTGAGCGCGGTCTACGCCTGTGTCAATCACTGCGACGACGACGCCTGCGCCGCGCGAGCGCAACTGCACATCGCTCAGATGGAGAAGATTGAAGAGCGCGGGCTGCGACGTGTACTCGCTCGGCGGTCGGCCTGGCCTGGCATGGCCATCGGGAAATCCCACAGTTGATCGCGCCAGGACGTTGAACGGGTTGCTGATCAGCGGATTGAGCGCGGCACTCAACACGTCCGAATCGCGGCCCAGGCGCAGAAGCCATTTCTGCTCGCTCTTGGCCGGCGGGATGCGCAAACGGTAGAAGTTCGTTCCATAGATTCGTTGGATGGTGGACGTGCGATTGCGCGTGTTGACCTCGTCAATTGATGCGCCGGGCTTGAGCTCGACGATGATCTCGCCATTGCGAAACGCTTGTGCGTCATCGCCCGCATGAGACCGCGCCGAAAGAAACGCCACCAGGCAGATTAAAAGAGAAGGCAGGAAGATTGCTCTGACGAACTTCATACCCCATCCCCCTTTGATCGGCGTCCTAACCTAGCCAACAAAGCTCGCCAAGCATAACCTGTAATGCCGCGATTATAGCACGCGGTCGCCGGGCTTGGCATTCATTAAATGCGCTTCATCAGGCAGCAATTCCTTTATCCAGGGTTCCCCATCAAGACGAACGGCGCCCAGTAATACGGATGGCCGTAGGCGTCTTTGATGGTGAGCTGCGCGCGGCGCAAGGCTTCACGCTTGCTCGTGCCGGCGCGGAGGTGCGAATACATCTCGCGCATCAGTTCAGCCGTCGAGCGATCATTGACGGCCCACAGGCTGACGAGCAGCGCCGGCGTTCCGGCAGACAGAAAGCCGCGCACCAGGCCGTGCAGCTCATCGCCCGGAAAGACGCGATTGATGCCTGTGTGACATGCCGATAGCGTCACCATCTCGGCGTTGAGACGGAGATCGAGCAGACTATAAAAATCCAGGCGCGAATCGGCGAGCTTCAAAAATGAAAACATCGGATTATCGCGACGGAAGTAGCCGTGCGAAGCCAGATGCAGGAAGCGCGCGCCGGGGGCGCGCCGCAACAGGTTATCGCGCGTTGCCTGGCTGCCCATCAACGTCACCGCATCAGGGAAGATCGCGCCGAGCGCCGCCACCTCATCTTCAATCGCCGGCGTTCCCGGCTCGGCGACGCCGACCGCCACCAGATCGCTGGCCTGGGCATGAAGTTGTCTGGCGCGGCACAGCTTGAGCACCGCAGCAGACGGCGCGTAAGACATCTCGAAGCGATCAATCAGGTAATAGCCGCGCTTATCGCAGAGCGCGTGGAAAGGAACATAGTGGAGCGCGGCGTGCGGAATGATAATCAGCCGCGCATGATGCACGGCGGCTTCAAGCGGCGCGAAGAGCGCTTCGTAAAGCGCCGTCAGCGATTCGTCAGTGGTTTGCTTGAGCTGCCAGAAGTGCGGATTAATGTAATCTTTACCATAACCGAATTTCTCAATCTGAAACCGCGTCGCTGCCAGCTTCTGCTCAAGGTCGCGCTTTGAGGCAATGGCGCGGACGACCTCGATGCCATCGCGCGAGGCAATGAAGGCAGACACCTCATCCCCTGTAGTGAAATACTCGACCGCCACTTCGTCCGCTTCGAGCGCGCCGAGCAGGTCTGCGACGGAAGCCGGTTGCATCCTGTGCAGAAAGGCAAAGGCCGGGTCTTCGACTTCGATGCGCCGGAAAAGCTCGGCAATCCGCCGCTCGCGGCACGCCATCTGCCGGCGGTAGCGGTCTGCGGTTGAGGCGCTGCGTTGTTCGCCCTTGTCATTCTCCAACCCTGCCTGCGCGTTGTACCAGTTCAGTTCCTCGATCAACTTCGCCAGCCGCGCCCGCCTCGGCTCGCTCGCGCCGCGCTTACGGCTCCCGGAGCCGGTTTCAGGGCTGCCGACATAACGCGCCAGCAAGTCTGCAAGGGCGCGGGACTTTGAAGATTCAACTAAACGAAAGGCCTCTTCGAGCAGATCATTGCGGCCTTCATCGAGACAGGCGGCTATCGCGTCCTCGTACACTTCGATCTTGTCGCGCAGGAAGGTGGCTTTGAACTCATCGGCAGCGATGCCGCTGCGCATCTGTTCGATATGATCGACCGCTTTGCGGAAACTTGCGAGCGCCGGTCGCCGCCGTCCGCGGTCGCGTTCGATGAGCCCGATCAGGTGATGGCACTGATAAACGATTGGCGGCGCAAACAGGCCCTCGACCGCCTTCAGCGTTGCGCGCGCCATTCGTGAAGCATTAGACAGTTGGCCTGCGCGGTAGGCGGCGCGCGCCGCGAGTAATTTTGAATACGCCGCTTTGCTCGAGAGCTTCTGCCGGGCAAAGATATGCAAGGCGGCGGCGGCGCGGCGCGTTGCTTCCGCCGTGTCGCCGCGCCGCATGCCGAGTTCCGCCAGATAGCTGTCGGTCAACGCGGTGAAGGTTTGGTTGCCGCTCGCCTGAAACACTTCGCGTGCCTCTGCGAGATGGCCTTGCGCCTGCTCGAATTGTTCAAGCCCCATGGCCGCCAGCGCGCGCACCAGTGTGGCCTTGGCCGCTTCATAAGGCATGTTGAGGGCGCTGAAACGCGAGCGCGCGCTTGCCGCGCCGATGGCCGCTTCGTCAAAGGCGTTGAGCGCCAGCAGTATCTCAGCGATCTCCAGGTCGCACCATGCGACAAGCGGCGTGCTGCCAAGCTCAATGACGCGATCACGCGCTCGATAATAACTGCCGAGCGCCGCGTTGTAGTTGCCGCGCAGGAATTCAAGATAGGCGACCTGGAAGCGCGCCTGTGCGGCAAGCAAGCTGCGCCCTGTCTTCTCCCATGCGACGGCAGCCCGTTCGAGCAGCGCCTGCGCTTCGTCGGGCCTGTCCAGTTCGGTGAAGATATTCGAGCGACTGAAATCAACATAAGCGCGCGTCGCTTCGTCGCCCGCGCTTGAGAGGATTTCGTGAGCCCTGTCGTAATGCTTGAGCGCCTTCTTATAGCGGTCGAGCATGTAGTAGACCGTGCCGACGTTGGTTTCAAGCTGCGCCATCTTTAGCGGCTCGCCGCGCGCCAGCATCCTGCGGGCCGCGCGCGCCACGCGCAACGCTTCCTGGTACTGGCCCATCTGCGTGTGCGCGTACACCTGATGAATAAGTATGGTCGCGGCTTCTGCGGTGAGACGTGCGGCGCGCAAGGCAACCAGCGCGCTCGCATAAAGATCGCTTGCCTGTGAGTGGCGGCCTGAGACGTGCAGCACCCGCGCACGGCTGGCCTGGGCGAACGCCTTCGAGACCGCATCGCCGGCGTGCTCGGCCAGCCGCTCTATGCGATCCGCGAGATCGGCAGCCCGATTGAGGTCGCAGCCGATCAGCCGGTCAACCTCGCCTTTGAGTGCGGCCATCGTCTGCCACTTGAGGCTGCCGCCTTGCTCGCTCAAGAAAGCTTCGAGGCTGTTTGATTTTATTAAGTTGTCCGCCAGCTCGCTACTCAATTTTCACCCGCGACTAACAGTTGTTTGGCGTCCGGTCCGCAAGCGTCAGCGGTAAATCAATTCTTCCTCAAGAAGGCACGATTGGCAATGGCGCAATGATGATCGTTGCTCCGTGTGCCTTAACCTGTAGATCATACTCGCCACATTCAATTCCGTTGAAGGCGAACTGGCCGACCGCGTTCGTGTAGGTCGAGCCGACGATCTGGTTTTCACGGATCAACTCAAGCGACAGCCGGGCAACCGACTGAAATCCGGCTTCGCCTTGACGCAGAACCTGGCCGATCAGATTGGCGGCGGCTGGATGGGCAGAAGCGATTTGCAGATCAACGCTGTAAAGGTCGGCGCGGTAGACAAGTTGGCGGTTGCCGCTCTGAGCCAGGCGAACGCCGTAAACCGCAGCAGGGGTCAGGCTGTCGAAGATCAGCGCCGCGACCAGACGACCGAGGCGATCAAGCGCGCCCGCTCGCACAGTCTGGCTGTCAAACAAGTGGCGGGCGCGCTGCAAAACCCAGAGAGGCGGCGCGCTGCGGTCATCGCTTGCGGCGATGGCCCGCACGCGCTCAAGCCATTCGCGGTTCTCCGCACATCGCTTGCAGCCGCCCTCCAGATGTGCCGCCACAACTTGAGCGTCCTCGCCGGCCAGCCGGCCATCGAGGTAATCCAGCAATCGCTCAAATCCTGGGCACTTCATTTCAGACTCCTGGTTTCCGCATCTGATTAATAGGAGCATTGAGGTTCGAGAAAGGTACATCGCATGCGAATTATAATTTTCCTTCCAGTAACTTCTTCAGCTTGGCGAGGCAGCGGGCGCGCGTCGGCCCCATAGAAGCGCGGGGAACCTCCAATTGCCGGGCAATCTCGTCATAACCCAGTTGATCGCCGCTATAAAACAGCAGCGTGATTAACCGGCGACAGCGTTCGGGCAACTGCTCGACGGCCTGGCGCAGAATCTGTTGTTGTTCGCTTCGCTCTTGCTGCTCATCGAGCGGCGCTTGACGGTCGGGCAACCGGCTCAACTCATCCGCGCTATTGTTCGATTCGTAAGCCACCGTGACGTGCTCGCGCCGCCTGTGCAGAGCCAGTCGCCAGCTCTCGCGCCGGGTCGTGGTGATCAGCCACGAACTGATCTTGTCTTGATTGCGCAGGGTCGAGAGATGTTCGAGCAGCTTCAAGCAAACCGATTGAAACACATCGGCGGCGTCATTTGGCGACAGCCCCAATTTGATCGGGATGGAATAGATCAGCCGCTGGTAGCGCGCAATGAGTGCTTCCCATGCGGCGGCGTCGCCTTGCAAACATGCCGATAGGAGTGCTCGGTCGTTGCGTGCCGGTGAGGGGTCACGCTTGCCCTGACTCGCCCGTTTGCTCATAAATCCCACGGCTACGCCGGCGCTTAGAGACAAGGGATAGACCTGGCTCGGCGTAATGACAGCGCCATATTAGCAAATCATCTTGCCGGCGAGAAGCAATGGAAATGGGCCATTGTGGCGGCCAACTTTTTTTGCTTCGATGTACCTTTTATTGATTTGCCTGCTCTTATTAGGTAAGACGCTTGCCATACTGTCTAACTAAGGTAAGGAAAACATCCCATGATAACGTATAAGCTTCCATTTGCGATAACCGCCATTGCTTTATTGCTCCTTTCATCAGGGTCGTTATGGAGTCCTGCCAGAGCCGCCGCGCCGACTGAGCCGTTGCAGGAAGATGAAGATGTCATCAAGCGCGACCTCGTATTGATCGGGCCGGCAAAAGATGCCATGTTGCGGGCCGGCTTCAACCCCAGCGGCTCGATCAAGGTCGTTGCGTCCGAAGAAGAACTGGGCGTCGACAAGCTAAAAATAAGCATCCAGGGTCTGCCACCGAAGACGGACTTCACGGTCTTCCTCCATGAACTCAGCGACATCCCCTTCGGCTCTTCACAATACCTGGCCGAGATGCACACCAACAAAGCGGGCCGCGCTTCGATCACCATAAGTACGGTGATCGTCGACGCCTTCGCCTTGAAAACCGCCGGTAATCCGCCGACGCAGCGTCTAGAAAACGTGGACTTGAACTTTATCGCCATCTGGTTTGCCGACTCCAAGGACGATGACGCATTTACGAACTTCCCGTCGCTGGCCTTTGATGGGGATCGAAATTCAGGCGTCGTCGTCCTCGGCACCCTTGAGCCGCTGCCCTGAGGGAAACGGGTTAGCGAGCTAGACATGTAGGGGAGGCTCTGCGGCGGCCTCCCCAGAATAAGATTCACGGCATTTCAAGTAGTGATAGCCCCGCAGTCGGGGCCGACCAGAGACCACTCGCCCCTACATCAATTCCTTTGACGGCAGGTCCGCATTAAAAGTAACCCGGCAACTGCCGCAGGCTTGCTTATGGAGTGGGGGGGGGGGGGGGGCGGGGGGGGGGGGGGGGGGGGGGGGGG
>JBBWZK010000351.1:0-10957 GCA_039648975.1 Blastocatellia bacterium
CAACAGAGGCTATAGAGACCAAGCCCTGTAGGGGCGAAATGTCGACATTGCGCTCCTAACCGAGCTTGAATGATTAACGATCTCTTTGACTATAAACATTGCGCTCCTACGGAGCTTCCATTGCAGAAACACTTTCTGGACTCTCTGGACTCGATAGACTCTCTGGACTCGATGGACTCGATGGACTCGATAGACTCGATGGACTGTATTGAGAGGTGAAGGATGAACACGTTATTGCAAGACCTGCGTTACAGCTTACGAATGCTAATGAAGCGGCCCGGCTTTACGCTGGTAGCCGTACTTACACTGGCGCTCGGCATCGGCGCGAACACGGCGATCTTTTCGGTCGTCAACGCCGTGCTGCTCAAGCCGCTACCGTACCCGCACCCTGAGCGGCTGGTGCGTGCCTTCGAGAGCAGCAACACGCAGCCCAAATTCCCTCTATCGCCCGGCGACTTTCTGGATTACCGCGACCAGAACACGACGCTTGAAAACTTCGCGCTCTACACGCGCAACGATTTGGAGCTCGCACTCGGCGACCTGCCCGAACAGTTGTCAGCCATGCGCGTGTCGGCGGGCTTCTTCGATACGCTCGGCTTTCAACCGCTGCTTGGCCGTGAGTTCCGCCGCGAGGATGAAGCCACAGGCAATACGCACGTCGTCATCCTCAGTCACAGCTTGTGGCAGCGGCGCTTTGCAAGTGATCCGGAGGTCATCGGTAAGCTCGTCACGTTATCGGGTGAGCCCTTCACAGTCGTCGGCGTGATGCAGGCTGGCGTGCAACACGTTGGCGGCGATTATCGCTCGACGCCGCACGGCGAAAGCGTTGAGCTGTGGTGGCCTATGGAGCTGAACGCGAAATCGCCGCGCTTTGCCCACTACGTCAACGCCATCGGGCGCATGAAAGCCGGCGTGACCCGCGCGCAAGCAGAAGCGGATTTCAACGTCATCGCCGAGCGCCTGGCCGAGCAATACCCGAACAGCAATTCAGGCTGGCAGATTCGCCTATACGCGCTGCACCAGGAGATCGTCGGGCGAGCCCGCATGACCTTGCTGGTGCTGTTGGGCGCGGTCGTCTTCGTGCTGCTGATCGCCTGCGTCAACGTCGCCAACCTGCTGCTGGCGCGCGCCACCACACGTGAACGCGAGATGGCAGTACGCGCAGCGTTGGGCGCAGGGCGGAGGCGGCTCATCCGACAGTTATTGACCGAGAGCTTGCTGATCGCGACGCTCGGCGGCCTTGCCGGATTGCTGCTGGCCAACTGGCTGATTGATGCACTCATCGCCCTCGGCCCGTCACAACTGCCGCGCTTGCAAGCCGTGACAATAGACTGGCAGATTCTTGGCTTCACGCTCGCCGTCACTCTGTTGACGGGGCTGTTGTTCGGACTTGCGCCGGCCCTGCAAGGCGCGAAGCTGAATCTCAACGAACTGCTCAAGGAGGGCGGGCGCAGCGGCACGGGCGGAACACGGCAGCGCCGTTTGCGCAGCGTCCTAGTAGCGGCAGAAGTCGGGCTGGCGCTGGTGCTGCTGGTCGGCGCGGGATTGTTGCTGCGCAGCTTTTTGAAGTTGCAGCAGACCGATCCGGGATTCAAGCCTGAAGGCGTGCTGACGGTAGGCTTTTCGTTGCCGCCGTCGCGTTACCAGAAGCCCGAACAGACCGTCTCGTTTTACCGGATGCTGATCGAGCGAGTTTCGAGCCTGCCGGGCGTCGAATCCGTCGGGGCCAGTTCTGACCTGCCGTGGAGCGGCTATGATGAGAACGCCGGCTTCAACGTTGAAGGCAAGACCTATCCGCCGAACGATGGCCCGGAAGCGCGCTATCACTACGTCACCTCTGAATACTTTCGCACAGTCGGTGTGCCGCTGGTTGCCGGTCGCTGGTTCGAAGCGGGCGACACTCGCGAGAAACCAAGGGTGATCCTGATCAATGAGAGCATGGCACGTCGCTACTGGCTCGGCGAGAACGCGGTCGGCAAGCGTATCACGTTCGCCGACGAGCCAAAGGAAGACGACTGGATGACGGTCGCCGGCATTGTCGGCGATGTGAAGGATTTTCCAGATTCGCCCGAAGCGCATCCGGCTTTCTACTGGCCGCTCACGCAGCAAGCGCAAAGAGAGATGTTTCTCGCCGTCCGCACGAATGGGGATCCGTTGACTATAGTTGGGGCCGTGCGCCGCGAGGCCCAGGGGCTCGACAAAGACCTGGCGATGACCAGCGTCCGCCCGATGAATGCGGTTGCCGGCGCAGCGTTGGCCGGACAGCGTTTCACGCTTTTGCTGGTTGGCCTGTTCGCCGCGACGGCGCTGCTGTTGGCGGCGATTGGCATCTACGGCGTGATGGCTTACTTGGTCGCGCAGCGGACGCACGAGATCGGCATACGCATGGCGCTCGGCGCGCAGACCGGCGACGTGTTGCAGATCGTCATCGGGCAGGGCATGCGAATGGCGCTCGCGGGCATGAGCATCGGGCTGGCCGCCGCCTTCGCGCTGACGCGAACCATGGCGAGTTTGCTGTTCGGCATCGCGCCGACCGACCCGCTGACCTTTATCGGTATCACCATCTTGCTGGCGGCAGTGGCGCTCTTGGCCTGTTACGTCCCGGCCAGGCGAGCCGCCAAAGTTGATCCGATGGTGGCGCTCAGATATGAATAACAGTCTGGAGAGTCTGGAGAGTCTATCGAGTCCAGAGAGTCCAGAAAGTGTTTCTGCAATGGTAGCTCCGTAGGAGCGCAATGTTTATAGTCAAAGAGATCGTTAATCATTCAAGCTCGGTTAGGAGCGCAATGTCGACATTTCGCCCCTACAGGGCTTGGTCTCTATAGCCTCTGTTGACTATAAACATTTCGTCCCTAACGGGACTTTTCTCAAACGCTCTCTGGACTCGATAGACTCTCTGGACTCTCTGGACTCGATGGACTCGATGGACTCTCTGGACTGTATTGAGAGGTGAAGGATGAACAGGTTATTGCAAGACCTGCGCTACAGCTTACGAATGCTAATGAAGCGGCCCGGCTTTGCGTTAGTAGCGGTCATGACACTGGCGCTCGGCATTGGCGCAAACACCGCTATCTTCTCGGTCGTCAACGCCGTGCTGCTCCGTGCGTTGCCGTATCCTCATTCCGAGCGGCTGGTGGCGCTGTCTGAAACATCCAAAGAAGTGCCGGCCATGGCCATCGCTTATCCGAACTACCTTGACTGGCGAGCGCGGCAAACCGTGTTTGAGAATTTCTCGGCGCGCATGATTGCGGGCGGCATATTGACTGGTGATGGCGAGCCTGAACGGATTACCGGGCGCTGGGTATCGGCGAGTTTCTTTCCGACGCTCGGCGTGCAGCCGCACATCGGACGCTTCTTCAATGAAGATGAAGAACGTCCCGAAGCCGAGCGCGTCATCGTCATCAGCTATGGTTTATGGCAGCGGCGTTTCGGCAGCGATGCAAACATCATCGGTCACAGCCTGCATTACAACAGCGAAAGCTGGACGGTCATCGGCGTGATGCCTGCGGGCTTTGACTTCTACGGCGCGGCGAATGCCAATAACGATTTCTTCATGCCGCTCGGACGCTTGAGCAGTTTGGAATACATGCAGGACCGTCATTCCCACATCACCTGGGTGACGGCGCGCTTAAAGCCCGGCGTCAGCCTTGAGCAAGCCGATGCCGAAATGAAAACGATTGCGGCGCAACTGGCCGAAGCCTATCCAGAGTCGAACGCCGGCAATAGTGTCGGGGTGCGCCCGTTCCTTGAAGATTACGTCGGCGACACAAGGCCCACGCTGATTATCATCATGGCCGCTGTCGCCTTCGTGCTCTTGATCGCCTGTGTGAACGTCGCCAACCTGCTGCTGGCGCGGTCGGCCTCGCGACAAAAAGAGATTGCGGTGCGGCTGGCGCTGGGTGCTGGGCGCTGGCGCATCATTCGGCAATTGCTCACCGAAAGCGTTGTGCTCGCGCTCCTGGGTGGCGCGCTCGGCTTGCTGTTGGCCGCCTGGGGCGTTGATCTGCTGCTGAGACTCCAACTCGACAGCCTGCCGCGACTCGAAGAAATCTCAATCGATCCGCGCGTGCTCGGCTTCACCTTGTTGGTAACCTTGCTTACAGGAATTATTTTTGGTCTTGCGCCGGCGTTGCAGACCACGAAAGTCGATCTACAGGATGCGCTCAAGGAAGGCAGCCGCGCGGCGTCCGGCGGCGCGGGCAGCCGGCGATTGCGCAGCGCGCTGGTGATTGCCGAAATCGCTCTGACGCTCGTGCTGCTGATCAGTGCAGGGCTGTTAATGACCAGTTTCAAGCGGCTGATGCAGGTTGACCCGGGCTTTGATCCGCACAATGTGCTGACGATACGATTGCGTCTGCCTGACTTCAAGTATCGTGAAGCCGCACAGACGACCGGCTTTCTCAAGGCGGTCATGAATCGGGTCGCCGGGCTTCCTGGCGTCGAGCGGCTCTGCGTCACGCAAGGCTTGCCGACGCCCGGTTACATCGGCGACAACGGTTATTGGCTCGAAGGCCAGCCGGAGCCGAAACGACCGGAAGACTGGCCGGTTGCCGCCAGACAGGACGTCAGCGAAACCTATCACGAGACGCTGGGCATTGGTTTGCTGGCCGGACGTTTATTCACCGAGCATGACACCGCTGATGCGCCGCTGGTCTTGCTGGTCGATGAGGATTTCGTTTCCCGGCATTTCCCGAATAGCTCGCCCGCCAGTGTGCTCGGCAAGCGGCTGCGGTTCGGCGGCGACACTGGCTCGTGGCGCGAAATCGTCGGCGTCGTGCGCCATGTCAGGCAAGATGGTCTGGACGTAGAAGGCCGCGTTAATATCTACCGCCCCTGGTTACAGATGAATCCGAAATGGCTGGTCGAATTCACCCGCGTGATGGATTTAGCAGTCAAGTCCTCAGTCGAACCGACAAGCCTGGTCGCGGCAATTCGTAAGGAAGTTCAGGCAATCGATAAAGATCAACCTCTCGCCAATGTGATGACACTCGACACGCTGATGGACGCATCGATTGCGCCGCGCCGCTTCAGCCTGCTGCTGCTCGGTCTGTTTGCGCTCATCGCTTTGCTGCTGGCGATGATCGGCATCTATGGTGTGATGAGCTATGCGGTGACACAGCGCACACGCGAGATCGGCATACGTATCGCGCTCGGCGCTGCATCAAGCGACATTTTCAAGCAGATCGTCGGCCACGCGCTGCGGCTGACTGCGGCGGGCGTCATCATCGGTTTGCTTGCCGCTGCGCTAGCGACGCGGCTGATGGCGAGTTTGCTTTATAACGTGAGCGTCATCGACTTGCCAACCTTTCTGCTGACCGCCTTGCTGCTGGCTCTTGTCGCGCTGCTGGCGAGTTACCTGCCGGCGCGACGGGCGACGCGAGTCGATCCGATGGTGGCGCTGCGATATGAATAATAGTCTATCGAGTTTGCCGAGTCTATCGAGTCCAGGGAGTCTGGAGAGTCTGGAGAGTCTGGAGAGTGTATCTGAGCAGTCAGCTCCGTAGGAGCGCAATGTTTATAGTCACCATTGCTAATAAGATTCCAAGCTCCGTTAGGAGCGTAATGTCGACATTCCGCCCCGCCGGGGCTGGGATTCTTTTTGACGGTTGCAACTATAAACACTTCGTCCCTAACGGGACTTTTCTCAAACGCTCTCTGGACTCTCCAGACTCTCTGGACTCGATAGACTCGATAGACTCTCTGGACTCGATAGACTCTCCAGACTGTAGTGAGAGGTGAAGGATGAATACACTGTTGCAAGACCTACGCTATGGCGCGCGCATGCTGATCAAGAAGCCGGGCTTCACGTTGATTGCGGTTTTTACATTGGCGCTCGGCATCGGCGCGAATACCGCCATCTTCTCGGTCGTCAATGCCGTGTTGCTGCGCCCTTTGCCATACGAGGAGCCGAGCCGTCTCGTTTGGGTCTGGGGCCGATTCAGTCAGGGAAACCAGGCGTCTGTCTCGCCGCCAGACTTTCTTGATTACCGCGCTCAGAACCGTGCGTTTGAAGAGTTCGCGGCGATGCGCTTTTACTCGTTCAACCTCACAGGGACAGCCGAGCCTGAGCGGGTCGGCGGCGCGCAGATCACAACGAACTTCTTCAAGGCGCTGGGAGTGAAGCCCACACAGGGCCGCGATTTTTCGCCCGAAGAAGAGCAGGCCGGACGAGGGCAGGTGGCGATCATCAGCCACGGCTTGTGGCAAAGGCGTTTCGGAGCCGATGCCGCAATCGTCGGCAAAACGCTCCTGCTCGATGGCCAGAGTTACGAGGTCATCGGCGTCGTGCCGGATGACACGCTGCTGCCTCAAGCAGCGGAGGTGTGGACGCCCCTCAACTTCGATCTGCCGGAGATGAAGGTCCGGCGATTTCACTTTCTCAGGCCCATTGCGCGCCTCAGATCGGGCGTCTCTGTGCAACAAGCCCAGGCCGATGTCGACACAGTGGCCGCCGGACTTGAACAGATCTACCCGAACTCAAACACCACCTGGGGCTTGCGACTGGTAGGGCTGCGGGAGTTTCTGGTCGGCGACGCGCGACCGGCGCTTTATGTGCTGTTGGGAGCGGTGGCGTTGGTCTTATTAATCGGCTGCGTCAACATCGCCAACCTGTTGCTGGCGCGCGCCGCCGCACGGCAAAAAGAGATTTCGCTGCGCCTGGCGGTCGGCGCGACACGTCTGCGGTTGATCCGGCAGTTACTGACCGAAAGTCTTCTGCTCTCGGCAGCCGGCGGGATCATCGGGCTATTCTTTGCTCTCTGGGGCACAGACCTGCTTGTCGCCATGACGCCCGGCAGTCTTCCCAGAGCGGCTGAAATCGGCATTGATAGCCGCGTCCTCGTTTTTACATTTGCGCTGTCGCTGTTGACGGGCATTGTTTTTGGTCTGGTCCCGGCTCTGCAAGCTTCCAAAGTGGACTTGCACGAATCGCTCAAAGGGGCTGGCAAGGGCTCCGCCTCCGGCGCACGCCACAACCGCACGCGCAGCTTGCTGGTGGTTTCAGAATTCGCGCTGGCGCTTTTACTGCTCATCGGCGCGGGGTTGCTGGTTAAGAGCTTCCGCCAACTGCAAGCGGTGGATGTTGGCTTCGATCCTTGGCATGTGCTGACTATGCGCATCGTTCTGCCGGATTCGAAGTACGCTGAACCGGAGCAAATCAGAAGCTTTTTTGACGAGGTCTTACAGCGCACAGCGAGCTTGCCGGGCGTCGAATCAGTAGGAACGACTACACAATTGCCATTGCAAGGGGGCGGCGACACCTACTTCACGATTGACGGACATCCGCCGGATGACCCGAACCAGAAGCCTCTGGCATTCAATCCGCAAGTCAGTCACGACTACTTGAAGACGATGGGCATCCCGCTCATCAAAGGCCGCCACTTCACCCAACAGGAGGCGGAAGCCGACGCCACGACGGTCATCATTAACGAGACCTTCGCGCAAACCTACTTTGCCGACGAAGAGCCGATTGGCAAGCGGTTGACCATTGATATGGGCAAGCCTCTGCATTGCGAAATCATCGGCGTCGCGCGCGATATCAAATTGTTCTCGCTCGCCTCACAGAACTTCTCGGCCATGTATCTGCCTTCGATTCGCACAGGCTTTAGCAATCTGGTGGTGCGAACTGCCGGCGAGCCGCTGGCGATGACGGCAGCCATACGCAACGTCGTTCAATCGGTGGACAAAAATCAGCCGGTTGCCAACATCCGCTCGATGGAGCAAATCCTTGCAAGTTCAGCCGAACAATCCCGCTTTCGCGCGGTACTGATTGGCATCTTTGCGGTTGTCGCTTTGATCCTGGCAGGGGTAGGCATTTACGGCGTAATGGCTTATTTAGTCACGCAGCAGACGCACGAGATCGGCATACGCATGGCGCTCGGCGCGCAGCGCAAAGATGTGCTGAAGCTGATTCTGCGCCAGGGAATCCGGCTGACCGTGGTTGGCGTCATCATCGGTTTGGCGTCGGCTTTCGCACTGACGCGCTTCCTGTCAGATTTATTGTTCAAAGTGAGCGCCACCGACCCGGCGACCTTTACAGCCGTCGCTTTGCTGCTGACGCTGGTGGCGCTGTTGGCTTGCTGGATACCGGCGCGGCGCGCTACGCGTGTTGATCCGATGGTCGCGTTGCGCTATGAATAGCAGGCTAGAGAGTCTAGAGAGTCCAGATAGTGTTTCTGCAAAGGAAGCTCCGTAGGAGCGCAATGTTTATAGTCAATGATGCCCTTAATGATTCAAGCTCGGTCAGGAGCGCAATGTTGACATTTCGCCCCTACAGGGCTGGGGTTCTCTTCAATGCCGTCAACTATAAACATTGCGTCCCTACGGGACTTTTCAGAGACTCTCCAGACTCTCCAGGCTCTCTGGACTCCCTGGACTCTAAACTGTATTGAGAGGTGAACGATGCAAACGATCATACAAGACCTGCGCTACAGCCTGCGCCTGCTGCGGAAGCGGCCCGGCTTTACTTTAGTAGCCGTCATTACGTTGGCGCTCGGCATCGGCGCGAATGCTGCCATCTTCAGCCTGGTCAACGCCATGCTCTTGCGCCCGCTGCCCGTCGCCGAGCCGGGACAGATCGTGTCGCTCAACAATGTCGCGGATTACCGTATGTTCGCGGCATTTTCCTATCCGAACTATAAGGACTTTCGTGATCGCAACGAGGTCTTTTCCGGTCTCGTCGGCTATAACTTCTCGCCCCTGAGCCTCAGCCACGATGGCATCAACGAACGGCTGTGGGGTTATGTGGTTACCGGCAATTACTTCGATGTGCTGGGCGTGGGCGCGGTGCTGGGCCGCACCATTACAACGGATGATGATCAGTTGCCGGGCGCGCACCCGGTCAGTGTGATCAGTTACAAATGCTGGCTGCGGCGCTTCGGCGGCGATGCAAACGTCATCGGCAAAAGCGTCATCGTCAATGGCCGTAGCTATACGATCATCGGCGTCGCGCCGCAGGGATTTGATGGCACAGAGGTCATCGCTGCGCCGGAGATGTGGTTCCCGATGGCGATGCAGTCGCAAATCCTCGTCGGCAGCAACTGGCTGGATGCGCGCGGCGTCGAAAACCTCTCCGTTCAAGGACGGCTCAAACCCGGCGTCAGCGAAGCGCAGGCGCAGGCCGCCGTCAATGCCATTGCCGCGCAACTTGAACGCGAGTATCCGGGCATCAACGAGGGCAAGCGCGTTCTGCTGACCGCCCCCGGCATGGCGCGCGGCCTTATGCGCGGCCCTGTGGTCGGTTTCACAGGCTTGTTGATGCTGATGGTCGGGCTGGTGTTGCTGCTGGCCTGCACCAACCTGGCGAACCTGCTGTTGGCGCGCGCCAACGAACGGCGCAGGGAAGTCGCGGTGCGCCTGGCGCTCGGCGCGAGCCGCTTCCGACTCATACGGCAACTGCTGACCGAAAGCATCCTGCTGGCGATGGCCGGCGGCGCGCTCGGCTTGCTGCTCGCCCTGTGGCTGGCCGATCTGGCGGTGGCGTTTCGACCTCCGATAGACGTGCCGCTCGCCCTGGATCTGCACATAGATTACCGAGTGCTCATCTTCACCGGCCTGGTCTCGCTTGCGACCGGCGTGCTCTTTGGTTTGTTGCCTGCATTACAATCGACCAAGACCGACCTGGCGGCGACGTTGAAAGACGAGTTTGCCGTCGGCGGCCATCGGCGCTCGTGGCTGAAAAACAGTTTGATCGTTTTTCAGGTGGCGTTGTCGCTGGTGCTGCTCATCGGCGGCGGTCTGATGCTGCGCAGCTTGCAGAGGACGCAGATGATTGATCTAGGCTTCAACCCGCACAACGCCGTGTCCTTGTCGTTCGATCTGCGTCTGCAAGGCTACGATGAAGCGCGCGGCAAAGAATTTCAAAAACGCCTGCTGGAGCGCGTTCGCGCCCTGCCCGGCGTCGCCTCCGCAGGCACCGCCGATCTCGTCCCCGTCGACCTGCATTTTTCAAGAGAAGCAATCTTCATTGAAGGGCAAGCGCCGGAGCGCACGACGACTGCGCCGCGCGCTCTGTCAAGCCGCATCAGCCCAGGTTATTTCTCTGCCATGAGCACGCCGATTTTACAGGGGCGCGAGTTCAGCGAGTCGGATGACGACAAGGCGACGCGTGTGGCCATCGTCAACGAAACCCTGGCTCGCCGCTTCTGGCCAGACGAAGATCCTATCGGCAAACGCCTGGCTGTCGGCAGTCCCGACTCAGTGAAGTTGCAGGTCATCGGCGTCGCTCGCGACGGCAAGTACACAGGGATGCAGGAAGACCCGAAGCCTTTCGTCTATCGTTCGGTGTTGCAGTCCTACTCAGGCGCGACCAGTCTGGTCATTCGCGCTGAAACTGATCCGCCACAGGTGATGACCGCCGCCCGCCGCGAGATTCAACAACTCGATGCGCACCTGCCGATCTCCAGCGCCCAGACGCTCGACGAGCATTTGAGTTTTCCGCTGCTGCCGACGCGCCTTGCGGCATCCTTGCTGGGCAGCTTTGGCGTGCTGGCGCTGGTGTTGGCGGCGATTGGCGTTTACGGCGTGATGGCTTACACCATATCAAAGCGCACGCGCGAGATCGGCATACGCATGGCACTCGGCGCGCAGAAAGCCGACGTCTTGAAGCTGGTAATCAGCCAGGGCATATGGCTGACGCTGACCGGCATAGCGATTGGCCTGGCGGCGTCGTTGGCCGTGACACGCTTGATGAAAAGCCTGTTGTTCGGCGTCAGCGCCACCGACCCGCTGACCTTCGCGGGTGTCGCGGTGTTGCTTACAGCCGTCGCGCTGCTGGCCTGTTACATCCCTGCGCGCCGCGCCACGAAAGTTGATCCGATGATGGCCCTGCGCCACGAATAGCCGGAAGAGTGAAAAGTGACACGGCGACACGGGGACGCGGCGACGCGGAGACGCGGCGAGGGGAGACAGGGAAAAAGGGAGACACAAGAATGCAACGACAATATTCGATATTCTTCTT
>JBBWZK010000429.1:0-6924 GCA_039648975.1 Blastocatellia bacterium
CGTCACGAGCCTGGCGCCCGACTGTATTACGGCGTTCCGGTATTCACTGACGATGTCTCGTCGTTGAGCTATCCGGTCTTCAAAGGCCCGGCGACCTTGTAAGCACTGAGGATGATGCCAGACGGCATTGCTTTCGTGCTGACGAGCTCGAATGAGCGTGGCGGGGTTCCCTCCGCAAAGAAGCGCTTCCCCGTGCCCAACAGGACCGGATAGACGACCAACAGGACATCATCCGCAAGCCCATGTTCGAGCAGCGTCGATGTCAGCGTGGAGCTACCCCAGAGGATAAGGTCCGGGCCGTCCTGCGACTTGATGTGGCGAATGCCTTCGACGATGTCCGGTCCAAGGCCCTCGAACGGGCCCCATTCAAGACTTTCCGGACGGTGGGTAGCAATATATTTTGTTGCCGCATTGAGGCCGTCCGCAATCGGACTGCTCGGCGCCTTTGGCCAGAAGCCCGACCAGATATCGTAGGTGCGACGGCCAAGCAGCAGATCGAAGCTCTCGCCATGCGCGGCGGTGATTGCGTCCCGGCCAGCGGGGCTCCGATAGGGCGCGGTCCAGTCGCTGTAGGGGAAATCGCCGTCATCGGCGGAGTGCTGGATCACGCCGTCCAGCGAGATGTGTTCCATGATTTTGAGCTTTCTCATTTGAGTCTCCGTGTTCTGGGGTGTCAACACCCAGGTCTCGACATCAAGTGATGTCTGTCGTCTGCCCAACTTTGAATTATACGGACATCCATCTAATTCGGCATTTTCCAGATTTAGACGGACATCCGTTTAAATCCGGGTTTTCGCCAATTATATGCACATCCATCTAATTCCGCCTTGTTAATTAGTGAAGGGCTTATATAACGGTTCCAATGCGGAGTCAAGGCAAGGGGGCGGCGAAATTTGTAGAGCCCTTGCCCTTGCCCTTGCGCCGCTCCTGAGCTTTGCATTACCATCCACTTTCCAAGCAGCCACATAGTGTGCCACGAACTGGGCTACCCTTCTTTACGGCAATGTTCGCATCATGATCACTGTTGATGAGGCGCTCAACATCGTCCTCGACCGCGTCGAACCGCTCGGCGATGAATCGGTCGCGCTTACGGATGCGCACCAGCGCATCCTCGCCGAAGACCTCTTCGCCGACATGGATCTGCCGCCGTTCGACCGCGCGCGCATGGATGGTTACGCCTTGCGTTCGACTGACTTCGCCGCCGCGCCCGCCCGTCTGAAGGTCATCGGCGAAATTGCTGCCGGCGCAAGCTACGCGGGCGAGTTGCACGCGGGCGAGGCGATTAAAATCTTTACCGGCGCACCCCTGCCGCGCGGCGCTGACGCAGTGCAGAAGGTTGAAGTCACCGAGATGGATGGCGATTGGGTCATCATCCACGAAGCGGTCAAGCCGGGACAGTTCATTACACCGAGGGCCAGCGAAGTCCACGAAGGTGAAAAGGTCGCCGGGTCGGGGCGGGCTATCGGGGCGGCGGAACTGGCGGCGCTCGCCAGCTTCGGCTACGCCAGTGTGCGCGTCGGTCGTCGCCCGCGCGTCGCGGTGATTTCTACAGGCAGCGAACTGGTTGACGTAGCCCGCAAGCCTGTCGGGGCGCAGATTCGCAACTCGAACTGTTACACGATATCTGCCTACGCTGAAGCCGCCGGCGCGCTGGTGCGAAATCTCGGCACGGTCGAAGACACACTGCCGGCGACGCGCGCGGCATTGCAGCAGGCCGCAGAAGCGAACGATGTGGTCATTACCTCAGGCGGCGTGTCGATGGGCGATTACGATCTGGTGAAAGCGGCGCTCAAAGAACTGGGCGCGGAGATCTACTTTGATCAGGTCAGCATACGCCCCGGCAAACCGACGGTTTTTGCGCGACGTGGTGAAACTTACTTTTTCGGCTTGCCCGGCAATCCCGTATCGACTTCCGTGACGTTCAATGTTTTTGCGCGACCGGCCATTCGCCGTTTGCAGGGCGCAAGTGATTCGCGACTGCCGACGGTGACGGCAAGGCTCAACCATTCGATCAAGGATACGTCGAGCCGGCGCAGCTATCTGCCGGGGCGCTTGTTTATCCGCGAAGGCCGGGCGCTGGTCGAATCGTTGAAGTGGGGCGGCTCGTCCGATCTCGTCGCCTTCATGAAGGCCAACGCCCTGATCATTGTCAGAGAAGAAACTCACGCCCTTGCCGAAGGCGAAATGGTCGACGTGCTGGCGCTTGGCGCAGAATTTCTGTAGCGCGTGTTTTGCAATAAGTTTTGATTGCGCACACTGATCTTTTGTATGAGTTGGACACGCTGACCGGCGCAAGCTAACCATCTTGCGCGACATGAAACTCGTATGACGCTGACACACATGGATGACGAAGGCCGCGCCCGCATGGTGGATGTGGGCGATAAGCCTGTGACGACGCGCACGGCGGTCGCCGGTGGTTTTGTGCGCATGGCGGCGGCGACGGTGCAGGCGATTCGCGAACATCGCACGCCGAAAGGCGACCCGCTCGAAGTCGCTCGTCTGGCAGGCATCATGGCCGCGAAGCGCACAGCGGAATTGATACCGCTTTGCCATCCGCTGCCGCTCGCGCACGCCGACGTGCAACTCGATGTCCGCGATAACGGCATACAGATCACTGCGACGGCGCGCACGGATGGCAAGACCGGCGTCGAGATGGAAGCCCTCACCGCCGCTGCGGTCGCTGCCTTGACGCTCTACGATATGTGCAAGGCGATGGATAAAGCGATGGAGATTACAGACATACGCCTTGAATCAAAAACCGGCGGGCGTTCGGGCGACTACCAGAGGAAAGTGACAAGTGACGAGTGACAAGTGACAAGAGGAAGTTGAGTGTCCAACTTTCAGGTTGTCAGACTCGCACAAGCTAACGCTCAGACTTTAGGCTCGTTTCTTGTCACTTGTCACTTGTCACTATTCTTATGAAGGTTAATCCGCATCTCAAGCCGCTTGAGCAGGTGCTGGCCGCGCGCTATGGCTGGCAGGGCGGCGCGACGAGGCGCGACGATTTGCTTGCCGCAATTGATCGTAAAGCGGCAAAGCTCGGACTTGACGAGCTTGCCTATAGCCGCATGGCGATTGCTTCACCAGGCGAACAGGAAGCGCTTGCCGAAATCATCTGTAACAGCGAGACGCGCTTTTTCCGCGAGCCCGAACAATTTGAAACCTTGCGACGGCGCATCATCCCTGAACTGATTGCGGCGCGCGGCAAAGAGCGGCGGCTCGATCTCTGGTGCGCCGCCTGCTCAACCGGCGAAGAGGCGTATTCGCTGGCCATCGTCGTCAATGAAGGCTTGCCGGCAAGCGAGCCCTGGAAGCCTCACTTGATGGCGACTGACCTGCGCGGCTCGGCGATTATCGCCGCCAGTCAAGGTTCCTACCCGCAGTCGGCCATTCGCCTGATCGATGCAGACCTGCGGCAACGCTATTTCGTTAAGGGCGAACTGCACGGGCGCGAGCGCCGCTACACGGTCGAGCCGAACCTGCGCAAGATGATCGCCTTTCGCCGCGCCAATATCTACGATGCGAAGTTCTGGCAGCATCTTCATCATCCCTTCGATTTGATCGTCTGCAATAATCTGTTGCTGTACTTTCATGCGCTGGCGGTTCGACAGACCGTCGACCGTTTCGTCGAGGCGCTCAGGCCCGGCGGGCGGCTGTTGGTGATGAAGAACGAAGCCGGTTACATTAGACACGCGCGTCTGAAAGACGACCCGCAGTTGCCTTGCGGCTTTTTTGTCAAAACGTAAGATTGGCCACAGAGCTACAGAGGAAACTCTGATCATCCTCCGAAAATCTTTCATCTTTCTCTGTGACTCTGTGGCCCTCTCTTGCGGGGTGAACCTTGCCGGGTGCTTTAGCGTAAGATGAGGTAATCATGCAAAGTACAAGCGAAGTCAAAGAATCGTTTCGCCTGCTGGTGCTCGCCTCGTTGTTGACACTGGCGCTGTGGTTCATTCCATTTGCCGGCGTGATTACCCATCCGATCACCCTCTTTGTCACGCTGATCCATGAGGCAGGTCATGCGATTGTGGCGTTGGCAACTTTTGGGAATGTCAATCGGATTGAGCTTTACTGGAACGGCGATGGCATGACGCTGCGGTCGGGCGGTTGGGGATTCTTGATCTCAAGCGCCGGCTATCTGGCGACCATGCTGTATGGGTGCGGCTTATTACTGATTCTCAGGCGGGCGCGCAATGCGCGCGGCGCGGCCATCTTCACCGCCGCGCTAGTCTTGATTATCACCGTGCTATTCGGCGGCAATCTGCCGGCCTGGGCGACCGGGCTGGTCTTCGGGGCGGGCGGTTTGCTGCTGGCCTGGAAAGCCAAGCCGAAAGTGACGCACTTCATCATGAGCTTTCTCGCTGTGCAATGCGTGCTCAATGCGTTTTATGATCTGCGTGCGCTGCTGTTTCTCTCCGCCTATGATCCTAACATTCGAACCGACGCGGCGAACATGGCCGCAGCCACCAATGGCTTCATCCCGGCCCTCGTCTGGGCGCTTGGCTGGTCGGCGCTGGCTGTCGTCATGCTTGGTGTGACGCTGCTGGTTTATTATCGCAGCCTGCGCCAGCGCGCCGCCCTCGCCGAACCAATGATGCCGACCTTATTGCCCGATCACACGTCCGATCTGGCGCAGCCGCGCTGGTAATCCAGAGCGATTGGCGAACCGGTTTATCCAACCTGTAGAGGCGGACTCGGAGCGCCGCGACCGCGGTCAAAGCCCGCTTCTAACCACAATGGGCAATCCACGTCCGGCCCTATGATTCAAGCGACTCGACAACGACCGCCGTGCCGTAGGCCAGCACTTCGGTGACGCCGTTCATGATCTCATTGGCGTCATAGCGCATGCCGATGATGGCATTCGCGCCAATCTCGCTGGCGTGTTGAATCATGATCTCGAAGGCTTCGGCGCGGGCCACCTCGCACAGCTTGGTGAAGGCCGTAATGTTGCCGCCGACGATGGTTTGAAAGGTGCCGCCAAGGGTGCCGAAGATCGACCGCGAGCGCACCGTGATGCCGCGCACGACGCCGTATGTGCGAACGATCTTGAACCCGTCGAGCGTGAACGCGGTCGTCACCATGTGCGGCGACAGCCGATAGCCTTGCGCGACCTGATAGGGCGCATTTGCCGAGATGCTCTGCTGGGCCTGTTCCAGTTCACTGAGTTTATCTTTCATTGTTGGTCTTGCCTTTCATCGCACCCAAGATTGCAAGCGCCGCTAAGATAATTCCACCTCGCGCCAAACGCAAGCGCGAATCGTCAGGCGGCGTTTGCCCGGTGTTGGACGACGGGCGGCAAAGCGATCTGACTCCGCATTGCAGCGCATCGTGCCAGCCGCTACAATCCTCATTTGCTGAAGGAGTGATACGTGATGCGTGATTCCTCGTATATCGAGGAGTCCGCATAAGACGCAAAGCTTCGGTCACGTATCACGCATCATGTATCACTTGTCACTCTTTTAAGAGGAGCAATCGCGTGTTTGAGATTCAACGCAGAAAATCCATCGCCGTCAACGTCGGCGGCGTCAATGTCGGCGGCTCGCATCCTATCGTTGTGCAGTCCATGACCAATACCGATACGGTGGATGTCGAAGGCACTGCCGAGCAGTGTGAGCAGCTTGCCCGCGCCGGTTCAGAACTGGTGCGCGTGACGGTCAATACCAAACAGGCTGCCGCCGCCGTGCCGCACATTGTCGAGCGCCTGAACGCGCGCGGCGTCATGGTGCCGATCATCGGCGATTTTCATTACAATGGCCACATCCTGCTGAAAGCCTATCCCGAATGCGCGCGGGCGCTGGCGAAGTATCGCATCAATCCCGGCAACGTCGGGCCGGGCCAGCATCACGACAAGAACTTTCAAGCGATGATCGAAGTCGCCATCGAAAACCAGAAGCCTGTGCGCATCGGCGTCAACTGGGGATCGCTCGATCAATCGTTGTTGACCCGCTTGATGGACGAAAATGCCGGACGGGCGAACCCGAAAGGCGCGCGCGACGTGATGCGCGAAGCGGTCGTCATCAGCGCCCTGGAATCAGCCGAACTGGCCGAACGCTGCGGCTTGCCGCATGACGACATCATCCTGAGCGCCAAGGTTTCCGAAGTGCAGGATTTGATCGCCATCTATCAAGACCTCGCGGCGCGCTGCGATTATCCGCTGCATCTCGGACTCACGGAAGCCGGCATGGGCAGCAAAGGCATCGTCGCCTCGACGGCGGCGATGAGCGTGCTGTTGCAGTCCGGCATAGGCGATACGATTCGCGTGTCGCTGACGCCGCGACCCAATGGCGATAGAACAGAAGAAGTCATCGTCGCGCAGCAGATTTTGCAGACCATGGGACTGCGCAGCTTCATGCCGCTGGTGACGGCGTGTCCGGGCTGCGGGCGCACGACGAGCACACTGTTTCAGGAGATGGCCGAAGACATACAGACCTACATACGCGAGCAGATGCCCACCTGGAAGCGAAATTATATTGGCGTCGAAGAGATGAAAGTCGCGGTGATGGGCTGTGTGGTCAACGGGCCGGGCGAATCGAAACACGCCAACCTCGGCATCTCGCTGCCGGGCACAGGCGAAGACCCGCGCGCCCCTGTCTATGTTGACGGCGAAAGGTTCGTCACCCTGCAAGGCGCGGCGATTGTGCCGGAGTTCATGAAGATTCTCGATGAGTACGTCGAGACGCGCTATGTGAGCCGCGAAACCGAAGCGCCGCAGTTGCAATTTCAAGTCTGATTCACGCCTTACCGCAAAAGAGACGCGGGGACGCGGCGACACGGCGACGCGGCGAAAGAGACAAGCCGCGAACGTTGACGCAACAACTCATTCTCGCCACAGCCTTCAACTGCCGCTCCTCAGCGCCGCGGTTCTTTCGCCGCGTCGCCGTGTCGCCGCGTCCCCGCGTCGAGTCTTCTTCTCGCCTTCGTCCG
>JBBWZK010000431.1:0-8240 GCA_039648975.1 Blastocatellia bacterium
GGACTATCACAGCGGTGACAGGTCACCGCACTCCACATTATGACAAAATCTCAGCCGCTGATAACATAAACCCGCCTGCCTGCGTCCTTCAATTGAGCGCTTAATATGTCTGCCGATTCCGATGTCGTCGGCTGGAAATTTAAGGTTAGCGCCGCAGGGACAATGCCAATGCTTAGGGGACTTTTGCTATAGGCTGAGCGATGGCAAGTTGCTCAGGGATTGAAAATGTTACAGGTTTTTACAACTCGGAAAAACTTTATTGCAACCTTTAGTGTACACTCGTCACCAACACCACAGAACTAGACAGTAGCGGTGGTGCAAGACGGATTGAAAAAAAACGAACTGGTGGAAGTCTTCGCCGTTTACTGAGGATAAGCAGCAACAAGCTGGTCGGACAATTGACGAGGGCGGTTATGCAGAATGTAGCGAAAAAACAGAACGCAACGGTCATGATGGCTTTCCTGTTCGTCAGCATGGTGATTACACCGCTGTCGCTCAAAGCCATTGGCATCTCGCCGAACCTTTCGGCAGGCGTTGAAGCGTGGCGGCACATTGCCGGCCTTTTCGCTGACAGCCATCTGCCGGCGAACGCGGCGGAACTACTGGCGCTCAATCTCACACCTGAAGATTCGCAGCGCGATGAGGCGGCGACGCTTGCAAGCGGGCTGCTTGCTTCAACACAGCCGTTGGATATGCAACTGACCGCTGAACCTGCCCTGAGCATGGGGGATCGCCTTGCCAGAAGCCTTGACCCGGTTGTCCCGTCAGTTCCAAGCTGCACGAAGTCAACGAAACTCGCGCCGCGCGCGACGACTTACGCGCCGATTGCGATGCGTGTCGTTATGCCGGTTGAGGAGATTCGCACCGCAGCTTTTGGCGGCGTGAAGGTTGCAAAGGTTGTCGCGCCGGTCCGCAAGGAAGCCATGCGGAGTTATGAACAGGCGATGGCAACGTATCGCGTTGATTTCAGCGAAGCGATGCAATTCGCGCCGAAAGATTTTAAGGTGGCGGTCAAGCTGAAGTCGCTCCTGATGCCGGCGCGTCCGGCGATCACCAATTGTGCATTCCGCAAAGCGATGTCGCCTGAAAAGGTTAAGCAACTGCGCGCTGCCGCGTGGTCGCTCGCCTTCGAGGACGCCGCTGCGTCGGCGGAAAAAGGCGAACTGTAAAGCGCCAACGTCGCGGCTGTCTTGCCAGAGGCAGCCGCTGATTTCCTGCCTTTGCTTCTCTCCACAATCATCTAGAGCAGATTTCAATTGGATTAAGCCGCAAGCATGTAGGGGAGGCCCTCTGTGGCCTCCCCAGACTGCGCTGGCGGACTCTGGGGCGACCACCGCAGGGTCGCCCCTACATGCTAAACCCATTTGAAAACCGCTATAAGCAAAGCAAATCGAAGATTCTCCAAAAAAGCTGCCGGCTTTCGCGCGTTAAAAATTGACGCCGCGCATTGCAGCTTTTACAATGCAGACAAATGTGGCGGAGACACAAAGAGGAATCCATGTCTGAGAGAAAAGAGAAGAAAAAGAAACTGCGCGAATTGCTGCTGTTCGTTCCCAACCTGATGAAGCTGCTTTACGATCTGCTCAAAGACCCGCGCGTCTCGCGGGCCGACAAAGCGATTCTGGCGGGCGTGATCATGTACGTCATCGTGCCGATTGATGTGATTCCCGACTTCGTGCCGTTTGTCGGCATGGTGGATGATTCGTATCTGATAGCGATTTCGCTCTTGCGTCTGTTGAACCGCGCCGACCGCCAGGTGGTGCTTGAACACTGGAAAGGCGGGGTTGACATCAAGCAGCTTGTCGAGAACATCGCCAACATCGCGGCTTACTTCATGCCTGCGCGCATGCGCAACGTCTTGCATGGGCGGATCGAAGTGAAAGGCCAACTGCACGTCACCGACTCGCCTGTCGCTGAAGAAGCCTGAACCAACCTGAATCTCTTTAATGCCCTCTACGTTCCTTCGTTATCGAGAGCCTTGAGCAGCTTGTCGTGAATGCCGCCGAATGCGCCGTTCGACATCGTAACCACCACATCGCCCGCTCGCAATCTCGATGTAAGGTAGGCCACAATTTCATCGGTTGCAGGAATGTGTGCCGCTTCGCGTCCGGCGCGGCGCAGGTTGTCGATCATCTCTTCCGGCGAGATGGCCGTCTCCCTGGTGTAGCGTTCGGGGTGGAACAATCCGGCGATGACGATGACATCGGCTTCGCGCAGGCCATCTTCAAAAGCTTGTTGAAAGGCTTTGATGTGCGACGTATATGAGCGCGGCTCGAATAAGGCGATGAGCCGATGGCCTGGATATTTGGCGCGCGCCGCTTTGAGGGTTTCGAGAACGGCTGTCGGGTGATGCGCGAAGTCGTCAATCACCGTGACGCCGCGCGCGACGCCGCGCACCTGCATTCGCCGCTTGACGCTCTTGAACTCGGCGAGCGCCTCGGCGACGGCCTGCCGATCAAGGCCGAGCGATTCGCAGGCGGCAATCACGCCGAGACAATTGCGGACGTTGAACAGCCCGGCCAGCGGCGTGCGATAGCGATCCAATTCCGCGCCGCCGACATTGACTGTAAATTCTGTCATCTCGCCTGTGAAATCAATATCGTGTGCGCGCCATTTTGCGCCCTCTTCTATGCCGAAACTGATCACCGGGCAGAAGGCGCGCGGCGCAAGCTCGCGCACGATGGGCGAATCCCAGCCGGCGATCAGCGCACCGCGTTGTGGAATCAAATTGACTAAACGGCTGAAAGCGAACTTCACCGCCTCAAGGTCGCGGTAGATGTCTGCATGGTCGAATTCGATGTTGTTCAGGATAACCGTGTCGGGCAGGTAGTGCATGAACTTCGGCCCTTTATCGAAGTAGGCCGTGTCGTATTCGTCGCCTTCGATGACGAAGTGGGGGCTATACGAAACGCGAAATGACGAATTGAAATTCTCGGCGACGCCGCCGATCAGAAAAGAGGGATTGGCTCCGGCACGCTCCATCGCCCACGCCATCAGCGAAGTCGTCGTCGTTTTGCCGTGCGTGCCGGCGATGACGACCGAATGATGGCCGCGAATGAAATTCTCTTTCACGACCGCCGCCATCGAGGTGTAGTCCAGCTTTTCGTTCAACGCGAATTCAAGCTCGGGATTGCCGCGTGAGATCGCGTTGCCGACGACAACCACATCAGGCCGGTCGCCCAGGTTCGCTGGCCGATAGCCCTCAGCAACAGGGATGCCTAGCCGTTTGAGTTCAAGCGACATCGGCGGATAGACGTTCTCATCCGAGCCTGTGACTTTGTGGCCCTGCGCCACCAGCATGCCCGCTAACGAAGCCATAGCGGTGCCGCAGATGCCGATCAGGTGATAGTGCTTGTTTGTCAATTGCATTCTCCGTGAGTTCGATTAACAAGCCAGTATAGCGGCGCGGCAATGGCTTTGAAAAGTTGCAGCGATGTGCGGCTTGCGTGTAGTCGAGGGGTGTGAAAGAATTTTTTGCCCGCGTCGTTTGCGTGCGATCAAACAGGAGAAGCATGGAGCAAGATAAAAAGGATATTATTTCTCACGCCGTCCATATCGTTTTAATCATACTGGTGGCCTTCGCCGCCTTTAATTCCAGGTTCACTACGCCGGTGGCGCAAATGCAGAGCGCGCCGACCGTCACCGATTTACCGGTCATCAATAGCCCACAATCAGATCCGCGCAATGAAACGGCGATAGCCGTCAGTCGCAGTAATCCGCAAGTGATCGTCGGCGCATCGAAGTGGATTGAAGGCGGCGCTTCAGGCAGCGGCAACGCGCGCGTCGCTTATTACTTTTCTTCAGATGGCGGGCACACCTGGGGCAACGGTGTGCTGCCTCTCGAAACACCGCAGAAGACATGGACCAGCGCCTCCAAGCCTTCGCTCGTCTCAGACCTCGACGGCAATTTTTATCTCTGTGCGCTGTTCCTTGATAGCGCGAATCGTGATACTGGCGTTTATATCTTCAAATCAACCGATGCTGGCCACACATTCGCCTCTCCTGTTGCCGTGGCTCTCGACATTGGCAGCGGCAACGCGCCGAAGAGCGCGAAGCAATGCCACATTACGGTCGATACGTCACCTTCAAGCCCCTTTAAGAATACTCTTTATGCCGTGTGGGTAAGCGATGAACCATCTCGCACAGTCGTTTTGACGAATCACCAGCATCCCGGCGATTAAAGCTTTTCTGAGCCGAAGACGATCAGCCACAACGGCGATATGCGCGGGCCAACGATCACCACCGGCCCGAACGGTGAGCTTTATGCCGCTTGGGAAGGCATCGGCGATCCAAAAAGAATCTACTTCAATGAATCACTTGACGGCGGCGAAACCTTTCTGCCGCCGGCCTCGGCTCCGAAGGGGGATGCCTTCATCTATGATTATGTTGGCTCGCTTTCGGACCCCAATGCCTCACTGCGCATTCAACCTGTCAGCCGAATGAATAGTTTTCCGGTGATTGATGTAGACCGTAGTAATGGGCCGGATCGCGGAATGATTTATGTCGCCTGGGCAGAAACGCATAACAGGATTGATGCCGACGTGTTTGTCGCCAAGATGCCGCCGCCAAATGGCGGCCATCCGAACATGAGTCATCCACTGAATCTGGTCAGAGCGAATAATGATTCGGCGGGCGCAGATCAGTTTTTCCCACAGCTCAATATAGATTCGACGAATGGCAATGTCGAAGTTGCTTTTTACGACCGCCGCAACAACCCGTCGGGCAACACACTTGATGTCTATCTGGCGCGTTCGACTGATGGCGGCGTGAGCTTTGGCGAAAACCTGCGAGTTAGCTCGGCAAGCTTCGATGCGACGATACAAAGTAATGTGCTACAGGTTGGCAACGCCAGTTTGATCGGACTCGGCGACTACATTGCGCTCGAAGCCTTGAACGGCAAGGCGTATTTGTTGTGGGCCGACACTCGCCGTGGCGCGCAGGAAATCTTTTACGGCCATGTCGACTTTGAATCATCAGGTGGTGGTGGCGGCGGCGGTGGCGGCGGCGGCTCAACGAATGATGATTGCCCGACGCCGCGCGTGATTTCTACGCTGCCGTTTCAGGATGAGGTGGATACGCGCACGGCAACCAGTGCGGCTGATGATCCAACCACTTGTGCGGGCGGTCAAGGCGCGAATTCCGTCTGGTACACGGTCACACCAACGGCGGCGACGATGATCGGCGTGGACACGAGCGCGAGCGATTACGACACGGTCGTCGGCGTATACACAGGCGCGTGTGGGGCGCTGACTTCCGTCGCCTGTGACGACGATTTTGCCAGCGCACCTACAAATCAAAACCGCGCGCTGCTGGTCTTTCAAGCAAGCGCAGGGACAACTTACTTGATTGAAGTGACCGGGAAGGGAAGCGGCGGCACGCTACGCTTGCGCGTCGGCTGCCCGACGATCACGCGCATTGACTACCCGCCTGCGCCCAAGGGCGACGAGACGTTGAGAATTACTGGCGCAGGGTTTCGCGAAAACGATGTGGCCGTTTCGATGAATAAGGCGGGGGATGTGATCGCTCTGCCTAAATTGACATTTACGGGACAGCGACAGGGTGACGGCACATTCAACCAGATATCTGCGGCTCGCAAGAAACTCCGCAAAGTCATCAGGTCTGGCGACACGGTGATCGTCACCGTTGAAAGCCCGGCAACAAGCGGGCGCGTTTCTAATCAGTTTGTTTTTACGAGGCCGTAATGAGAGCCTTGCGATTCGACGGCTCGCTGCATTTTGTGAATGATGCGCCGCTGCCATTGCGCGAGGGCGAAGCCCTGGTGCAGGTACTGCGTGCAGGCATCTGCAACACCGATCTGGAGATCGTTAAAGGTTACGCAGGCTTTCACGGCACGCTCGGCCATGAATTCGTCGGGCGGATTGTTGAATCACCTGATAAAGACCTTTCTGGCCGGCGCGTGGTTGGCGAAATCAACGCCGGTTGCGGTTTGTGCGCGCTGTGCCTCGCGGGCGATGCGCGTCATTGTGCGGGGCGCACGGTGCTTGGCATCAAAGGCCGCGACGGCGCGTTTGCCGATTATCTCTGCTTGCCGACAGCCAATCTCATCGAAGTGCCGGACTCGATTGCCGATGAAGAAGCCGTCTTTGTCGAACCGCTCGCCGCTGCCGCGAGTATCCTTGAGCAAATCAGCATCAACGAATCAACCAGGGTTGCCGTGATCGGTGATGGCAAACTGGCGCAACTCATCTGTCGCGTGCTGGCGCAAACTGGCTGCGCGCTCAACATCATCGGCAAGCATCAAGAGAAATTGGCTCTGCTCGATGACACAGGCGCGCGCCGTTTGTGGCTTACGGTTGCCGCCAGCGATCCGTTGAATATACAGAGTTGGGTTGCGGAGCAGGCGTTGAATCAAGGCTTTGATGTGGTGGTTGAAGCCAGCGGTTCGGCAAACGGACTGCCGATGGCGATTGCGCTCACGCGACCGCGCGGCGCGATTGTAATGAAATCTACACATTATGGGCAGACAGCAGCCGACCTGTCGCAAGTGGTGGTCAACGAATTGCGCATCATCGGCTCGCGCTGCGGCAGATTCTCGCCGGCGATTGATTTGTTGGCGCGGCGCGCGGTTGACGTTCGCTCGCTCATTTCCCAGGAATTTGCTATTGAAGATGGCCTGAACGCTTTTGCGCAGGCCGCCGCGACGACGACACTGAAAGTCCTTCTACGCTTTTCGTGATCCATTCCGCTTTCTGCAAACCCCAGCGAAAATATGCGACGTTAGTGGGCTTGATGTTTGTATGACATTCGCTTGCTGTCTTGAAAACGGCTCTTAGAGCCATTTTCAAGGCAAAAGAGTTTAGAAAATCGTTGACATGGCTCAAGTCAAAATGCTATAAACGCGCCGAAGCGTATACTACATATTGGGCTGATTAGGTTGTTGACCTACGATATTTAGGAGGCACGATGAATCAAGGCGATTTGATCGAGAAGGTGGCGAATGCCGCTTCCATCAGCAAGGCCGAAGCCGAGCGCGCCATCAACGCAATGAAAGAGGCCATTACGGACAGCCTGCGGCGAAACACGAAAGTGACGCTCGTCGGCTTCGGCACGTTTCAGGTTTCACAGCGCCGCTCGCGGCGCGGGCATAACCCTTACACGAACGAAGCGATCAAGATTCCAGCGACGAAGACCGTGCGTTTCAGTGTCGGGAAACAGCTTAAAGAAGCGGTGAACAAACGCAAAAAATAGTTCTCGCCTCAAAGCGCGCGGCCTTGCCTTGGTCGACGCGCACCCTACATCTTTGCCGCCCCTTGCGGAAATCGTCTACAACTCGCTATACACATCTGACATCTCAGAAATGCACCAAAAAGTGTGTGCAGAAACGGAAAGGGGTGCCAGCCCGTGGCAATGGAAATCCGACATGCTGCTAAGTAAGAGAATAGCTTAACTTGCCGGTTTGATCGCTATGGAACAACGATTGCCCCTATCGTGGGTGGATTACAGGATTGCCTCCGGTTGGAGGAGTCATGAAAAAGTGTTTATACAGGTTTGCATTGAGTGTTATGCTAATGACGGCATTCGGCGCGGGGCAGGTTTTTGCAGGAGACAAAGATCGTAAAGAGAAGATGCAGATTATCGTCGTCGAAAAGAAAGAGCGTGACAAATCGGGCGGCGGCGACACCAAACGGACGCGCCCCGGTGATCGCAAACCGTAGTCGTGATGGGGAAGGACGCGGTCATGAAAAAAGTAGTTTTGGCAATCATTATTTCCTTGTTCGGCACCTTGACGCTTGGCGCGCTGCTTGATGCGACGCCAGCCGTGTATGCCCAGAAGCGAGACGACCGCACGAAGGATCCGCCGGGACCGCCCGTGCAACGCGACAAGAAGGGCGATCACCGGCCTAGTAATCCTCCTCCCAAAAAGGATCGAAGGCCGTAAAACGCTTCCGAATTCATCGCTAAAAAATGCAAAGGAGTGCGATTCGTTGAACTGCGAATCGCACTCCTTTGTTTCTGCGCTACGCAAGCACCTGGCTTGCAATCAGACGCTTACGAAAAAGGTTCTAAATGCCCCGCCGCTTGCGGCGGGGATGGATGAACCATCTTGGTAGGTGGCTCGATGCCCCTGCCAAGATAGCTGGGATTCGCTACCATGCCGACGTGGTTTTCCGTCGAACAGCCCACGCCGCTTATGACACCGCCTATCACTTGGTATGGTCGCCGAAGTATCGCAAGCAGATTCTGCAAGGCGCGATAGCAGAGCGCGTGCGCCAGATGTT
>JBBWZK010000461.1:0-18128 GCA_039648975.1 Blastocatellia bacterium
AGCTGGGAGAGCGCATGAGTGGCACTCATGAGGTCGTCGGTTCGATCCCGACTAGCTCCATTTCCTTCCTCAATTCCCTTACCTGATTTTCAAACGCAAATTCTTTAGTCCAATGGCGATGGTTCGGTAGTTGAGTTTGTTATTACACGCCGCTCATTTGACGATCTCAAAATCGATCCACTGCGTCGCGCTGCTGTACTTCTCTTTCGCCAGATGGTCGGTGATGATGACTTGCAGGATGTACTCGCCCGGCTCGATCTCCTTGCCGAGTTGAAGCCTGCCGCCGACGACGATCTGCCGCCACTCGGTCACTGAGCCGAGTGTAACCGGCACTTGCTTGCCTGTGTAAATCGCCTGGCCGTCACGCAGCAATCTCACTTGCGCCTCAAGCTGTGGCTTTGCCGTCGCGCGATCAATCGTCGCGTTGTAAATCGCAAAGCCGTAATTGAGTTCCATGCCGGACCGCAGCAGGCGCATCGATGGCCCGCTTTGCGTGTCGCTCTCTTCGGTCGCGCCTTCTTTGGCATCCACGACTTGCGCGTCTGCCGGTTTGGCTTGCTTTGCCGGGTCGTTCCCCGCGACGACGAGCCCCGATAGCGCCAGCCGTTTCTTGCTGATGTCAGGCACTTCGATGAACTGATTGGCCGAGCCGATTTTTTCGGACGCCGCATCGCGCACCGCAACTCGCAGTTGATACGCGCCCGGCTTTTTAATCGCTACGTTCAGGTTATATAAAAGACCCTGACGCAGGATTTTCTGATAAGTCTCTTCCGGTACACGGAAGGTAAATTCGCGGCTCTCGCGGTCGATCACCTGGCCGTTGTCGCCGAACGTGAGGGCGACGATGTCAACCACCGCTTTATGCTGGCCGTCCGCCTCTTTCGTGAAGGTGATCTCGTTCGGATCGATGTGCAGCATCGAACGCATGAACGCTCCGGCTTTCATATCCTGGCCAAAGAGCGACGTCAGCTTGAGGCGTATGTCGCCCGAGGCAAACGGCGAGGTCAGCGCTAACCACAACTGCTGCGCCGGCGTCCGCTGCACAGGCCGCATGGCGTCGTCCGAGAAGCCGAAAAAACCCGTGCGTGATCGCACGCGCAGCCCTGTACGTTTAACCTTGACGCTGATCTTGTGAAATGGCGTGATGCCGCGCGAGTTGCGAAACGAAGACGCCTCGGGAACGTAGCCGAGCAGATAATAGCCTTGCTGGTCGTCAAGCACGCGGCGTATGCCCCGGTTCAGATCGTTTGTGTCATGGATAAAGAAGCCGCCGGTCTGCGCCGCGAGAAATGCCGGGCCTCCCTGCGATTCGTAAAATTGATCCCGACGCCCCTGCATCTGTTCCGAGACTTCCTGCGAGTTCATTTGGGCGGTGTTGTCGGCTGCGGTCATCCCCAGCGTTTGCAGGCCGCGCGCATCAATCGCGTAGATGACGACTGAGGCGCGGTTGGCAAGATCGGTCAGCCGGCGCAATGCATCATACACCCGGCCCGTGCCATCAAGACGCTGTAGATTTAAGAGGCTGAAGCCGTCTGAGAAGAGAATGGCTGATTTGCGCCCAGGCAATTCGCGCAAACCGCGAACGACATAATTCAGCGCGCCGAGCGTGCCGACGGCAAAAACGTCTTCGCGGAAGCGGTCGAGCGATTCGGTCGGCGACCGCGGCGGCTCATCAAGGCGATTGGTCGTCGAGCCACGCGGCCCGTTCGGGTTGTCGCGCCGCAAGGCGTTGGGCTCGATTGGCGCGAAGGCTGAAATGCCGCTGCGCCCACTCGGATTCCAGCGTATGCGCTCGATGGCGGCGTTGAGCTGTCGCTTATCGGTGGTGAACTGTTGCAGCGCGCCCATCCCTGCGCCTGTGCGAATGATGGCAACCAGATCGCCCGGCTGAAGCTGTTCGTTGACGTATTTCTTCAGGGCGTCGCGCACATAAGCTGTACTCTCGAACGACAGGCCGAGGTCATCAACGACGAGCGCAATCGTCCGCCGCACTTGTTCGGGCCGCAGGCGTGCGGGCGGCGTGGAAGGCGTCGGCGGCGCGTTCTTGTTAGCTCTGTCCGGCTCAGGAAGATTCGCCGTCGGCGGCTGCGTCGATACATAAGAGAAATTCGTGATGTGCTGGTGCTTGCCGTCTTCGCTGATCTCGAAATCCTCCGGCTGCAAGTCAGTAACGTATCTTCCTTTTTTATCGACGACTACCGCGTCAACCTGAACCAGCGTGACCGAGATGCGCACGACATCATCTTTGTCTCGCGGCGAAGGGTTCTGCGCGTCAGCCGTGCCGTCTGTCTTTGCCGCTTCATTTTGTTTATCGGCGGGCCGGGCATTTTGCTTTTCTGAAGCAGACGATGGGCCGGGAGCAGTGCGTTGCTGACCGGTGGCGCGCGCCAGTGACGCAGCAAACACAGCCATAGTGAAGAAGAAAAAGAGGGCGATTGAAAGTTGCTTTTTCATGTTGAACCTCTGCATATGAAGGGCCGATGAATACACGACTCGTCTTCCGAAGAACCCCATCTGCATGACACTGGCTGCGGTACGGGCAACCGCTCGTTTTATCCTGATTCAAAATATTATTATTCCCATCGGAATAAAACAATAACCCGGTTCACCTTTCGACATTCGATCAATCGCCGCAGCGCACCTCCGGCGCGTTGCCGCCGCCGAGCATTTGACGCGCTCTGCCGCGTTCTCGTATAGTCCGAGACCGTGGATAATCACACCACTCGCATAAATCTCGAATGAATCCAGTCGGCAAGTTCGTCGTTCACCATGCGCGCTTTGTAATCGTTGCCACTTTTGCGGCGACGGTCGCTTTTGCTACGGCGATTGCCGTGCGCGGCATCTATTTCAACGGCTCACCCGAAACCCTGGCCCGCCACGACGACACGCTGGCCTTCTTCTACGAAACCCGCCAGGACTTTGGCGACGACCGCGTCATCATCGCCGCGCTGACAACCGGCGACGTCTTCACGCCTGCCTTTCTCGAAAAGCTCGACCGCCTGACGAAACAACTGGCCGCAGCGCCCGGCGTCGCCGAAACGCAGAGCCTGACGAACATTAAAGCCATCCGCCGCGACGCCGACACCATCGTCGTCGACAACCTGATTCCCTCACGCATGATTTATCAAAACGCGGCGAGCGAACGCCTGCAAACACTCAAAGCCGCCATCGTCGGCGACCCGCTCTACGCCAGGCAATTCGTCTCTACAGACGGGCGCACGGCTGCCATCAACGTCTTTCTCAAACCGTTGAGCGAAAGCGAAACGCGCGCCGCCGCCGAAGAGATCGAACGGCTGGTCAGCGCCGCCGCCGGCGCGGATGAAGTGATGCTGTCGGGCGTGCCGGTGATCGATGCGCACGGCATACGCAGCATGTTGCGCGACATGCTGTTGCTGTCGCCGCTCGCCGCGCTGTTCTGCTTTGTCGTCTTCTTCACATCGTTTCGCAGCTTCTGGGGCGTTGCCTTGCCGATGAGCGCGCTGATCATCGGGCTGACGTGGACTCTCGGATTGATGGCCTTATTGCAGCGGCCCATCACTCTGGCAACGCTGTCGTTACCAACTGTGTTGATGGCGGTCGGCAGCTCTTACATCTTTCACGTGTTGAATCAGTACCGTCTATCGATGTCAACGCTTGCGGTCGACGCCGCCGCGCACCACGAACAGGCCGCCTGGCTTGCAGGCGTCGACTTCATCGCGCCGGCGGTCATCGTTTCGGGACTGACGACCATGGCGGGATTCGGCGCGCTGGCCTCGAGCACGGTGCCAACGGCCCGCGATATGGGGATATATGAAGCTGCCGGCGTCGGCTTCATGCTGTTGCTGACGATGGCATTCATTCCAGCGGCGCTCACCCTGTTGCCGGCGGATGCGCTCGCGCGCGCCAGCCTTGAGCGCCACGATTACGCCGTCTGGCTCAATGAATGGCTGCGCCGCATCACGGCGCTGATTCTCTTTCGCCGGCGAACAGTGATCTTCGTTACGCTGCTGATTACGACCCTGATCGGCGTGGGCGCGGCACGTTTGCGCGTCAATACGGATTACCTGCGCATCGTTCCGCACGAGAGCGCGACCGTGCAGGATGCGCTCAAGCTGCACGAGCGGCTGGCCGGCGCGGCGACCGTGCAACTGGTCGTCAGCGGCCCGCCCGGCGCGGTGACGCGCCCGGACTTCCTCAACGGCGTCGCCGCACTCGAAGCCTTCGCGCTCGATCAATCCGGCGTTGACGCGGCGGTTTCCATCGCCGACATCGTTAAACGCCTGAACGCCGTCGCCGCCCGAACGCCGCCGGGCATTGAAGCCATTCCACAGGACGCAGCGACGCTCAACAATCTCTTCGATAACTTTCTTGCCGAAGACCCGGCGCTCGTTCGCCTGGTCAATCGTGACCGCTCGCGCGCCATTGTAATCCTGCGCACAAATCTGTTCAGTTCCAATGCCCTGCACGAGTTGACCAATAAGATTGACGACTGGTCGCGCGCCAACCTGCCGGCAGGCATTAGCGCGCGCGCCACAGGCTCTGTCGTTCTACTCAACACGGCGTCGGATGCGATAGCCGATTCGCAGCTATCAAGCCTGGCCATTGCGATTGTGCTGATCTTCGTGATGATGGCCGTACTCTTTCGCTCGCCGGCTACGGGGCTGCTGGCGCTGACGCCGAACCTGTTGCCCATCGTCTGCTACTTCGGGTTTCTCGGCTGGGCGGGCATCACGCTCGACATCACGACGAGCCTCGTCGCCAGCGCCGTGCTCGGCCTCGCGGTAGATAACGCGGTTCACATGATTCGCCGCTATCGCCAATGCGCTGCCGAACGCCCGGCGAAAGATAGTGGTTCAGCCTACGAAGCCGAAGGCTGGGCGATGTGGTTGACCATGCTGCGCACGGGCAAGCCTATGCTGCTGGCCAACGTGATGCTGATGGCCGCGTTTCTCATCTTCGTGTTATCGTCGTTCGTGCCGGTGCGCGTCGGCGGATTGTTGTGGGCGGTGACGATTCTTGCCTGCCTTGCGGCGGACCTGATCTTTCTGCCGGCGTTGATGAAGACAGGGTTGTTCGTGCGCGCCGCACTGCCAGAGATTCGCAATCAAGCATCCGAAGAAGAACCCGCACAAATGGGAAAGTAACTAGATGACCAGGACTGATTTCCACAAACCACCCGCGCCTCGCTTTGTAACACACGCCCCATTGCAAACAACCACTTTATTCCGCGTCGCCGCTGTCCTGGCGATGGCGCTCCTGCTCGTGGGCTGCAATCGCAACTCTACAACCAATTCAAACAGCGCCGCAGAGCCGGCCAGCCGCCCCGCGCCCGCAGTAGATGCGGCGCAAATCATCGAGCGCAACCGCAAACTCGACGACAGCCGCGACAGTGTGATGAAGTTGCGTGTCAGGATTCAGGTCGAGAATCCGGCATCTCAATTGACGCCCATCCCGCCTGAAGTGCAGATGACGCACTATCGCAAGCGCGCCGCCGACGGCAGCGAGATGATGCTGGTCGAGTTCACCGCGCCGCCGACGCAACGCGATCTGAGCGCCCTGATCTCCGTCACTCCGACAGGCGAAATCGAAGCCACGCGCTACAATCAAAGCAGCAATAGCTTCGTCTCAAGTCGCGGCGTGTTGAGCGAAGATTCGCTGTTTGGCATGACCTTGCAGGAACTCGTCGGCGGCCAGCCGGAGAAGTACGACTGGAAGCCTGCCGGCGAAGAGACGTTCAATCAAACGCCCGTCTATCGCCTCGACGGCAGATTGAAATCCGCCGCCGAATCGAAGTTCAGCCGCCTAGTCATGTTCATCACTAAAGATAATTATGCGGCGCTCGGCGCGGAATTCTACGACAATCATGAGGAATTGATGCGCCGCATAGCTGTAGACAAACTCGCACAGATCGGCGGCCACTGGACGCGCATGCGTTGGACGGTGGACAATCGCGCACGGCAGAAGAAGCTCGAATTTGAAACCCTCGACGCCCGTTATGATCAAAACCTGAGTAACGCGCTCTTCACGCGCGACCAGTTGAAGAAGATCGCGACCAGATAGAGGCTAGAGGCTAGGGACTAGAGACTAGCTTTTCTCAACTAGCCCCTAGCCCCTAGCCTCTAGCCTCTCTTCAATATGCCAACCGATGACCTACTTGCAGTGATCGGGCGTGCCGATGAGTTGTATCGCAAACGGGCGCGGCCCGGCGCGGTGCGCGAATCGGTGATGATTCTGAGCGGCGCGCGCGGCGGTAATGAACGTTACGAAGTGCAATGGCGGCTGGCGCGCTCAATGTTCTTTCTCGGACAGGAGGCATCTGAGATGGCGACCCGTAGCCAACTTCACGCGGCAGGCATAGGTGCTGGCGAGCGCGCCATCGCCTTGAACGCCGACCGCGTTGAAGGCCACTTCTGGGTCGGCGTCAACCTGGCCTTGTTCGCCGAAAGCAACGGCGGCTTGCGCGGCCTGCGGGCGCTGAGGTGGGCAAGGTCGGAATTGAAGATGGCCTTGAAGATGAATGAAGCCTATCACGACGCCGGGCCGCTCAGAGTATTGGGAAGGTTGGCGCACAAAGCGCCGCGCCTGTTCGGCGGCAGCCTGCGTCAAAGTGAGAAATACTACAATCGCGCTCTGGAAGTCGCGCCCGACAATACGGTGACGCTGTTATATGCGGCGGAACTGGCGCTGCAAAGAAAGCAACTGCCGCGCGCCCTGCGGCTGCTGGCCTTGATTGATGCATCGCCCAATGATCCCGACTGGGAATACGAGAACCACCGCGACCGCGAACTTGCCCGTGACCTGCTCAAACGCCTTGCCATTGTCTGACTGTCGCGGCCACAGCCTCGCTGGATTTTAAGTTCTGTAGGCGATGAGGCAGAGCGTTAGCCGGCGGCCTCACCAACGCATCGCCCACTGACACGCAAAACACACGGATAACCTATATTCGGGTTGTCACATTTCCATGCATGGGGGATTGACATGTAACCCGCCTGGTATTAAAGTGGGCGCACTTGAGAAGCAGGTCTCATTACAGACCAGCAGGCTCGAAGTCGGCATTGAAGATTCGACGGTTAGCCAAGCAGCATAGGAGACATCGTCATGAAAAAGTATCTGGCAGAAATGATCGGCACCTTTGTTCTGGTTTTTGGCGGTTGTGGCAGCGCTGTGCTGGCTGGTGAAAAGATCGGTTTCCTTGGTGTATCCATCGCTTTCGGCCTGACGCTCTTGACGATGGCTTATGCCATCGGGCCGATTTCCGGGTGCCACATCAATCCGGCGGTTACGGTTGGTCTGCTGGTTAGTAAGAAGATGAATCCAAGGGAGGCTCCAGGTTATATTGTGGCGCAGATCATTGGCGGCATCCTCGCTGCCGGGCTACTGTTAGCTATCGCCAAAGGAGTGCCGGCAGGATATGATCCGACATTGACAGGTTTCGCAGCGAACGGTTACGGCGACCACTCACCAGGCCACTACAGTCTGATAGCCGCGCTGCTGGCCGAGATCATCCTGACGTTCTTTTTGATGTTCACGGTGCTTGGGGCTACAGATATTAAAGCTCCCGTAGGCTTTGCCGGTATTCCCATAGGCTTTGTGCTGGCGCTCATCCATCTGGTCGGCATCCCGGTGACGAACACCTCAGTTAACCCGGCCCGTAGCATTGGCCCTGCCGTATTCGTTGGCGGCTGGGCCTTAAGCCAGCTCTGGTTATTTATTATTGCGCCTCTTATAGGGGCAATTCTTGCAGCACTCGTTTACCGAGTGATTGGAACCGCACGCCCACTTATCAGCACACAAGAAGCAGAGCGAGCACTCGGTAGCGAGGTGGCTGAGAGGGGACGTTAAACAAGCAATAAAGCCTGAGCGATCACAATACCAGACCTTTTCGGTCTGCTCTGGATTCCACCAGCCATCTGACAAAGGCATGAAGCGGGGGCCGCGAAGCCAGGTTCTCATGCATCCCTGGGTGATCGACGCGGCCCCGCTGATGCGAGACGTAGAGGCTACCGCGAGCGGTATTGAAATGTAATCTTCGTCTCTTCTTCAATAACGAGCGGGCGGACGAAGCGATAAGACTTGCCGGCGCGCGGTACGTCTACGCGAACAGGGAGAATGCCGGCCACCTTGCGTTGCAAACTGAAGACGTTTTGCGAAGGCGCGTTCAATTGCGCTTGCTGCGCTTTGCGAGCCTGATCCTCAAGCCTGCGGCTCTCGCGTTCGAGCCCCGCACTGCCGGCGGCCACGTTCACGACCTCGGCAGCCGCACCGACTTCAAGGGTTACCCCTAGCCGTGCCGAATGCGATGGCTCGAAGTTCATCTCCTGCTGAAAAGACTTGAACCCTGGAGAATCGACTCTGACTCGAACCGGCCCTGGCTGCACGCCTGATACGACCCAGTGCCCTTCCCCATCACTCGCCACCGTTTGCGTCGCGCCGTTCTGCGGATTGACTACCGTGACCTTTGCGCCGACGACGATGGCTCCCGATGGGTCGACGATAATGCCGCCGATCTGGCCTGCCGCCAACTGGCCAAGGTCGAGATCGCCAGGCATCCAGGCGTTTTGATCCTTCTCGTTGTATTCATCCGCGCCGCTCATCAGAATGTTCTGCGCTCCCGCAGGAAACAGGCTCGCCGATAGGGCGTTGCCGCCGAATTGCTTCACGTCCAGGCGATCCGGCAGGAAGACTTCCCACATCACGAGGTTGACCGGCACGTCCAGTTTCGGAAGGCTCAGTTCGTAAGCGCCGCTCTTCGCAAACGGCGACCCGGCGCTCAAGTAAACATAAGAGACGGTATAAGCTCCCGTCGGGCGAAAGCCTGTACGCAGCAAAGGCACGCGGCTACCGTCAGTTCCCTGCACAGGCTTCACCTTTTCGCCTTCGACTTCAGCCGACAAGAGATTGGCTCCCGGCGGCAATTCGACCTTCACGAATGGCTGCGCATGATTTCTCACTTTCAGCGTCACTTCCGTAAGTGATTTACCTTCCACATTGAGAAGCGTTGTGATGGTCGCCCGTTCGGCGATTGCCGAGAGCACTGTGCCGTCGGGAAAGCGATTCCATTCAAGCTTGAGACTGGGCGAGTCGCCCGGACGGCGGTGATAACGGAATGCTGCCTGCAAAGGAAAGCGCGCCAGCGAGCGCGCGATGGGGCCGACTTCGCGCACATCTATGCGTCGCAGTCCGCCGCCTTCGGTTGCCGTCAACTCCATCGTGCCGACCCCTTCGACCAGCACTTCGCCGGTTTCGCCCTGCGCTCCCGCACAGACAAGAAAAGGGACTTCCAGCTTGTTGTCGCGGCTGGCGCGCTCGATGGCAATCAGGAATTGATGCGTGCGGCGCGACGGTTCACGCACTTTCAGTATGAGGTCGCCGGCCTGTGTCTCGCTCGAATCCAACGTGCTGCCCGACACCTCTGCGACTTCAAAGCCGGGCGGCAAGGGCACCTTGAATTCGGCAGGCTCGCCCTGAATCACATTGATGTCGCACAACGCCGCCATCCGCAGTTCCGAATCGCCGACGGAGATCAGCGTCTTCATGTCACTGAGGAATCGCACCTCGCGCTGCGTCACCGGAGCGGCGGCTTCTCTTGTAGTCCACCATACTTTTGCAGGTTTGCCGGTATTGAGCGTGGCTTCGACAATCGTATGGCCACCCGCCGTCGCGCGATTGGTGATCAGACCCGGCTCAACGTGGACATCGGCGTGATTGCCGGGAATGTCCAGACTGAGCACTGAACTGGCCGCCGCCGGAACCGGCACAATGAAAGAAGCGCGCCCGGCATCAACGGTAACCGCCGACGCCACGCTTAAAGAGACCGCAAACGCCCCCGGCCCATCAACGACCGCAGCGGTGGTTGAGCCCTCTTGAAGCAATGGCAAAGGCTTTGGCGACGGCTGCGCTTCGAGAATCGTCAGCCCTGTGATCAGGGAAACTTTCGTCAAACCCTTCTGCAACACGTCGCCGTCAATATCCAGAGCGCCAACCACGGATTCGTTTTCGAGGCGTAGCTTGAACGCGGCGCGCGACAACACATATGGCTGCGGCGCGGCTTCCGGCTGCTTCGGCTTACGTGCGATCAGATCGAGCAGGCGGTTATATTCCGTCAGCGTCAGCGTGACCGTGCCGGGCGAGCTTTGCGGCACAACCTTTTGCGGCGGCAAGCTCCTCTCCTGTCCCTGAGCCACGATAGCCAATAATGTAAATGCAATTACTAATTTTCTCATCGCTCACCTCGCTTTCGATCACGCTGAAAATCGACTTCCAGAGCCGGCGTCTGGTTTTCACTGGTCAGCTCCGATACCAGAAAAATGGAAGGGCCGAAATGCGGAAAGGCCACCAGTACGGGGAGATTTCGCGCCGGGCGCGAGGCGCGGCTGGTTTGCTGTAGCTGCGCGACCGTCGCCTGTGCCGCCCCCACGCCCGCCTGGTTCTCCGCTGCGTTTGCGGCCTGCTGCATGTCGATTTGTGTGACACCGCGGGAACCACCTCGCAGGGCTGCCGATGTCGGCGCTTCAAACGGCGCGACGCGAAAGCTCCCAGGCGTCGGGGTCAGGCGAAAGAGCGGCGAGTAGTGAAGCAGCAGGCTCGATTTCGAGATAGGCATATCCACCGCCAGCAAGGCGAGCCGCGCTCTGCCTTTCTCACTCCACGCCGGGAGGCGATCCAGATAGGCGACTTCAACGGCGAACGCCGGCGACTCTTCGCCGCTTTTCGTCTTTTCGAGCGGTACTAACAAGCTGCCGTCGGGCGCGCTGCCCGGACGGATGGGCCGGCCCGCCACCGACACACTCCATAAGACCGCGCTGGCCGGGAGATTGAGCTTCAGGAAACTGCGTTGATTGTTGCGCACCGCCAGCCGCGCATTCACCAGCATCTTGCCTTCTTCGGTGATCAGCGCGCTGTAGGCAGCTTCTTCAACATTGGCGGTGAGCACCGCCTGTGGAGTGTAACGTGCAATACGAATGGCGAGCGACCTGGGCGATTTGCCTTCCGCCGGGCGCAAACGAAAGGCGACCAGCGATGGCGATTGCCGGCTCGATATGAGTTGGCCCAGATCAGCGGCTTCGGCTTCTTCGAGACCGCTGGCCTGTCGATCTTTGATCTCTCCAGCGCCGAGAACTTCGACCGCCACGCCGCCGATTTCGCGCTCTGCCGCAGACAGACGAATCATAGGAACATCCATCTGGCCATCGCGCGGCAATCGCACTTCGCCTCTCAATGTGAAACGCGTGGACTGCTGCACAGGCTCAAGAAAGGTGACGATCAGCTCCTGCGCTGAGACCTCCCAGTCAGCGATCATCGCTCCTGAAACTTGATCGACGGTGAACTGAGCGGGCAACTGTACGCGGACTTCTTTGGCGAGACCTTGCAGGACTTCGACCTGAACCTCTGCATTGATCTGCGTCGTGTCTTCTCCCAGCCCGATCAATTGGGTGAGTGCGCCGCGCAGTCTGAGCGGTTGTGTGGCTCGTTGATCTTCGACGCGGCGCTTCCAGGCGAAGGTCAGCGCCTCGTTGCCGCGTCCGTGCGCAACCCAGCGACTACCGTTTGCCGTGTCGGCTCTCTCGAAAAGCAGCCCTCCGGTGATCCGCACATCGACGCCAGAATCTGACTTGCCCGGCAGTTCGACAATGGCGCGCGAGACTGCCGATGTGCTTGCGGGAAGCCGGAGCATTTCGGTTCCCGCCACGGATGTCACCGGCGTTACAATCTCAAGCGTCAACACCGAGCGCCCTGTGCGCGAAAGCAGCAGGTGACTGGTGCCGGTTCCCTTCTCGTTTGCGCCGTTGATCAAGGAGACGGGCCGGCCATCGAGGCGCGCTTTGCGAATCATCAGACCGCCGGGGATGGCGACGCGCGCCCAGCCGTCTTTGATCACGTCTATCGTCAGGCGCGCCTCTCCCGATGCGAGGTCGCCGTCGACTTTCAGATCGTAATCGACGCGCGTCAGCGTCGCCTCAACCGGCGGCGGTTCCGGCTCGCGCTCAGAAGGAAAGGCTGCCTGCCGCAACGCACGATAATCATCGACAGGCAGGACGACCCAGCCATCTGTACTGGCAGGATTCTGCGCCGAACCAGCGACGGCGCTGATAATGAGAAAGGCGGTTAGACAGCCCAACCGAAGTGGCAGGGTCGCCAGCCGCGCCGAGATTGATACCCTCATGCAAGTTCTTTTCATAAAGCGTTCCTCTCCTTCGTTTCGTCCTGAAGTAAACGAGCTTCATTCTGCCACCGAGTCTGGGGCCTCTTTAGTCGAACGCATCGCGCCGCACTGACCGGCGCTTTCACGGGCTGGTAGAACCCCGATTGTGATTGCAACTCGATTGAAATTTTCCAATTACCGGAATTGGTCTACAGAAAGGAACGGCTCTGGCTAGGCCGCTTGCGAAGATCATGAGGTCGCGCCGCCGCCTGACGATCAGCGGTGGCCCGCTAGACTTCTGATTGCGAGAGTGATATAGCTTACCCGTCAAAAGCAGTTTCCGTATAAGCCTTTCAGGGTTGAGCCGTATAAGCAAGTTGGCTTGGCAGTAAGTCATAGAAAAATAAAAAGGGTTAAAGAATCAGAGTCGTTTTATACGGCGAAATGGGCGTAAAACAATGCGCCCTTTTGTCCGTCTAAGTAATTGTTAGGCGCTTGTTTTGCGAAGAGAAACTTGTAATGCCGAAACGTAACGATAGAATCCGCCTCGAAAGGAGACTCATATGCTGAAAAACACGAAGACGGCAAGAATCCTTGCGTTATCCCTTTTATTATTTACAACCCACGTCTTACCAACCGCTTATTCCTCGGCGTATGCTAATGGTCTTCAAAATATCTTCGTTGTAATCACGGCGGGTCAAACTATACAGCGCAACGAACCGAACGAAAGCTATGGTCGTTGGAAAACTTCTCAAAACTTGCGAAACTATATTATTAAAACTATGCAAAGGGAAATTGATGAAGCGGATTTCCATGACCATCTTAATGCTATTGCCATTCTCGGCGATCTTTCAGATCTATTAGGTGAGATGGCGATGATTGACGCACTGAAAGCAGATATGAAAAATTTGCTAGCAAATGACCGGTTCCCAATTATGCATAATGACTTTGTCAAATTAAGTAGAGAGATTGCAAATATGCTAAATGATGATTTGCGCAAGATGATTTTCAAGCCCGGGGATTTTGTGCCAAGGGAACAAGATTATCCTCAAAATCGCAATATCGTGAACAGTCAACTGGCTGTGCTACTCGCGTACGCCGAAATAGATATTCGGGACGTTGTAAAGCCAGAAGATCGACACCGATGGCTTACTGTTGGAGAATGGATAGATAAGGTTTATAACCGTGTTGCTCCTCGCGGCTTCCCCAATACAGAATCTCCGACCACTTCTTCGGCTGCTAGGTCTACTCATGCGAATGTAATCCGCGAATCAGATGGAAAACTTCGCCCCGCTGACGGCTATCGCTGGGTTAATCCTAATGATCCAAAAGATTTTAGAGTTGAACCTTTGCTGGGAGTACGTAGATCAGAAGAACCGACAAACAATCCAGATAAGCGTACGAACGCCGAAGAGCTTTTCACAAAAGGATTAGCATTACAGCGACAAAAGAAATACAGTGAGGCTATTGAAAATTATACAGCAGCAATACATATTGACCCGAACGATCCTCGCCCTTACTTCAATAGAGGAGCTGCTAAATTGGACTTAAGTGATTATCGGGGGGCAATTGCAGACTATAACCAATTTCTTCAACTTTGCATCGCTACAAAAGCCGATTATGAAAGAAATCCGAATAAAGGTAATGCTGTAATAGAGGCGAAAAGAGCGAAGCAAAAAGAAATAGAAGATGAATTTATACCACTTGCTTACAACAGCCGAGGATTTGCTAAAGAAAAACTTGGTAATAGTCCCGGTGCTTGTGAAGATTATCGCACGTCTTGCATATTGGGAAATAGCCCTGCCTGTGAAAACGCCAAAAAGGTTTGCAATTAATCGCTTGTACATTTTTATTGTGAGTTCTAATAAATTGAGAAGCTAAATCAACTTCCTAGTGCGCATGCGTTCCTCCTGGAATTTTGGTCTGACAACCGCAATTCTAGAGGAACGCTTCCTTTTTCAGACAATGAATAGTCCCTGCACCCGCAAGAGCTACCCGTTACTTTAGCCTCAGAATGAGGTATATTGGTCGGGAGAGGTTTGACTATGAAAACTATTAACGCTGGAGAAGCAGAAAAGAGTTTACAAGAGCTTTTGGAAGAGGCTGCAACCTCGCATGAGCCAATTTATATCATCAGCGATGCTTCTAACGGAATACTGATTTCAGAGGAAGACTGGCGTGCTATACAAGAAACTCTGTACTTGCTTTCGATTCCTGATATGCGCGAATCCATCCGAGAGGGAATGGCAACGCCGATAGAGGAATGCTCTAAGGAGTTGAACTGGTGAATTGGCAGCTAGTTTATACAAAGCAGGCGCAGAAAGATGCAAAGAAACTGGCTGCTGCTGGACTACAACGAAAAGCTGAAGAATTGTTAGAAATCATCAGCGAGAATCCTTTCCAGACTCCGCCTACATATGAAAAGCTAGTAGGTGATCTTTCAGGAGCATACTCACGCAGGATTAACATTCAGCATAGATTGGTTTATCAGGTTTACAAAGAAGAGAAGACAGTAAAAGTCTTACGAATGTGGGCTCATTACGAATAGCCCCGAAAGAAAGGGCTGTGGTTTCCAAAGGCGGACTTAACAAACGCAGTGAAGCGCGGCGAATGAGTTTCTTAACGTGGAGCGTTAGGCTTCGGTGTTCGGGTATCGCGGTAATTCCATCCGCCGGCTTCTGATCATAAAAGAAATGTGCTTATGCCAACGTTGCGAGTTTACATGGGAGATTACAAAACCCTGCCTACTCGCCCGATTCTTTCAGATTGATGCCGTAGCGTTCAGCCATGCGATAAAGCGTGCGGCGGTCGATGGCCAGCACTTCGGCGGCGCGCGTGCGGCTGCCGCCTACGGCTTGCAAGACGTGCAGCAGATAACGGCGCTCCAGTTCTTCGAGCGTCGGCAGATCAGTGTAAATCGCTTGCAGCTTGCTCGTCGTCTCGGCGTTGCGCGTGTGGCGGCGAATCTTTTCCGGCAAGTCTTCGGGCGTGATCACCGAGCCGCGCGCATAAAGCGCCGCATGCTCAATCGTGTTTTCAAGCTCGCGCACGTTGCCCGGCCAATCATAATGATTCAAGACCGCCAGCGCCTCTTCGGAAATCGTCGTCGCCCGCGCCCCTGCGCGTTGCGCCTGCTTGAGCGCGTGCGCCGCCAGCAAGGATAAATCTTCGAGGCGTTCTCTGAGCGGCGGCACGCGCAAGGTCACGACGCTCAAACGATAAAACAGGTCTTCACGAAAGCGGCCCTCTTTCACTTCGCGCTCAAGGTCGCGATTGGTCGCCGCTACGACGCGCACGTCAACGCTAACCGAACGCGGGCTGCCGACGCGGCGAATCTCGCTCTCTTGTAATACACGTAACAATTTTACCTGAAGCGCTAAACTGGTCTCGCCGATCTCATCGAGCAGGATGGTGCCGCCGCCGGCTTCCTCAAACATGCCGCGCTTGTCGGCGACCGCACCGGTGAAGCTGCCTTTGACATGGCCGAAGAGTTCGGCTTCGAGCAGCGTTTCGGTAATCGCGCCGCAGTTGATGGCAACGAAAGCGGCGGCGCGCGGGCTGTTGCGGTGAATGGCGCGCGCCACCAACTCTTTGCCGACGCCCGATTCGCCGGTGATCAAGACGGTCGAACGCGACGGCGCGACCAGCGCGATCTCCTTATAGAGATCGATCATTGGCGGGCTGTGGCCGATGATGCCTGACGCTTCACTGTACTCTTTCAGCAAGACCGCCGCAGGTTCTTCGGCAGCGCGCCCCTTGAGCGCGCGCCGCGCCGTGGCAATCACCGCGTTGACGTTGAAGGGTTTGCTGATGTAATCGAACGCACCTTCGCGCACGGCTTCGACGGCGGTTTCGAGCGTGCCGAAGCCGCTGATGAGAATGACTTCCGATGACGGCGTGATCTTCTTGAACTCTTTGAGAAGCTGCACGCCGTTCATTCGCCCGCCGAGATTGATGTCGCTGACGATCAAATCAAAAGGCTCGCGCTCAACCGCCGCGAGCGCTGTTTCAGCAGACTGGCTCGATGCCACCTGCCAGCCTTCCTCGGAAAAAATCTCCGCGAGAAAGTTGCAGGTTTCCAGGTCGTCATCAATGACGAGAATCTTTTTCATCGCTCAACCGTTTGTTCTTCGACGGCAATCGCTATACCTGGCAGCAGCGGCGCGTCGCTGGCGGCCTCAACCGGCGCGGCGCTGCCCGCATCAATCGGCAGGCGTATGCGAAACATCGTGCGATGGCCGGGTTCGCTTTCGACGTCGACGCTGCCGATGTGCTCGGTGATGATCTACTTGACGACCTTGAGTCCAAGCACTGTGCCAAGTCCCTGCTTGGTCGTAAACATCGGCTCAAAGATCAAATCGAGCTGTTCGTCCTTGATGCCTTCGCCGCTGTCTGCAAGTTCGATCAAGGCGCTCAGGCCATCGCGCATCGTCCGCACTTGCAACTGGCCGCCGCCGGGCATGGCGTCAAGGCTGTTGTTGATCAGATTGATGAAGACCTGCTGCAACTGATCTGCGTCGGCGGCAACGATTGGCAAGCCTTCGCTCATTTCTGTAATCAACTCCACATTACGAGCGACGAGCGTCGGCTGCGTCGCATCGAGTATGCGTGTGAGCAGGGCGTTGAGGTCTACGAGTTCAAATTGCGGCTGCGGTCGCCGTGTCGAGGCGAGCATGGAGCGGACAATGTTGGTGATGCGCTCGATCTGTCCGGCGATCACGTCCAGACGTTTAATGGCCCGTTCGTCTGTGGTGCGTGCACGCAACAACTGCACGTGGCCGGAGATCAGATTGAGCGGCGTACCAACTTCGTGTGCAAACTGCGCCGCCAGTTGGCCGGCGGCGGCCAGGCGTTCGAGCTGCGTCAACTGGCGCTGCATCTCAAATAGCTCCAGGTTGGCGTCTTCGAGCTGTTCTTTGCGCTCGGCGATTTCCGCAGTCGCTTCCTTCACGCGGACTTCGAGGACGCGCTGTTCGAGATTCAACTGTTCGGTCATCTGCCGTATGCGACTGAGCATACGATTGAAGCGCGAGGTGAGCAGACCGATTTCGTCTGGCGCTTGCGTAGGAGCTTCAGCGGCGAGATTGCCGGCCTCGGCTTTTGACATCGCCAGCAACAGAGAGTCAATCGGCTTGTAGACGATATGGCGAAAGAGAAAGTAGGTCATCAAGGTGATGGCGATGATGGCCAGCAGCATCAGCGGCCAGATCAAACGGCGCAAGGCCGCCGCCGAGCTTTCTTTTTCATCGAAGTCCAGCAGGACGCTGACCGCGCCAAGCTGCGTCGGGCCGCCGCTTTCAGGGACATTGATCGCCGCTCGCGCGGTAATCAAACGATTGGTTCCCGATTGTCGAACGATGACATTCGCTTTATCGCTATGCTGCACAACATCCATTATCTGTTTGGCCGGCAGCGGGTCGGCTTCAACCGGAAGGGTGATTTTCTCGACCCAGTCGTTCGCGTTCGAGCGGGCGAAGACGCGCACTTCGGCAAGCTGCGGCTTATCTTTGATGATTGTGTCTTCGATGGCTTCGCGGACTTCGTCCCAATCGGGAATCGTCGTCGATTCGGATTCTTCGACGGTGCGCTGTTTTCCCTTGCGCCGTTCTTCGCGGCGCTTCAATCGCTTGATGTGCAGTTCAACCGTATCGGCGACGCGCGTGGCGAGAAGCTGTGCATCCTGGCGTTCTTGCTGGTCGCTGAGTCTCGTGATGGCGAGATCGGAAAAGTAAGCCATGATGGCAAAGACGGCGATCAGCACCGCCGACGTGAGAATCGTCGTTCGCGTGTGCAGTTTGAGCGGCGGCAATCTGAGCCAGGAACCTGATCCCATACGGTCGGCCTAAGCGTGAACGTTCGAGCGCCATTCAATTATCGTGAAAGTCACGGCGCGAAACAAGCGGGCGGCTCTTCGCCAAACAACGAGGGCAGCCGAAAGGCGTCCGCCTTCCCGCTGTGTTGATGCAGACAAACAATCCTACCAGGGGGGTATTGGGTCGACACGGCT
>JBBWZK010000486.1:0-8880 GCA_039648975.1 Blastocatellia bacterium
GAGGCCAAAGCGGGCCTCCTCTGTGTGGAAAGGTACGGACGAAAACCAGCTTCTAAATTAAACCGCATGAGAATGAGACGGCGGCAGCTTTTGGAGTGCTTTGACTTGTCGCCGCTTTTAGGCTTGGCGAGGAGGCCAAGCGATGACTTGTCACCGCACTCCATATTAGAGAGTCTGCCATTCCCTTGCCCTCTGATTTAGCGCACGGTTGCCGTGACTTTGCTGGTGCCGACGTTGGCTGACGAGTCGGCACAGCGGAAAGCGATGAGGTGTTCGCCCAGCTTATCGAAGGTCACGCGCACCTTATAGGTTTCGTGCGCTGAATCGGCGACGCCGTCCAGCGGATAAACCAACTGCCATGCGCCGCCATCGACGCTGTATTCGGCGCGCACGATGCGGCTGGTCGCGTCGCTGGCATCAAAGGTCACTTCCGCCGTCTGTCCGTTGACCGCCGGGCCGCTGACTTTGATCATCGGCGGCGTGTTGTCTATCTCGACGGCATCGGTCGTCTCTTCGTTGGTCAGCGCCGCTTCCGCAGGGTTGCCCGGCGCGTCGCTGGCAGTCACCTTGAAGAGATAGGTGCCGTCCGGCAGACGGTTGCCGTCAATCGTGTAGTAAGCCTGCGTCAGGTTGTCGGCGAGCAGATGCCATTCGTTATCGCCGATTGTGCGATACATTACTTTGTAATTAAGCGTGTCGTCGTTTGGATCGGTCGCCTGCCAGGACAGCGTCCGCGCCCCTTTCTGGAAAAAACGGCGCGGCGGCACGGATGAGAGGAGGCCGAAAAGCTGCGGGTCGAGTCCCGACGAAGCAATCGACGGATCAATCGCCAGCGGCTGCTCTGCCAGCGCGATGCCCTGTGGCAGCACGGTCACCGACGCGATGTCGGGCGCTTGATTGCGCGGCAGGTAGGCAACCACCACGGCTTGCAGTCGCGCCGCCGAACTGGCGCTGGCCGCCGAATTGGTTGGCGCGGCGCTGCGGCGGAGCACGGCTCGCCATTGAATGAAGCGGGCGCGCGGGCTGGTGATCTGGTCGCCGGTCGAGACGCGATACGGCGCAGACCATTCGCTCCACGTCGCATCGGGCGTTTCGGTGTTGCCGCTACGGGTGTGCATCTCGACACTGCCTGCGCCGCGCCAGGTGATGACGCCCCACTGGCCTGCGAACTTCATATCGCGCACCGGCGAAGTGTAAGTTCCCTCACTGACGCTTTCGCGCCCGATTTTATAGAGGCGACCGAGATTGCTCGACGTGGCGTACAACTGCTCGCCGAGGGCGAAGATGGTCGAGGTTTGATCGTCGGGCGATTGAATCAATAGGGTATACGAGCGGTCGCGGGCGATCTGATAGATGCGTCCTTTGCTGCCAGTGCCGACCAGCACGCGCCCATCGGCGAGCGGGCGCAGGCCGAAGCCAACCGTGTCGTTCGAGCGCCAGAGGACTTCGCTGCCGCCGTCGGGCAAAATATGAAAGACCGCGCTGCGCGCGCCTTCGGCTTTGCCGCTCTTCAAGGATGAACTGAGCGTCGAGGACGCGTCGCTGGCTTGCAGCACGACCGGCGTGTCGCCGTCGTCGCTGGCCGAGATGGTGATGACGCCTTCGCCCGAAAGCGATGTCGTTGTCGCGGTGCCGAGGCTTGCCGCCTTGGTCGTCGCGGCGCTCGATTGATTGATGCCGAGCGCATAGATCGAGCCGTCGTCGGCAATCAACAGCTTGTGAATCTCCTGCGTCGGCGAATCGAACAGCGCAAAGACTTTGCCGTTTGGCGAGATGCGCAACACCAGCCCGCCGGGGTCCGTGCCGGCGATCAGGTTGCCCTGTTTGTCCATAGCGAGCGCGACAATATTGGTCTCGTTGGTATCGGCAAACACGACGGCTTTGCCTGTCGAATCGATCTTGTAGATGATCCCCTTGTCGCCTGTGCCGGCATAGAGCGTCGCCGTACTGGCATCGTAGACCAGCGACCAGATGTATTTGTCTGGCGGATCATAGAAGACAGACTGCTGGCCTGCCGGCGTGATCTTGTAGATTTTGCCGTCGGGCGAGGAGGCGGCATAGAGATTCCCTTGTGCGTCGGTCGCCAGGGCTGTGACATCGAGTTCCGGCGCATCGTAAAGCATGCGGCCCGCGCCCGTCGTGTCAACTTTGAAGATCTTGCCGTCGTGGCCTGTGCCCAGATAGATGTTGCCGGCGGCGTCGGTCGCGCTCGACCAGATGTAAGCCTCTTTGGTGTCATAGACCAGTGAATAGGCAGGCGCGAGCGTCACCGCGCCGTTTTCGGCAATCGACACGCCGCGCGCATCGCCTTTGAGCACGTCCTCCTGCTTGGAGGTTTCCCAGAAGACCGGCCCGCTGGCCATGGCCAACCCGGCAAAGGCAAGCAGGGCAAGCGAGGTGAGGAAAATCTTTCGTAGAATAGGGGGAAGGTACATTACAAAAATCCTTTCACATCCTAAAATCTCAGGTTCGCCGACATGAGCGATTCAAGCAAAAAGCCCGCAACCAGCGCGGGCCTTTTGCAGTGCTGACCTTATTGCGAACCCTGCAAGTTTAACGACCGTCTTGATCGCAGACTAACGCACGACGTTGATGACGATGGTCTGCTGGCCGCTGATCAGGAAGCGCGATGGCGCAAGCTCCTGCTCGGCGAGCGTTGCTACCGAAAGCGGCGTGAAGCCGCCCGATGTGCGCTGCGATCCCAGAGTCGCCAGCACAGACGGCGGCAGCGTCGGCATCTCTTCGTTATTGACGATGGCCCCCGTGCCGGCGCGCAGCATTTTCACATACAGCCGGTTGTTGCGCTTCATCTTGTTCATCGAGCGCACCAGTTGACTTAAATCTTTGGGCGTGAAATCGCCCGACGGCTGATGCGCTTCCGTCTGGTTCATCGACGCGCCGTCGCCGACCATAATCACCAGCGGGCCGAGAGGCGCGTCGGCTGGGATGGTCAGCGGAATGCGCTCGACGAATTCGCTGCCGTTGTCGTGGCGCGCGAAGAGTTGAATCTCGACGCCTTCGCCGCGCTGCACTTCGTTCTTATCGATCCACAAGCGGGTCAGCGCGCCGTTTGTGCGATTATCCGTCGAGGTCACGTCGGCCTCGATGCCGCGCACGTCGAGCGCATCGAAGCCGCTGTTGTAGAGCATCGCCAGAGGGCGGGCGATGTCGTTGACAGCAAACAGCGCCGTGCCGTTGGCCGACGAGAAGCTGTTGTCGATGATGATGTCCGGCTGGCCGTTCAGCGCAATCCGCCCTTTGAGCAGGATCGTCTGGTTGCCGACTTGGCGCTCGGTCGCGGCGATTGCCGAAAAGCAGGCAATGCGCGCCAGCACAGGCGTCAACAGCGAGTCCGATACCATTTCAAAATTATAGGTCTCGGTCTTGTTGCGACTCGTGTGCACGGTGAGCTTCACAGGAATCATGCGCGGCGCATCGCCGAGTTGGCCGAAAACGCCAGTTGAGCGATCCTGATTGATTGCGCCAACCAGATTGCCGCCCGCCGCCAGCTTGAACGAATTGTTGACGTTCGGCACGACGGTGACGACGCTGGATTCGGCCATCGGCCAGGAGGTGCGGCCCGAACTGAGCCACGGATGCCCGAAGGCGTAAATCTTCTCGCCGTCGCGATAGGTCACGGTGCCCGAAGCGTCAATCGTGAAGTCGCCGCGCACCAGTTGCACGCTCACCGACGTGCCGGGCGCGAGCGTGTTTTCGTTGGCCGGCATCATCGGCGTGATGGCCGACGCGCCGCCGACCCCGGCGAGAGGTTGAATGCCGATCTTCTTGAGGTCTTCGCCGAAGATTTCAATCGCCGTCTGCGAAAAGCCTGAGAAGGTCACAGGCGTCGCTATCGGCACGATGGTGTGGCCGACGAAGGGCGCAAGCTGTGGATTGGTCGCGGCGCGCGGCCCGACCTGGGCGCTGGATAATCCGCTCATCGCGCCGGGAAAATTCGAGCGCGCGGTCTGCGTAACCAGCGTGTTGAAACTGACAGGGCTTGAAGAAGAGCGCGGTTCTTCTTTGCGGCCTTCCTCAATGACCTGGATCATGTTGCTGATGGGCTGTATGCCGGCAATCGGCTCTTTCTCGAACGGAAAGGCATAAGCCACCGCGCCGACCAGCCGACCGTCAATATAGACGGGGCTGCCGCTCATGCCCGCAAAGACGCTCGTGCGCTCGACCAGCGGCCCGCTCAATCGCGCGATGATGATGCTCTGCTTGGGATTTTGAAAGCCTTCGAGCGTGCCGAGAATTTCGACCTCGAAGCGTTCGGGTTTAGTGCCCTGAAAGACCGACATGCCGTAGCCTTTCATGCCCGGCTTGACGTCGCTGACCGGCATGAATTTGTTTGCGTCCGGGTCGGAAGCCAGCGCCACCACGGTGAGGATGGCGATAAAACAAAGCGCGGCGAAAATACGTGTCATAGAAATTACCACTTTACACTTGCCCAACAGGTCACCTTTAGATTGCGTCCTCTGCATGTGATAGAACGCCGATACAAACCACGGGTTGCATTTGGAAAGCTCAGATTGATCATAGCTGTCGCTTTTTTCGAGTGTCAAGACTTCCTTCATGCCGCATCACAATCACAACAACCCCGCGCCGGCAAACTAAACCGACCAGCGGCGCTCTGATTGGGTAGTAATTGAGCGATTGCCGGAGGCTATGGAGTGCGGCGACCTGTCGCCGCTGTGGTAGTCCTTCGCGGCGGCCCGTCTTGCCCTGCCACTACGACCGCGGCCACACACCGCCGCACTCCATAAGCCAAGGATCGCCCACAGAAACGTTAGGCGCGCGCGATTACCTTTGTCGCGCATCGCCTTCTGGCGTAGTATCAAAAGGACATTTTGCAGTTACTCGCTAAGAAATCTGCCGGAGCATTGGCAATTTTGAATTGGAGATTACAGGCCGCTCGCTCGCGTGATGCCAATGGTTGATATTCACAGTCACATCCTGCCGCAAATCGATGACGGCTCGCACAGTCTCGAAGAATCCCTTGAGATGTGCCGCCGCTCGGCGGATGACGGCATCGAAGTCATCGTCGCCACGCCGCATGCTCACGATCATGTTCACACGACGCACGACCCGGCTTTTCTGCAAGAAAAAGTTGATGAGTTGAACGCCGAGCTTCAGGGTCGCCCGCGCATCGTGTTGGGCTGCGAACTGCGCTTCACGCATGACGTCGTCAATCATCTGTGCAAAGCGAAGAGCGCGCCGACGATCAACGATGGGCCTTATGCGCTGATCGAGTTTCCGCATCAGGTCGTGCCGCTCGGTTCCGAACGCGCCTTGTTCGAATTGATGAGTCAGCAGATCCGTCCCATCATCGCCCACCCGGAGCGCAATCAGATGCTGATGGCCGAACCCGAACGATTTTATGAACTGGTCGAACTGGGCGTGCTCGGCCAGATGGATACAGGCTCGATCACCGGCCAGTTCGGCAAGAAAGTCCAGCAGACGGTGCGTGTGATGCTGGAGCACGGGTTGATTCATTTCATTGCCAGCGATTGCCACAACACGCGCAATCGCCTGCCCGGCATGAGCGAAGCGGTTAAGGCAGTTGCCGAATTGATCGGCGAAGAGTACGCCCTTGCCTACGCCAAAGACAATCCCCTGGCGGTCATCGAAGGCCGCGCCATCCCGACGCGCCCCGCGCCCATGCTGCCGAAGAAGAAGAAATGGTGGCAGCTTTTTGGTTGAGACTGAAAAAAGAAGCCAGACGCTTTATGCCTGATTGGTAAATTCGATTAACTGTTCAAGCTTTGCCCTGGCCTTGCCGTTATCAATCGCTTCGGCGGCGCGGCGCACGCCGTCTGTGAAGTCGCTTACACGATTGCTGGCGACGAGCGCTGCGGCGGCGTTCAACAAGACGATGTCGCGGCGCGGGCTGTGCACGCCGTTCAAGACCTCCAGAATCATCGCGCTGTTTTGCCGAGCATCGCCGCCGGCGATAGCTTCGAGCGGCGCGCGACGGAGCCCGAAATCTTCCGGCGTCACCGTGTACGTCCGCAATTCGCCATTGGTAAGCTCGGTTACTTTGCTGGGGGCGCTGATGCTGATTTCGTCAAGGCCGTCGCTGCCGTGAACGACGAGGGCGCGCTTTGAGCCGAGCGCTCGCAAGGCTTCGGCCAGCATCTCGGTCAAGGGCGCGGCATAGACGCCAATCACCTGTGTATTCGCGCCCGCAGGGTTCGTCAGCGGCCCCAGCAGATTAAAGATGGTGCGAATGCCCATCTGCCGGCGGGCCAGCGCGACGAACTTCATCGCCTCGTGCAGCAGTGGCGCATGCAGGAAGCCGATGCCGACTTCGTCTATGCAGGCAGCGATGCGCGCCGGCGCAAGCTCGATCTTGACGCCGAGCGCTTCGACGACATCGGCGCTGCCGCACTGGCTCGACACTGAGCGATTGCCGTGCTTGGCAACCCGCACGCCGCAGCCGGCAACCACAAAAGCGGTCGCGGTCGACACGTTGAAGCTGCCGCTGACATCGCCGCCGGTGCCGCAGGTATCGATCAACGCTTCGCGCTCGGTGCCGGCGAGTTCGGAACTGACGACGCTATGCGGACGGACGGGCGCGGCGCGGCGGCGCATGACGCGCGCAAAGCCGATGATCTCGTCTACGGTTTCGCCCTTCATTCTCAGCGCCGTGAGCAGCGCGGCAATCTGCGCGTCGCTACATTGGCCAGTCATGATCTGATCAAGCACGGCTTCGGCCTCGGCAACGCTCAGGCTGCGGTGGTCAACCGTCTGCTTGATGGCTTCGGTGATCGTCATTGGCAGACAAACTAGCACAGCGCAGAGGCTAGGGGCTAGAGAAAACCTCCGGTCACTAGCCCCTAGCCTCTAGTCTCTAGCCCCTGACTCTATCTTGCTCGAAATCCGTCAACGTATTCAATCATACTGAAGGAGGGATGCCATTTTGACCGCCGCCGTGAACCACTAACTACCCGCCAAACCAGCACTGCCCGGTCGGGGCAAGTTGCCATATGACTGGCATTGCACTTGCTGTCCTAGTCAGCCTTGAGGTCGCTAGAGCCTCAAGACCTTTAATGCAAGTTGACCGATGCCCCCAGCTTCTGCGGGATTTGCTACAAACTCAGAAGCAGTTGCCGGATCGACCTGGCCTGGCGCGCGACCGCGCCGCCGGGCGCAGGCCAGGCGCTTTGAGCGAGCATTGCATTTCGATTTAGGGTTGAGGGGTGAGGCAATGAGGAAACAATCCAGTGACGAACTGACGAGCGCCGAACTCGGGGCGCTTGAACGCTTATTGCAGCAGATCGAACGCTCGACATCGCATTATGAAGCCTTGAGCGTTGGGCGCTCGGCCTCTGATGCGCAGATTGCCACAGCCTATGAGCAGGCCGCAGGGGTGTTGCTGCCGGTGCGCGACACTCTGGAAGCCAGAGGCGACGTGGTCACCCAGGCGATTGAACGTGTCGAACTGGCCACCAGTCGTATTGCGCAGGCCTATTCAGTGCTGTCGAATCCCAACAAGCGCATCGAGTACGACCGCTTCGTCATCGTCAAAAAAACCGGCCCGCTTACCCCCGTCGCTTCGCTGCCCGCCGCGCCGGCAACAGAGTCGGATGATAAGCAAAGCGCGAATCGCTCGTCATCGAGCGCCAGCCCGCCAGACCTGAGCGCCGGCCTCGACGCCAACGCCACGCCCGATCAGAGCGACGATGCAGAAGAGAACCGCCGCCGCTGCCAGCGATTTCCGCTTAACGTTTCGACCACCATCGTCGGCTACGACCGCAAGACCGGCAAGTGGGAAGAGTGCGCCGAAACCGTGGACGCCAGCCGCACCGGCATCACTTTGCACATGGGCCGCCGCGTCCGTCACGGCAGTGTGTTGCACCTTACATTGCCGTTGCCGGCCCGCCTGCGCAATCATGCGACGGATGAACCGGATTACCAAGTCTATGCGCTGGTGCGGCGCGTCCAACCAGTCAAAAAGGGCGTGCGCGTCACCGCCGTCGAGTTCATCGGCGAGCATCCGCCGGTGGGCTATCTCGATAAGCCCTGGGCGACCTTTCAAACGAAACCCTGGGCGGGCGCTGAACGCCGCCGCAAGCCGCGCGAAGAACGCGGTGAAATGGTCTGGGTCGAATACTTCACAGAGAATTTGCAATGCCTGCGACAGGAAGCCGGGCGCACCGAAGATGTCAGTGAAGGCGGACTGCGCTTGATTGTCAAAGCCGCGCCGCCCGAGTTCGAGTTTGTCCGCGTCAGCTACCCTGAGCGCGGCATCGAAAGTTACGCCCTGGTCTGCAATCGCTTCATCAAGCGTGATGGATTGGAGCGCCTCTGCCTGCAATTGATCGACAACGATGAACTGGCCGGGCGCGCGGTGATGCAGCCCGAAATCGCGGCGCTTGCCTCAGCCGCGGCAACCGACGAAAACCAAAACGCGCCGGGCCGTGGCAAACGCATCCTCGTAGCTGACGACGACCTGCCGCTGCGCCGCGTGCTCGGCAAGATTCTCACCTCTGCCGGTTACGAGGTCGTTCTCGTCGAAGACGGCAAAGCGGCAGTTGAGAAAGCCGCTGAGATGAAGCCCGACCTCGTCATCACCGACGGCCTGATGCCGAAGATGCACGGCTTTTTGGTCTGCAAAGCGCTCAAAGAAATGCAGCCCGCGCCGAAAGTCATCATGCTCACGGCGGTCTACACGAAGTTGAATTATCGCTTCGAAGCGCGCGACCGCTACGGCGCGGATGAACTGCTGACCAAGCCCTTTGAAGTCGCCAACCTGCTCAAATGCATCGAACGCCACCTCGGCCTCGTGCCGCAGGCGCTCGCCGGATAAGCCCACCAGGAAGACGACGCGGCGACGCGGCGACACGGCGACGCGGGGAAAGACAACCTGCTTGCATC
>JBBWZK010000027.1:0-6801 GCA_039648975.1 Blastocatellia bacterium
GTCGTAAGTTTAGTTGAAAAACTGGGCGGCACGGTCGCGGGATTGGCGTTTGTGGTCGAGCTTACATTTCTGAATGGCCGCGAGCGTTTCAACGGCTACAAGGTTGCGTCGCTCTTGCAGTATGATAAGTGATGACAAGGGGATGAGCCTGGAAGGACTTGAACCTTCAGCCTACGCTTTAGGAGAGCGTCGCTCTATCCCTTGAGCTACAGGCCCGTGAGCCAAATTATTGCAAGGCTATCGTGTGATGGCAAGGCGAGACGGCTTCCCCCATAGCTGGTTTGAAGGAGGTTGTTAATGAAAGCAGCAGCGTACGAAATCGGCAATACGATGCACAAAGGCAATTCGTCGGAAGCCATCGTGCTGGCAGCCTACACCCGCGCTGGCTTCCTCGTCAGCCTGCCCTTTGGCGGTGGCAGTGCGTATGATCTCATCGTAGACACCGGAACACATCTGCTGAAAGTTCAAGTCAAAACGGGATGGCGTCATACCGGCTGCCTTCTGTATAAGAGTAGACGCAGAATCAAAGACTCGAATCAAAACGGGATGCGCCGTTATCGTAGTGATGAGGTTGACATCTTTGCGGTATATGACCCGGAAACAGATAACCTTTATGCTGTACCTCCTACCGCGATGGCTACTCAGGGCTGTTTGCGCATTGAGCCGGTGCTAAACGGCCAGCAGAAGCTCATTCGCTGGGCGCGCGATTACACATGGGAGAAGCACATCGCCGAGCTTCAATCGGAATCGTTATCTGCCAATCGCCGCAAGTCGCTACACGCCGAAATAGTTCAGGACTATCGATGAAAAAAACATTAGTGGCTGTTCTTACACTTGCTCTCCTGCTGCCTATTGCCAGCGCGCAACACAAGAAGAAAGCAGGCGCGGCAAATGCCAGCCCAACTGATAAGCTGAACCCGCAGATTCAAAAGATCGTCCGCGAAATATCCGCCGCCAACATTGAAGCGACGATTAAGAAACTCGTCAGCTTCGGCACGCGCCATTCGCTTTCCGACACCGCGAGCGATACGCGCGGCATCGGTGCGGCGCGGCGCTGGATTAAATCGGAATTCGAGCGCTACAGCAAAGATTCCGGCGGGCGATTGCAGGTCGAATTCGACGAGTTCACGCAGCCGGCGGTGGCGCGTGTACCCAAGCCTACACAGATCGTCAACGTCGTCGCCACGCTGCCCGGTCGGCAGGCTGAATCGAAAGATCGCCTCTATGTCGTCAGCGGCCATTATGATTCGTGTGTTTGCGCACAGGACGTGCTCGATGGAACCAGCGATGCGCCCGGCGCGAATGATGATGCGTCGGGCACGGCGGCGGTGATGGAGATGGCGCGCGTCATGTCGAAGTACGAGTTCGACGCGACGCTGGTGTTTATGACCGTCGCGGCGGAAGAGCAGGGACTGCTAGGCTCGACGCACTGGGCCGAGACGGCCAAACAGAAGAACCTCAACGTCGCCGGCATGATTACCAACGACATCATCGGCAGTTCGCGCGCCGAAGACGGCCACGTTGACAACAAGCGCGTGCGTTTGTTTGCCGAAGGCGTGCCGCCTGCGAAAGAGATGTCGCCCGAACTGCGCGCGGCATTGCAGACCGGCGGCGAAAACGATTTGCCGACGCGGCAACTGGCGCGCTCGATCAAAGAAATCGCCGAGCGCTATGTCGCTGGAATGACCGTGACCGTGGTTTATCGCAAAGACCGTTACCTGCGCGGCGGCGATCATTCGCCGTTTCTGGAGCGCGGCTTTGCGGCAGTGCGCATGACCGAGCCGAATGAAGATTACAAGCACCAGCATCAGAAAGTGCGCAGCGAAAAAGGCGTGCAGTATGGCGACCTGCCGGAATTCGATGACTTCAATTACATTGCGCAGGTGGCGCGCGTCAACGCCGCCGCGCTGGCGAATCTGGCGCTGGGGCCGGCGGCTCCGGCCAACGTCGAGGTAGAGACGGCACAACTGGAGAACGACACGACGCTGCGTTGGGAAGCCGGCAAGGAGCCGGACATCGCCGGTTATCAAATCGTCTGGCGCGAAACGACCGCGCCTTTCTGGCAGCATAAGCAATTTGTAGGCAATGTTACAACCTTCACGGTTAAAGGATTGTCGAAAGACAATGTCCTGTTCGGCGTGCAGGCCGTAGATAAAGACGGCAACACCAGCGTCGCCGTCTATCCTCGCCCGTTCCGCCCGCAGCGGCGGCAGTGAAGCGTGATGCGTGATACATGGTGCGTGATACGTGGTGCGTAACGAGACTCCGACACAGACTATGGTCGATGAGCTTTGACCGTACTAAAGATCACGCACCACGCATCACGCATCACGCAGCCCGCATCATTGTCTTGGACGGCTTTGTGGCTGACGAACGCCTGAGTTGACAGCGAAGATAGATGCCCACATACTTAAATCAGGTGGAACGGTGAGTGTGATCCTCCGAACTCGAACGATCAAGGGAGGAACGCACTGAATGGATAACGATAAAGCAATCAGCACGCTGAACGATCTCATAGAAACTTTGCGGGATGGCCAGGAAGGCTTCAAAGAAGCTGCCGAAAACGCAAAAAGTCCCGACCTTAAATCTTTCTTCAATCAAGTGAGCCTGGAGCGCGCGCAGATGGTCGGCGAGCTTCAGCAGGAAGTTCGCGCCCTGGGCGGCGACCCGGAAAACACCGGCTCGACGGCGGGAGCCCTGCACCGCTTCTGGATGGACATCAAAGGCTCGCTCACAGGCAAGGAAGATAAAGCTATACTCAACGAAGCCGAGCGCGGCGAAGACTCAGCCGTCAAGGCTTTTCAGGACGCGCTCAAGGAACCGAACCTGCCGGCTACTTTGCGCACACTGGCCGAACGCCAGTTCACCAGCATCAAGCAGGTGCATGATCGCGTCAAGCAAATGCGCGATGCGTTTAGCGCCGCCAGCGGACGCCGCTAAACAGGTTAGTCATGTAGGCTACAAACAGCAAAGATGCGGCAAACGCTTGTCGCATCTTCGCTGTTTGTAGCTCGACTGATGATCTAACGATGATGGCAAAAGAAGAACTGGAATTGAAGCGGCGCGAGATTGACGAAACGATGACGCGCTTGCAGCGGCAGTTGGCGGATCTGGAGCATGTTGTTCAGAACGCGCCCGGCTCGCACAGGCCCGGCCCTGTATCGCCGGAAACTCTGCGCGCCGAACGCGAGGTGCGCGACCTCGTGCTTGCCATCGTCGAGATGGATCGCCGCCGCCAGGAAATCACCGTCGAGATCAGCCTGCGCCGTTAAAAGACATCTAGCCAGCCTCGCCGCTGGCGGGCTGACCGACGACCTGCATCACGGCGCGGGCGGCGCGTTCAGCTCCTGCGCTGCCACCTTCGGCTAATCTTTGCCGCACCTCTTCAAGGTCGCCATGCATGCGTGCGAGTCGCTGCGGATCAGTGAGAATGCGCTGCACCTCTGCAGCAATGCGCTCGCCTGTGGCATCCTTCTGCATCAGTTCGGGAACGATTCTGCGGCCTGCAATCAGGTTGACCATGCCGAACGTATCGAGGTGAATCAACGGGCGAATCAAGCGCCAGTTCAACTGCGAGGCGCGATAGACAATCACCATCGGCGTGCCCGCCAGCGCCGTCTCGACGGTTGCCGTGCCACTGGCGACGATGGCGAACGCCGCGTGAAAGAGCGCGTTGTAGGTATCGCGCTCGATTAGCGTGACCGGCGGCGCGTCCGGCATTTGCGCAAGCAGGCCGGCGATCTGGTTGCGGCTGATGGTGCTGGCAATCGGCAAAACGAACTGCGGATTTTGGATTTTGGATTGCCGGGTTAATGCGTCAGCTTGCAAGCCTGTGTTTGGCTGCGAAAGCGATACTTCTTCGTTTGGCGTTGCCAGGGTTTCAATTTGCAGATTGCGCAAGCGGCGGGCGGCATCCAACATCACCGGGACGTGATAGTGAATCTCTTTCTGGCGGCTGCCGGGCAGCAGCGCAATGATGGGGCGCGATTCGTCAAGGTGATGTTGCTTACAGAATGCCTTACGGGTTGCCGTGCGCTGCACCGTTTTGACGAGCGGATGGCCGACGTAATCGACCGACATGCCTTGGCCCTTGTAGAAGTCGACTTCAAACGGCAGGATGACCAGCATGCGCTCGACATCGCGGCGCAGGGCGCGAACGCGATAGCGCCGCCACGCCCATACCTGCGGGCTGATGTAATAAACAATATGCAAGCCGGCGCGCCTGAGCGCCCGCGCCAATCGCATATTGAAATCCGGCCAATCGATCAGCACGACCGCTGCCGGTTGCCGTGCGCGCGCGGCACTGAGCAGCTTGCGGTAAGCGCCATAGTGCTTGCCGAGTCCGCGAGCGATTTCCGGGATGCCGATACTGGCGAACTCACGCGCATCCACCAGTGTGTCGACGCCCGCCGCGCGCATCTCTTCACCGCCTGCGCCGAACATCTCGAACGCCGTTTCAGGATGCAGCCGCCGCAACGCCTGCGCCAGCGCCGCGCCGTGACGGTCGCCGCTGGCTTCGCCGGCAACAATCATTAACCTCAGTGATGCGTGATGCGTGGTGCGTGGTGTGTGCCCTTCTGTGTTGTTGGAATCACTTTTACTCATCGCTTATTCTAATTGTGAGATTCACGCATCACGCATCACGCATCATTCTTTCGGCATGGCTTCGTTCAGCCATTCATCGGTCAGGCGATCTTCGAGGTCGCGCACGACGGCGCGATAACGCTCGACCAGAACGCGTTCGCGTGCTCGCGGCATGACAGGCGGGAAGCGGTCTTCGATAGATGGACAGCGCTCCGGGCCGCGTTCAAGGAAGTAGGCCACGGTTTCTCGCAGTGCGCGTAGATAGGGGGTTGGCTTGAAGGCCAGGTCTTTTCGCGTTGTGCTTGATTCAACCGTGATGATGGCATCCTCGGAATAGTAGGGAAAGTGTTGCAGGTTGAATCCCAATCGCTCAAGCAAACGCGCAGGGATGTGCTCGATTTCGGCTTCGACGCCCGCAAGCCCTGCAAGCCCGGCGATGTGATCGTTGATACTGACCAGTTCGGCTTGCGCCAGAGGATAAGCGCTGCCCTCGACGCCTTCGGTGGTCAGCGCATTGGCGAGCGTGGCGGCAAGGTCTTTGACATAGACCGCGAAGATAGGCGTCGAGCCGCTGCCGGCAACGATGATCGGATCGCCGGCAATCAGGCGCTTCAGAAAATAATTCTCGCGCGATTTATCGTCGTGCGGGCCGAAGATCGCCGGCGGGCGCAGGCTGACGAACGGAAAGCCGTTGCGGGCGTGCGCCCAGCGCAGGGCGCGCTCGCATTCGGCTTTGTTGTAGCCGTAAGTGAAGCTCGGATCAGTGACCAGCGGGCTGCTCTCGTCATAAGGCTGCGAAGGCACATGCTGGCATACGGATAGGGAACTGAGATGGACGAAGCGCGCGATGCGTCCATCGAACGCATTGATGATGGTCTGGGTTTCTTCGCGTGTGTAGGCGTTGATGTCAACGACGGCATCGAAGCGCCGTGTGCGCAGCGCGGCAATGTCTTCAGAGCGATGGCGGTCGCCTTTGATGAACTGCACATCGGCGGGCAAACGCGACAGCGTCTGGCCGCGCGCCAAGACCGCAACCTCATGGCCGCGCCGCAGCAATTCTTCAACCGCGTGCGTGCCAATGTAGCCAGTCCCGCCAATGACGAGAACTTTCATCGATTTTGGATTTTGGATTTTGGATTTTGGATTAGAGAAGCTGAATTGACGGCAAAAGCAACTGTGTGCGTTCCATCAATCCAAAGTCCAAAATCCAAAATCCAAAATCGGTTTAGGGGTTGCGCAGCACTTTCGATTCGCCGGGTTTCTTGTCTTTGCTCTTCTTGTCTTTGCTTGACGGAGCCGGCTGCGTTTTTTGATCTGTGGGCGTACCCGGCTTCACTTCAACGTCCTGGCCGGCCTGCCCTGTGCGGCGCGGGCGTGTGTTCGGCGAATTGCTGGTCGTCGATGCGTCAGGGGTGATTGGCCCTGTCGCTTTCTGGCCGCTCAACTCCTGAGCGCGGGCGACCATCTCATCGGTCTTCATATCACGGTCGATGAGGACGCCTTTGTCGGATGTGTCGATGTGCGGGCCGAAGAGAAAGCTAGTGAATCGCGCCGGCATGCCCTTGCTTACAGGCCCTGCTTCGGCGAGCTTTGCCGGGTCAGCTTCGGGAACCGGCTTGCCCCACTTCTTCAGCGTCTCTTTGGCGCGCTCGGCGAACTCGGATTTCGGATAGCTGCTGACGATGCGCGACAGGTCGCGGCTCGCCGTCTCGGTGTCTTCCTGTAATTCGAGCGCCCGCGCATGCAGCCAGAGGGCTTCGTCGAAGCGCGTGAAGTTGGGATACTTGCTCAGTATCTCTTCCGTGCGCCCCTGTGTCGCCGACGCCGACTGACGTATATCGAAGTAGAAATGCGCGACCTTCAGTTCGTGCATGGCGAGAATTTCCTGCACTTCATTCATCATCTGTTCGGTGCGCTCTTTCTTCTCAGAGGTCGGATAGCGGCGCATCATCTCTTTGAGTTGCCGCTCGGCCTGACGGGCCTGTGTGATGTCGCGGTCGGGGGCCTGCACCTGCTTGAGGTGGATTTCGGCCATCTTCATCATGGTTTCGGGAGCCAGCGCATCGTCGGGGAAGAACTGTATCCAGTCACGGTATTCGACTTCGGCCTGCGCCAGACTCCTCGAGCCGCCTTGCAGATAATAAGAGTCGGCAATGGCGAGCTTCGCCATCATGATCAGCGGGCTGTCAGTGTAGGTGTTGATCATGGTGTTCAACA
>JBBWZK010000359.1:0-13093 GCA_039648975.1 Blastocatellia bacterium
TTCCATGCGCGCCACGTCACAGAGCACGCAGGCACGCATGGTTTCCGGCTTGAGGCGATTGGCTTCCTGTTTTTGCATGATTTCGACGCTCAGCCCGTATCCTTAAACGCCCGCCGCGCGCAATTCCGCCTCGATGTCACTGGTGTCGAGCCGCCTGGCATCGCGCAACTCGACAAAGCGCCGCAGAGTTTCGCGTACGCCTTCCGCAAGCGGCGTGGCGGGCAACTCGCCAATCGTTTGCCGAATCGCCGCGTCATTCAAAGCCGCCGCTATTGGGATTGGCGGGCCGCCATAAGTCACCAGCGCGCGCCGCGCTTCTTGGTTGATCAAGCGCGCGACTTCATCAATCATAACCGTCTGACCATGCAGATTGAAAACGTGCGCGCCCACCGGCGCACGGTCTGCACAAGCGATGAACGCCGCCGCCGCATCGGCAACGTATAAGAAATCAGTCGCGCCGCCGAAGCGTATGTGAAACGGCACGCCGAGCGCCGCCGCTTTCATGGCTTTCGTCGGGTCGCTCGTCAAGCCTGTGTCGCGGTTGACGCCGTAGACCGTCAATGGCCGCAGTCCAACGCTCGACAATCCATGATCGAGATAATAGACGCGCGCGTTGCCTTCGTTGGCGCGCTTGAAGACGCCATAGTGCGTCGCCGGTTCGCACGCCGTCGTCTCATCAACCGGCGAATCATCTTCGCTCAATCCGAAGACCGCCGCCGAGCTGGCATAGACGACGCGCTCAATCTCCGCCTGGCGTGCCGCTTCAAAGACGTTGAGCGTGCCGATGACATTGACCGTTGCGCCCCTGACCGGGTCGGCTTTGCAGGTCGGCACTTGTAAGCCCGCCAGATGAATGATGCGCCGCGCCCCGGATGCGGCGAGCGATTCGGCAACCGCCGACGGATTGGCAATGTCGCCCACAATGAAGCGGGCGGCGGCAATCTCTGCATCGCTCATGATCTGCCGCAGCCGCCGCGCGTCATTGCTGACGTCAAAAACCACAGGCGTGTCGCCGCGCTCGACCAGGGCTTTGATGATCCATGAACCGATGCAGCCTTGCGCGCCGGTGATGAAGTAAGCTTCGCTCATAATAATAGGATCTCAGAATGGTTTGTTGTTTAGTGCGTGTTTTGAAATTCCAAGCTCCGTAGGAGCGCAATGTTTATAGATCGACATGAATTATTTAAGCCAAGCTGCGTAGGAGCGCAATGTCGACATTACGCTCCTACGCAGCTTGATGAAAGTGATCGACCAGCCTTCTATAAACATTGCGTGCCTACGGCACTCATCTCGAAACAAGTTTTTAGAGGCGGCCTGCGCACCGCCAGTGTTTTCAAGGTGACTCCGCGAATACGGCGGCGGTCATTCAATCGGCTACGGAATCATTTTCCAGTTTGTAAAAGCTCGCCGCGTTGCCGGCGAGAATACCTTGTCGCTCTCGATCATTCAATCCTGCCAGCAACTCCTGATAAGCAGCAAGCGCCCGTTCATACGAGGCGGCGAGCAAACAGACAGGCCAGTCGCTGCCGATCATCATGCGCGCCGCGCCGAACCATTCGAGGGCGCAGGCCACGTAAGGGGTCAGGTCGGCGTTTGTCCACGCCGATTGATCGGCTTCGGTCACCAGTCCTGACAGCTTGCAATGAATGCCTGGAATTTGCGCAACCCGTTTCAATTCGCGCGCCCATTGCTTAATTTCACCGCTGGCAATTGGCGGCTTTGCCAGATGATCGATGACCATTCGCAAATCCGCGCAGTGTTCGGCAACCGTCAACACATATCGCAAGTGCCGCGTATGCACCAGCAGATCATAGGTCACGCCATGCGCCGCCAACACCTTGAGTCCGTCGAGGACGCGCGGTTGCGCCAGCCAATCGTCCGCCGGTTCGCTTTCAACGAGGTGGCGCACGCCTTTGAACTTCGGATGTGTAGTGAATGCCACTATCTGTTCTTCGACCTGCGGGCTCGTCAAATCCACCCAGCCGACGACGCCGGCGATGAACCGATGGCGGTCGGCCAGTTCAAGCAGCCAGCGCGTCTCTTCGAGACTGTTGCTGGCCTGCACCAGCACGGTCTGGCGCACGCCGCAATCCTTCAAGATCGGTTCGAGCGTTGCGGGAAGAAAGTCGCGATAAAGCGTTTCGACCTCGGCGCTCATCCACGGATAATCGAAACGCCCGACCTGCCAGAAATGCTGATGCGAGTCGATGATTGTGGCCTTCATTACCATCTCAATCAATGATCGACTGATAGGTCAGCGCGCGAAAGCGTTCGTGCAGACGAACATCGTTTGCCGGATAAAGCTGCGACATGAAGATGCCGATCAGCTTCTCTTTCGGGTCAACGAAGAAGTTTGTGTAAAAGAATCCGCCCCAGCCGTACTCGCCGACCGAGCCAGGCTCATTGCCCTTTCCCAGATCGCGCACGACACTGAAGCCGAGGCCAAACCCTTGCGGCCCGAACATCTCGCCGACATGATTGACGGTCATCAACTCGACGGTCTTGCGGCTGAGGATGCGCGCCCCTTCAAGCTCGCCACCGTTCAGCAAAGCCTGCAAAAAGCGCCCGTAATCGTTGATCGTCGAAATCAACCCCGCGCCGCCGGAATAGTAACGCTTCGCTCCTTTGTACGGGTACGACGCCGAGAAGACGAGAGAGCCGCGCTCGATTGGCTCATCATTCATTCGCTTGATGTGGCCGTCGGGCAGTTGGTTATAAACCGCGGCGAGGCGCGCGAGCTTCGCTTCAGGCGGATAGAAACCTGTGTCGGTCATGCCGAGCGGCGCGAAGATACGTTGGCGGAAAAACTCGTCTAATGTCATGCCCGATACGACTTCGACCAGATAGCCGAGCACATCTGTGGACAGGCTATAAGAGAAGCGCTCGCCCGGCTGATGCATCAGCGGCAGCCTGGCTAATTTTTTGATGTTGTCGGCGAGGCTGCTATCGGTCTGCGTCAGGCCGTCGATGACGCCCGCTTCCTTGTAGAGCTTCGCCCACGGCTCGATGCTGATGAAACGGTAGGTGATGCCCGACGTGTGCGTCAGAAGCTGGCGAATCGTGATCTCGCTTTTTGCCGGGACCAGATCAAACGATTGCTTGTCACTTGTCGGCACGGCAACCTGCGCGCCTTTGAATTCGGGAATGAATTTCGAGACCGGATCATCGAGCAGCAGGCGGCCTTCTTCCAGAAGCATCATCACGGCAACGCTGGTGACGGCTTTGCTCATTGAAGCGATGCGAAAGAGCGCATCCGTGCGCATCGGCTTGCCTTCGTCCATCTGGCCGACGGCTTCAAGGTGTGCGACCTTGCCATTGCGCAGGATGAGCGTGACCGCGCCGGCGATCTTGCCCTGATCGATGGATTGTTGAATCACCGGGCGAATGCGCGCCAGACGCTCCGTCGACATGCCGACGGCTTCGGGCTCAACACGCGCCAGGCTGATGCCACTGGCGCGCGGGTGAGCCTTGCTCGCTGACCTGACAGGCGATTGCGCGAAGCTCGCGGAAGCAAGCAAAAGAATCAGCAGAATAACCACGGCGTGAGTACTGCGGCGGTTGAATCGCATCAAAACGTCCTCCATCTCATCCATAACACGTGCAGCGCCAAAGGCGTTGCCGGCTAAATTGTTTTTGTGAAGCCGTTGCTCTTCGATCCTGAAAGAAGCAAAGGCATTGTCCAATCACCAAACTGATTGGTCAAGCTGATGCGGAATATGCCTGGCATTTTTCCGAATAGACGCAGGCAGCATTATGGTGATTGTGATAGCTCCGTAGGAGCGCAATGTTTATAGTCACCATCGCCGATAAAATGCCAAGCTCCGTCAGGAGCGCAATGTCGACATTTCGCCCCGACGGGGCTTGCAGATTCTATGTTGCTTCAAACTATAAACATTTCGTCCCTACGGGACTGGCTTGGGCTGAAGCGCAACGTCTCAGCCAATCTCAGGTGCTACGCCTGACGCCATCCGGCTTTTCAATCGCCTATTTTTGCATTAGCCTTTCAGCGAATCATCAACCGGTGCCTCAGGAGACAAACGATTGAGTTGGGAGCCGGAAGTCGAAGAGATCAAACGTCGCGTCGAACTCGCTAAACAGATGGGCGGCGAAGCCAACGTCGCGCGCCATCATGCCAACGGCAGGCTGACCGTTCGCGAACGCATTGCACGCCTGCTGGATAGCGATTCTTTTCATGAAGTCGGCGCGCTGGCAGGCCGTGCGACGTATGAGAACGGCGAACTGGCCAGCTTCACGCCCGCCAATTTTGTTCTGGGCACGGGCCGCATCGACGGGCGCAAAGTCGTGGTTGGCGGCGACGATTTCACGGTTCGCGGCGGCGCGGCGGATGGTGCGGTAGGTTACAAAGCGCTCTACGCCGAGCGCTTGGCGCGCGACTGGCGCGTGCCGTTGATCCGCCTGGTTGACGGCACAGGCGGCGGCGGCAGCGTCAAGACGATTGAGACGATGGGCCGCACCTATGTGCCGCCGCTGCCGGGCTGGGACATCTCTGTGGCGCTGCTTGCCGAAGTCCCTGTGATTGGCGCGTGCCTCGGCTCGGTCGCAGGATTGGGCGCGGTGCGCGTCGTCAACTCGCACTTCTCTTTGATGGTCAAAGGCACTGCGCAACTCTTCGTCGCCGGGCCGCCGGTCGTCGAGCGCAGCGTCGGCGAGAAGGTCGCCAAAGAAGAACTCGGCGGCTCGCACATACACGCGCACGGCAGCGGCTGCGTCGATAACGAAGTCGCCAGCGAAGACGAAGCCTTCGCGCAGATTCGCGGCTTCCTTGCTTATCTACCGTCGAACGTCTGGCAATTGCCACCGCGCCGCGATACCGCAGACCCGGCCAGTCGCTCGGAAGCCGATCTGCTATCGCTCATTCCGCGCGACCGGCGGCGCGGCTACAACGCACGGCGGCTCGTAGAGATGATCGTCGATCAGGATTCATTCTTTGAGATCAGTCGCTATTATGGTCGCCCGCTGATCGTCGGACTGGCGCGCTTGAACGGTTATGCGGTTGGCGTGATGGCTAATGATCCGCACTTTCACGGCGGCGGCCTGGACGGGCCGGCTTGTGAAAAACTCGTCCGCTTCGTCGATTTGTGCGATACATTTCATTTGCCTGTCGTCAACTTCGTCGATCAGCCGGGCTTCGTTGTCGGCACCAAAGCCGAGCGCGCCGGCACGGCGCGTTATGGGGCGCGGGCGATTGCGGCGATTTATCAAGCGCGCATTCCCTGGGTGAGCATACTGCTGCGGCGTTGTTACGGCGTCGCGGGCGCGGCGCACGGCAACACCAACGCGCTCAACCTGCGCTATGCGTGGCCGTCGGGCGATTGGGGTTCGCTGCCGATTGAAGGCGGCGTGATGGCGGCTTACCGGCGCGACATCGAATCCGCGCCCGACCCGGAAGCGCGCCGCCGCGAGCTTGAAGAGATGCTGAACCAGTTGCGCTCGCCATTCAGGACTGCCGAAGCCTTCGGCATCGAAGAGATCATCGATCCGCGCGAAACACGCCCGCTCCTCTGCGACTGGGTAGAAACGGCTTACAGTCTATTGCCCACCCAACTGGGGCCGACCTATCGGGGCTTTCGCCCGTGATACGTGGTGCGTGATACGTGGTGCGTGACCAAAGGTTTGCGTCTCAGGCAAACTTCTCGATATACGATGAATCACGTATCACGCACCACGTATCACGCACCACTAAACCGGCAGTTTCCACGGCGCGCGATAATTGCGCATCAGGTAGCGGCGCGCTTCGTCGTCGCCGATGATAGTTTCCTGGTCAACGTCCCAGCGTATCTGGCGGCCAAGTCGAAAGGCGATGTTGCCCAGGTGACAGGCGATCATCGAGTTGTGGCCGATCTCGACATCCGAGTTCGGCAGTTGCCGCGAGCGCACCGCATCTACGAAATTCTTGATGTGCAGGAAGTGATAATCCTCGCCGCTGCTGTTCTGTCGCGGCAGGCCAGCGTCTTTGTATCTTGCCTTGCCCATGACGCGCTCGCTTTCGGGGTAGACTTCCCAACCGCCGCGATCAATCACCAGCACGCCGTTGTTGCCGTGAAAAGCGACGCCGTGATCGCGCGCCTCTGGGCCGCGACCGATGGCCGTGGCGTGCTCCCAGACCAGACTGAAATCCGCGAAAGACCAGATGACCTGCGCCGTGTCGGGGGTCTCTTCAGCGTCGTCGGGAAAGCCGAATTTGCCGCCGACCGCAGCGGCTGAGAGCGGCGCTTTGACGTTCATGCCCCAGTTGGCAATGTCGATCATGTGCGCCCCCCAGTCAGTCATCAAGCCGCCGGAATAGTCCCAGTACCAGCGAAAATTGAAGTGGAAACGATTCTTGTTGAAGGGCCTTTTGGTCGCCGGGCCGAGCCACATATCGTAGTCAACCGAAGCGGGCGGTTCGCTATCTGGCACAGGCTGAATGTTGCCCATCCAGTTTTGATAGGCCCAGGCGCGCACCAGGCGAATCTTGCCGAGTTTGCCGCTGCGCACGTAATCCACCGCTTCTTTGTAATGCGTGGCGCTGCGCTGCTGTGTGCCCATCTGCACGATGCGATTATGCCGCCGCGCGGCATTGACCATGGCGCGGCCTTCAGCAATGGAGATCGACAGCGGCTTTTCCACGTAGACATCCTTGCCAGCCTGACAGGCCATGATGGTCGGCAGCGCATGCCAGTGATCCGGCGTGCCGATGATGACGGCATCGAGGTCTTGCACATCGAGCAGGCGGCGAAAATCGCGCGTCACAAGCGACGGGTGTTGCGAGTAGTCTGTCTCAACCATCTTCTGCGCGCGCGCCGCTTGTTCGTCATCTACATCACAGAGCGCGACACAGTCGACGTTCTTGTTGCGCAGCATCTGGCGCAGGTCGTTACGGCCCATGCCGCCGCAGCCGATCAAGCCGACGCGCAAGCGATCATTCGCGCCGAGAATGGCATGGCTCGATTGCCCCGTCTGTGCAGTCGCGGCATTAGGGTTAAGCACCGTGAGGCTTGCAGCCGCCGCACCGGCTTCAAGCGATTCTTTGATGAACTGGCGGCGATTCTTTGATGGCATAAGGCTCCCGTTGTCTGGCGCGTCAGCAGATGCGCCATGATAAAAGTCGTTACGGTAGTTAAAGGATGCTTCGCTGATGCGCGGCCAATATAGCATCGGCGGCGGAGTGAATTCAAACAACCCCTGCATAGGGCAATGGCATGAGGTTAAGCGCCTGGGAGCGCAGGCGGGACGCCTGCCACGCCTTACGCATACAAGAGATAGCGGGCAAGCTGCCCGCGCTCCCAGGCGAAAACCAAAAAGGCTGAAGGAATTGAAAGATTGTTATCGTCATTCTCTGTGACTCTGTGGCCAATCTCTTTTTGTGCCATCCTGATGTAGCTTGGTTCAGTCAGGCCATTGCCAGCATCGGAGTTGCCAGTCGTGTCCCTCGACGACCAGAGCCGCCTTGTAAACGGCTGCGGGAGCCAGTTCGATCATAGACCAGCGAGATGCTTCATCCGCCGCCATCCCTGTACGGAGCAAGGCTGGCGGTTGGCCCGGCGCAAGCGAGACATCGAACTGATCGAGAGGCAGGGACAAGCCTTCACCCCTGGCCTTGATGTATGCCTCTTTGCGTGTCCAGCAGTTAAAGAAGGCTTCCGTCTGCTGGTCGGCAGGCAGCCCGCGCAAGGCTGTCACTTCACCAACCGAGAAGAAACGCTCGGCAATCCGCTGCCCTGCGACTTCAAGCCGCATCTGTTCAACGTCGATGCCGAGGTCGCGCTCACGGGCAAAGGCAAACAGCGCCAGGCCATGCGAATGCGAAACATTAAAGCGCACATCGCCGCACGGCCCACTCGCGAGAAACGGTTTGCCATGCGCGCTATAACCAAAAGAAAGGTCATAGGGGCTAACGTTGAGATAGCGGCTCAGGATGGCGCGCAGCAACCCGCGCGCGGCGATGAAGCGTTGCCGGTCTTTCTGAAAAAGGAAGCGCGCGGCGCGCTCCTGTTCATCGGGCGCGAGGCTGGCAAGGAAGGCGGTCAACGAATGCGGCTGGTCGAGCAGCGCGCGCCAGACATGGACTTCATGGCGCGGCAATGATAAATCAGCGTTCGGCAGTCGCCAGATCGCTTTGGCATCTTGATCTGTAGGCATAGAGACGCTTCCACAAAAGGATTCCCGCCGTCTCATTATGGCCTACAGGGCGGCGTGTGCCAATTTCATTTCTTATTCGCTGCCTTGCGAAACGGACAAAAGTTCTAATTGATGCCCGTCCGCGAAGCGCATTATGCGCCATCGCCCCTACCTTCGACTTTGCAGCCGCCTCGCGGTTATCAGAAGCAGAGTTGCTTATGCCGGCCACTTTGATAAAATTCTCCTACCTCACCAGCCAACTCGAAAGGAGCAATTTATGAAGGCACATCGCGTTTCTATGTTTCTTTTGCTTATGGTTCTTTCCTGGTTCAGCATCACCTACTCCAGCAATGGAACACCAATCAGGGGGGCGCAAAACGAGCCGGCTCACGCGGCTCACATCTTAATCAACCCGGCTGAGATCAAATGGGGCCCAGCGCCGCCGGCTTTACCACCAGGGGCGCAAATGGCAGTCGTGGATGGCGACCCGTCGCAGGCAGGCGTGCCATTCGCGATTCGTGCAAAGTTCCCCAATGGTTATAAGGTGCCTCCACACTGGCATCCGACAGATGAGAATGTCCTGGTGCTCAAAGGAACGCTCATGATGGGAATGGGAGAGAAATTCAGCGAGGCGGGCGCGCATGAGTTGCGCGAAGGGGGATTTGCAAAGATGCCTAAGGAGGCAAGACATTATGCCTTTGCCAAAGGCGAAACAGTGATTCAGGTATATGGCATAGGGCCATTTGAAGTCAACTATGTCAATGCCTCTGATGATCCAAGAAAAAAAGCTGCCTCGAAGTGAACGCGCCTGGCGACTCGTATCAATTGCCCCGCAGATAATACGGGCGGCTGTCGTGATTCAAGGTTGACCTCACGACTGGCTGGCCTCACCGATGCCGTAAGCGGCGGCAAACCCGGCAAGCTCGGTTAGGAAGAAATATCATGCCCAACCTCGTGATGAAATTTGGATCATAGTAACAGTCGGGTAAGCTGGATTATACTTCGTAAAGGACGTAAAATATCACGTCTTTTACGAGGCCCATTAGTAGTTCGGCGCGCAATGCAATTCAGCATAGCCAAGCCTAGCCCCGCGAAGGAGTTACATTATCTATGAAACAAACTGTTTATGTGTTGGGTGCTGGCGCTTCATATGGGGATACCTTGAGAATGCCTGACGAGCAGAGATGGAGACAGGTTTGCAAAAGGGATGCAACTACAAAGATAGATCCTGCAACCGCTACTAACCCACCTTTGATTACAGGCTTTTTCGACGCAAAATATCTTTGGTGGAGCTATCCAGAACGCATCGAAAATCTCTATCCTGAAATGATCAACTACATACGGAGGCGTTGGGGAATAAAGGGGGCTTTGGGAACTGATGACTGGCTGAATGTGAATTTGGAAGATGTCTTCACATCGGCGGCAATTGATGTAGAGTTCAACCCACCTGGAACCAATGCCCATGCCAAGTCGCAGTTACTATTGAATCAGATAAAACGGCACGTTTCATTTGTATTGGGTTGCTGCACGATTTGTCGATATGGCGAGCATAGTCGTGCTCTTGTGAATGCACTTGATGAAAGCGACACAATCATAAACTTCAATTATGATCTCCTCATAGATCAAGAACTAATCCCTAACGTGGGCTACTATTTCTTGCCACGCGAAGGCGCTTATCAATACCACAACTTCGCGGATGTGATTTTGGATAAGCCAATCAATGATTTCCCGCGTTCCAAAGCCCTTCGTGAGGAAAATACAGGATCAGGACTCTACCTAAAAATGCATGGATCTTTAAACTGGACTACTTGCACGAATGCATCTTGCCCACGTTCAGCTAGTATTGAAATAGACGATGTTTTTCACTCGCTACTTTTGCGCAATTCACCAACGGGAGGGCCACCGAGATGCGAGACCTGCAAGGGCGAGGTATCAACAGTTCTCGTCCCGCCTCTTCTCAACAAACCAATAATGCATTCCCCAATCTTCCGTAATATTTGGAGCAATGCGCTTCATGCTCTCAGACAAGCGCAAAAAATCGTGATAATCGGATATTCTTTCCCTCCCACTGACTTTTATACAGAGTGGCTGTTCAGATCAGCCTGGAGTGATCCAGATACGCAAGTTCAGATTGTCAATCCACTGAACAACCCAGATCATCCCAATCAGAAAGAGCGGGAGCGTTTTGTTAAGACGATGCAGTCTCTTTTTCCACACGGATATGACAGTGAGCTTACTACATTTGATCAAATGGACTTCGATAAGTCATGAGCAAAAAGCAATCAGGTACTAACCAGCCGCGCCTAACAACGACATGCACCGGAGCCGCCGCCGCGCAATTCTTATGACTTCGCGTGAGGCCGTTCGGCGGCCCGGTAATGTCGAGCGTTGGGCGTCTTCCGCTAGGTACAGCATCAAGGAGGATAAATATGCAAGACAACAAAAAGATTAAAGGGTTCGAGAAAGAACGAGAGTACCTAGAAAACTTGCTAAATTCCCGTTTTAACTTCTATCTGGTATTTGTTTCTCTATTTCTTGGTGCAGTTCTCGATAAAGATTCAATCATATTGGAAAAACAGCGAATCACGTTGCTATTCGGTGGCGGTCTCGTTTCGCTCCTAATTTCAGTTGCAGTGCTGCGAACAAACATTCTTGTCAATAGAGCATTAAACTGGCTTGAAAATGAAGAAAACGCTCCCGACAACGCTTGGAGAATAATCAGTGAGGATCCTATTAGGGGAATACCACTTCGCGCAAACTGGTTTTTAGTAGGAGCTTCTATACTTATTACTATCATCTTTTTCGTATTAGCAATTTGGCAATTTATTTATGGAGCCAGATGAATGACAATCGTTTAAGGAAAACAATAAGTGGTCACACTTCATCCGGTTAGTAATTCCTGGTGGCCACGCGCCGCCCAACAAACGCATGCAGCGGAGGCCGCGAACAATGATACGTATGAATACCAGTGTCATACGCGGCCCCGCTGATGCGAATCGTTAGCCCCTTGCAGGTAAATACAGGCGAGCCTCTTTGCAGAACCAATTCAGTAAGCGTATGGTGACGGAGTCTATGAAAAATACGGATGGGAGATGAGCGATGAACGCTTACACTCTTCTGATCGCCGTTGTTCTGGGACTTGGGTTACTCCCCTCACTTCAAGCTACGCGGGTGCTCGATACGGAGAAACCTGAAATAGGCGGGGGGCATCTGCCCACTAAACTGAGCCTGTCGTCGTACTACTTTCGCGGAAAAAGTACCGTGATAACCTGGGATGGCAAGGCCCTCCAGTTAGAGAAATCGGTCGGGGGAAAGACGACCCGGAAAGAGAAGATCACGCCGTCCGAAAAGAGTTGGAAGAAGTTCTGGAAAGAGATGGATGCAATCGGGATCTGGAAGTGGAACGAAAAGTACATTGATGAGCGTTATGCCGATGGGCATTCTTGGGATGTGTTGCTCGAATACGGCGACAAGCAAATCCATGCTATAGGCCGCAACATGTATCCGGCCCGATTCGAGCGTTATGAAAAAGCCGTGCTTGAGTTGCTGGGAGAAAAGGTAAAGTGAGACTTGCAGGCTTTCTCTTTTGGTTGCCATCACCCGGTGTGCGGCTAGAAATGCCGAGATGGCGCGGCTTCGGTAATCGCTTGCGGGCCAGTGAAACGCAAGCTCTCGTGCAAGGCAATTAATAATAGCGCCGCCAGCAGCAGCGACGGGCCGACAGACTCAAGCCCTAAACGGCTGGCCACTACGCCTACCGTCGCCGGCAACAAAGATTGGCCGAGCACGGCGGCGGCAATCTGGAAGCCGACGGCGTTCGCCGTATGCGCTTCGCCCAGACGACCGGGCGTCGCGGCAATCATCGAAGGAAAGATAGGCCCCGCCGCGAAGCCCATCAAGGCCAAGCCGAGAAAGCTCGATAGATTCGACAGATTCAGCCAGATCAACGCCGCTCCCAGCGCAATGCCGACGAGGCAAAGGCGCAACAGCAAACGCGCCGCGCGCAACTCCGCAACAAAGCCAAAGACCAGCCGCCCTGCCGTCAGGCTGCCCCAGTAGATGCTGACCCACAGGCCCGCTTCGCGCATGGCAATGGCTCGCCCTTCGGTAAACAGGCTGAAGGCCCAGGTGCCGGCGGCGGTTTCGAGCCCTGTGTAAACAAAAAATGTGGCGATGCTCAACCAGGTGGCTGGCAAGCGCAAGGTGCGGCGGCTTGATGCGGCGGGCGCTTGGCGCTTGGCCTGACTGCTCAGACTTCTCGTTGTCCATAGACTGCGCGTCAAACCGAAAGCAATTGCCATGGCCAGTTGACTGATGGCGACGATGGCATATCCCCATCGCCACGAATTGCCGGCGTTGAGCACTGTAGTCATAATCACCGGCCCAATCGCTGCGCCGACGCCGTAACAAGCGTGCAGCCAGTTGACTGCGCGCGGGCTGAAGTGGGTCGCCGCATACGTATTCAATCCCGCATCAATCGCGCCCGACCCTGCGCCCGCAACCACGCCGAGCGCGACCATCCACAGCCATCGCGGCGTCAGCGCATGGCCCGCGAGACTGATGGCCATCAACAAACAACTGAAGGCGAGCAAAGCCCCGACGTTCATGCGTGACAGCAGCCATCCGCTGCTGAAGCTCGATAGCAAATAGCCGATGGTGAACATCACCAGCAGCGTGCCCAGCGCATCGAGCGGCAGATGAAAGGTTGCCCGAAGAAACGGCCACGCGACGCCGTGCAGCCCATCCGGCAATCCCAGGCTGACAAAGCCCAGATAGGCCAGCCCCATCACTAAAAGTCCGGCGCGCACCTGGCCATTCGCTGTTTTGTGTTCCGCGTTACAAATAATGATTGCCCTTTGCTTCTTCAGCACGGACAAGGAAAACTGAGCACCTTGTCAGTGCGCGAGGTTATGGAGTGCGGCGACGGGTCGCCGCTTTGGTAGTCTCTCACAATCGCGTGCCGCCGAAAGAG
>JBBWZK010000361.1:0-13538 GCA_039648975.1 Blastocatellia bacterium
TCGCTAGACTGTCTGGGTAGAGCCTGGAGTCGCTCTGCCGGTGGGCGAACTGTAGCGGTGCTATGGCTCGCCCGTTTTTTTGGCCATCACGATCTCACCGCTATCGCCGCCTCTCTGATCACTGCTAATATGAATGCGGAGGTTTGCAAGACCAACCGTGGCGCGGAGGCAGGCAGTGAAGCTGGGAATCATTTCAGACACGCATGGACTGTATGACGAGGCGATCACCAATATCTTTGCCGGTGTTGACGCCATCATACATGCCGGCGACATCGGCAAACTCGCCATCATTCAGCGCCTGGAAACCATCGCGCCGGTCTTCGCCGTCGAAGGCAACAACGACTGGTTTGGAGCTTATCCTACAGAACGTCTCGAAGAGATGAACGGCCAGCGAGTGCTGATTCGGCACATCTTCGGCGAGTTGCACCAGCTAGACCGCGCGGCGCATCAAGTGCTCGAAACGCACCGTCCCGATCTCCTGATCTTCGGCCATACGCATCGGCCCTATCGCCAGCAACTCAACGGCACGCTGTTGTTCAACCCGGGCAGCGCCGGACCGCGCCGCTTCAATCTGCCGCGCACAGTAGGACTGCTTACACTTGCGCCAACCGCCATCGAAGCCGAACTCATCAGTCTCGATGGCCTTGAGTGAGAGGCAAGACGTTTGTGAGACAGTTTGAGTTAAAGTGAGCGATGGACAAAATGACTGAAAACCCCAGGAGGGTGGATGAACAAGCGCTGACGCGGCACAGTGCTGATGCGGGATTGTTGCGCGGCAAGTTGCGCGATCTGGTGGATGCGCCGATAGACACGCACCTTGAACGCATCGAGCTGTTTATGGATCGCGCCATTCGCATTCCCGGCACCAATCTACGTTTCGGGCTTGATCCGATCATCGGCTTTTTCTTTCCTGTGGTGGGCGACTGGGTAGGCACATTCGTTAGTGCCTATATCGTCCTGGCGTCGATTCGGCACGGCTTGCCCAAGCGCACGATCACGCGAATGGTGTTCAATGTTGCGGTTGATTTCCTGGTTGGCAGCATCCCGCTGGTTGGCGATGCGGTCGATTTCGCCTGGAAGTCGAATTCGAAAAATCTGCGCTTACTGAATAAGTACGCGAAAGGTAAAGGCGGCTCGGTCTGGAGCGACTGGGTCTGGGTTTTCGCGCTCTTCGGACTCTTGCTATTGTTCGGCGTAGGTCTGCTCGGCCTGGCGATCTACGCGATCAAGCAAACCGGATTCAAATTTTTCTCGTGATGCGTGATGCGTGAATATAACGTCGTCTATTGGCCAGCACTCTGTGCATTCACGCATCACGCACCACGCACCACGCTTCCTATGTGCGATACGCTTGTAGCCACACCTCAATACACCGCCGACGGCGCTCTGTGGTTTGCCAAGAATAGCGACCGCGAACCGGGCGAAGCGCAACTGGTCGAGCACCTGCCCGCGCGCCAGCAGTCATCGGCAAAGTTACAATGCACTTATATTGAAATCCCACAGGCGGCGCGAACCAATGAAATCGTTATCAGCCGACCGTTCTGGATGTGGGGCGCGGAGATCGGCGCGAACGAACACAACGTTGCCATCGGCAACGAAGCGGTCTTTACCAGACTGCCTTATGCCAAGTCGGGTCTGACCGGCATGGATCTGCTACGCCTCGCGCTTGAACGGGCAACAACGGCGCGCGCGGCGCTCGACCTCATCACACATCTGATTGCCGCGCACGAGCAGGGCGGCGGTTGCGGTTATCGCAATCGCAAGTTTCGTTATCACAACTCGTTCATCATTGCCGACCCTGGCGAAGCATGGGTGCTGGAAACCGCTGGCCCGCACTGGGCTGCCGAGCGCGTTCGCGGCATTCGCACGCTTTCAAATGCTCTCTCAATTGGCAAAGCGTTCGATCTCTTGAGCGATGACGCTTACTCGTTTGCGAAGCGTAAAGGCTGGTGTCATTCAGCAGCGGATTTTGATTTCGCGGGTTGCTATGGCGATCCGTTCTACAGCCGCTTGAGCGGCGGCGAAGTTCGCGCCGCCTGCACGCTATCGTTTCTGCAAAGCAAGAACGGCAAGCTGGCGCGCGATGATTTCTTCGCCGCCTTGAGCGATCACGCAGGATGGTCGCCCGCCAGCGGCTGGCGCATGAAGATGCCGTGCGCGCATTCGTCATGGTGGCCGACGCGGCAGGCGGGTCAAACCACCGGCTCAATGGTCAGCCGTTTGAGTTTGAAAGATTCATTACACTGGCTGACCGGCACGTCTTCGCCATGTCTCAGCCTCTTCAAACCCGTGCGGATGGGCGGCGAACCGCTACGGAGCGGCCCACAGGCCGGCCAAGGATTCGATGACGAAAGTCTCTTCTGGCGACATGAACGCCTGCACCGCACGACGCTCAAAAATTACGCGAAGCTGAAGGCATTATTTGATGACCAAAGGAGAGCGATGCAGGCGCGGTTTGTCTGCGCCGCCGAATCAGCCGATAGCCGGGCGCTTCAGAGTTGCTGGGATGAGCATCATGGCGTCATTCCTTCATGGACGGCGCGCGTCAATGCGCAAGCGGGCCGCAGCAATGGCGCAAACCGGTTCACTAATTACTGGGAAAAACAGAACCGCCTCGATCACTTCCCTGCCGAGACGCTCTGAAGTTGTAGCCCCACGAGTGATAGCAGGCAAGATGCCCGCGCTCCCAAGCGCTAAACTTCAACGACGACCGGGATGATCATGGGGCGGCGGCCCGTGCCCTTTTGAATGAAGCGCTTCAGATTGACGCGAATCTTTTCCTTGATGATCGCGTAATCGATGCGCTCTTCGTGGCTGGCCGTTCTGACGGTTTCTTCAATGAGGCGCTTCAACTCGTCGAGCATTTCCGCCGAATCCTCTTCGTGAATGAAGCCGCGCGTGACGATTTCAGGATCGGTCTCCAGTTCCCCTGAAGTTGGATTGATCGCGACAATCGGCACGACGATACCGTCATAAGATAAATGCTTGCGGTCGCGCACGACGATGTCTTCGACTTCGCCATAAGCGCCATCAATAAACGTGCGCCCGACGAATTCCTTCGCCGTAATCTCGGCGCGGCCTTCATCGAATTCGAGCACATCGCCATTCTCAAAGATAATGATGTGATCGCGGTCAACGATGCCGAGCGTTGCCGCCCAATCTCTATGACGATAAAGCTGGCGATATTCGCCGTGAATCGGCACTAGATACTTTGGGCGAACGGCTTCGATCAGAATCCGTAAATCTTCCTGGCTGCCATGACCTGAGCAGTGTATACGCGCCAGCGAATTGTCGATAACGCGCGCGCCACGCTTATAGCAATGCGAGATCAATCGCGAAATGGCGCGCTCGTTGCCCGGAATCATGCGCGCCGACAGCACCACCGTATCGCCTTCGCCGACCTTGAGATTCTTGTGCTGGTCGGTCGCCAGATGGGTCATCGCCGACATCGGATCGCCCTGACAGCCAGCCACCAACAGCACCAGCCGGTCATCGTCCATCTGCCGCGCCTGCGACGGCGTCACAAACAGGCCATCCGGCAGATCGAGTTGGCGCAGGCTGTCCGCCGTCTCTACATTGCGCAACATGCTGCGACCGAGCAGGGCGACCTTGCGCCCTGCATCGCGCGCCATGTCGACAATGATTTGAATGCGGTGGAACGAGCTGGTGAAGCAACTGACGATGATGCGCCCTGTGGCTTCGTTGAAGATATTTTCAAACGCCGGCAGGACGGCGCGCTCGGATTGCGTGCGCCCCGGACGTTCGGCGTTGGTCGAGTCGGCAAACAATGCCAGCACGCCCTGGTCGCCATATTCGCTGAGCCGCTGCAAATCCATCTGCGGGCCGATGACCGGCGTGTCGTCAACCTTGAAATCGCCTGAATGAATCACCACACCGACGGGCGTCGTGATCGCCACCGCCGTGCAAGAGGTGAGGCTGTGCGTGACGTGAATCCATTCGACTTCAAACTTGCCGAGGTTGACTTTCTGGCGCGGCTCGACGGCGTGCACCACCGTCGTATCGGCAAGCCCGTGCTCGATGAGTTTTTTATCCAGCAAGGCCAGTGTGAGATGCGTACCATAGACCGGCACATCGACTTCTCTCAGCAGAAACGGCACCGCGCCAATGTGATCTTCATGACCATGTGTGAGAATGATGGCGGTGATCTCGTCGCGGTACTCGTCAATGAAGGAGAAGTCCGGGATGATAATGTCAACGCCGGGCGACTCTTCATCGGGGAAGCCCATGCCTGCGTCAACGATGATGGCTTCGCCGCCGCAGCGCATCGCCATCATATTCATGCCAAAGAATCCGACCCCGCCGAGCGGGATCACCTCAAGTTTTTCCTCTATCATATTTCGTTTGCAAGCCTGCACACGGCGCGAGGATGATTGAACGTCCAGCTGGGGTTTGCGCGCCGTGTGATCTGCTCATTGCGTAAACTTCATTATAGCTAACAACTCGCCGATGGCCCAAGGCAATCGGTTTTATATTAATTCTGCTTGACTGTGTGGTGCGATTAGCATATGCTCGTGACCGCTCACATTAGCTGTGAGTAAAGCCACAATAAAAGTCGTGGGCTGCCTTGATGGATTGTGGTTGGATTAAAACAAAAATATATAGTCGCCTTACAACAGAAATCAGTCTTCCGAGTCCTCATTCAGTCGCTTGAGTCGCCGGCATCTGCAGGTGATGTGTTACCTGTCTTTGCCGCGCCGCTTTCGCAGATCAAAAGAAATTCTCTTTGTGCCAGGCAAGATAGTAGTGTGCCCGGTTGATAGGAGCATCCCCCATGCGTTCACATCGCTCGCCGCTCTCTTCCCGTTCTTATCATTCTTCAAAGACTCCGCGCCAGCTATTAGTCCGCGGCTGGCGGCAGCGAGTGCTCTGCTTCGTGCTCACCTTTGGATTGCTGGTTTTGCCCGATGCCGGTTATGCGGTCAGCGCCGCTTCTTCGCTGGCCGTGCAGGTGGCCAAAGATACAGTCGCGCCGGTGCCGGTCGCCATCGAATGGTTCAAGCGTCTCTTCCGCCGCTCGGCCAAGCCGCCGCGCCAGGAGACGACTGCCGACCGCACAGCAAGCGTCACGACAATCAGCATCTCACCCGCCAAGATCGTCGGCTACAGCGGCCAGCGCATCAGTTTCTCGGCAGTTGGCAGCAATGCCGACGGTTTGACGATTCAAGGGGCGCAGTTTTCCTGGACATCGGCAGATGCCGACAAGCTACAGATCGACAGTTCCGGCATGGCGACGCTCAATGCGCCGGGATTGGTCTGGGTGACGGCTGCCACGCCGAACGTCTCGCGCCGCGTGCCCGTGCTCATCAGGTCGGGCGAACGCTCCGTGCAGAGCGACAGCGAATGGCAGACCGAGCAACAACAACTGCGCACAGACGGCGCTATCGTCCCGAGCCCGGGCAAAACCACTGGCGGCCTGCTTGATTCGCTGGTCGAGCATCTGATGCCGACGGCCCATGCACAGACCAGCGGCGGCGACAGCGGCGACTTTCTTTATGATGAGTTGTGGAGCGAGCCACGCAACCTGGTCGGCTCACCGCGTAACCGCGTCATGAGCGGTTCGGCCATCGGCAGCGTTCTACCTGAAGGCAGCAACTTCGAGTTCTCCCTGCCGATTGATGGACTGTCGGGTAGAGGCTTGTCAGCCGCCATCGCGCTCAACTACAACAGCCGCATCTGGTCGCGGCACGGCTCAGCGGTGACCTTCAACGCCATCAACTCGTGGCCCTATCTCGGCTTCACCTTGAGCTTCGGGCGCCTCGTCACCTACGGCACGCTGTCAGCGACCAAATTCGTGCTGATTGATTCGGACGGCACGCGCCATTATCTCGGCTCCGGGCAGGGCAACGTCTCCGGCACCTACCAGAGCAACGACGGCTCGCACATCACTTATGTCGGCAGCGCCAACGCCGGCGGCACGCTCTACTATAACAACGGCGTGCAGAAGACCGTCTCGCTGGCTAATAACCGTTTGCTGGTGACCCGCGTACTCGATCCGAACGGCAACTACATCCAGATCGCTTACAAATCACAATCGTCGCCTTCCTGCGGCAGTGGCGCGGGTTTCCAGTGGGCGCAGGCGATTGATACGATCACCGACACCCTGGGCCGCGTCGTCACCTTCAATTACGACACCTGCAATAATCTGGTCTCGATTACTGTGCCGGGTTACGGCGGCACAAGCTCGAGCCCGGTGACGACGACCATCATGCGCTTCGACTATACGACAGCAACCGTGTCGACGAGTTTCAGTGGCCTGACCGTCGAGAATGTGCCGTCAGGCTTTCCGGCTGTCGAGTTGAGCCACGTCTACTATCCGGCGACCAGCACAGGCTACAAGTTTACTTATTCGGCGTATGGCATGATCAGCACGATCAGCATGCGTAAAAGCATGACCTATAACAGCAGCACTGGAGCTATCGCCGACGGCACGGAGAAGGCGTACGTCAGCTTCAACTATCCGGCGAGTGCGTCATCGCTGACCGATGTGCCGAGTTTCAGCCAGTGGACACAGTCGCCGGCGGCGACCACAGGCGGCACGGCGACCTGGAACTTCACCTCGAGCAGCGCTTCGGGCACAAAAAGCTATACGATCACCAGCCCGGATTCTTCGACCGTGACCCTGACGCGCTCAGACGCGAGCGGCACCGATTTCGGCTTGGTGACGCAGATGGAAGCGAAGACCAGCGGCGGCACGCCGGTGGCCAAGTCACAGGTCAGCTACACGACCGATGGCGGCGGCCAAACGCAGGTGGCCAATGTCGTCAGCGACGACGACGCCACGCCGACGGCCAATCAAACGAAAGTGGATTTTGATTACGACAGCTATGGCAACGTCACCAACCGGCGCGAGTACGGCTTCAAGCAGAGCGGCTCGTGGGTCGTGCGGCGGCGTTCGCACAATGTCTATAAGACCGACAGCAGCTATGTGAATGCTTACCTGCGCAGCCTGGTCATCGAGTCGGATGTCTACGACGCGCAGTTGGATACCAACGACGCCAACGACGTGCTGATGGCAAAGACGACCTATACCTATGACGACTACAGCGGCTATAACGGCCTGTGGGACTATAACGGCACGACCTATACGGTCGGCCACCTGTCGAGCTACGGCACGAGCTACACAGTGCGCGGTAACCCCACCGAGACGACCACCTACAGTGATGTGAGCGCGCCGGTGTCGACGACGCGTACCGTGCAGTTCGACATCTTCGGCAACGTCTTTCTGGCGCAGCTATCCTGTTGCAACCAGCAAGTCATCAATCGCGACTCGACGACCGGCTTTGCGATGCCGCTGACGGTCGTGCGCGGCGGCTCGACAGGCACAACTCTGACGACCGGCTACGACCACGACTTCAACACTGCGGTGCAGAAAAGCGAAGAGGATATGGACAACAGCCTGACGGCGACGGTCTCTTCGCGGGATGCGGCGCTGCGCCCGACGCAGATCGACTTGCCGAGCGGCGCGACCGAGACGGCGAGCTACAGCGACAGCACCTTGAGCGCCACGGGCAGCAAGACCTACAATGACGGCGGCACCTCCATAACCGTGACCGAGACGACCGATTATGATGGCTGGGGGCGAGTCATTGATCACGTCGATGCCAATAGCGCGCAGGTCAATACGAGCTATGACAACATGGGACGTGTGGCGAGCGTCACGAATCCCTTCACGGCGGGCGGCTCGCCGTCATACTCGACCAGCTACAGCTACGACACGCTCGGACGGGCAACGACCGTGACCTTGCCCGACAGCCAGACGGTGACCACCAGTTTCAATGGCAACAGCGTGACGGTGACCGATCAGGTGAACCGCAAGATGCAGCGGCTGACGGATGGACTTGGGCGATTGGTGACGGTCAATGAGCAGGATACATCAGGCTACCTGACGCAGGCGACCAATTACACCTATGATGCGTTGAACAATTTGACGCAGGTGGATCAAGGCGGCCAACTGCGCGCCTACAAGTACGACGCGCTCTCGCGCCTGCTCTACGAGAAGATTCCCGAACAGAGTGCCACGATCAACGACGGCACGGGAACGTACTGGACGTGTAAGTACACCTACACGGATTTCAATGCCGTGGCAACGCACACCGATGCGCGCGGTGTGGTGACGTCCAACTCTTATGACACCTTGAATCGTTTGACGCAGATCAGCTACAACACCGTCAGTGGGGTGACCACTGCGCCGACCGTGACTTACACCTATGATTCCTACTCCGGCACGAGCGCCCCTGGCCAGTTGGTGCGCACGCAGGTCGGCACGGATTATCAGGAACGCTACACCTTCGACAGCCAGTTGCGCGCCAGCAGCACCATCCGTACGATAGGCGCGCGCACCTATACGACCAGTTACAACAGCTACAACGATGCCAGCCAACTAACGCAGATGACCTATCCGTCGGGGCGCATCCTCTATGTTGACCACGACAGCATCGGCAGGTTAAGCGGCTTGGTTGAGGCGGGCGCTGGTCGCACCGGCACGCCGATCAACTACCTGAGCAGCGTCAGCTACAACTTGGCCGGCCAAGTCACCGGCGATAGCTTCGGCAACGGCGTCACCGAGTCGTTCGGCTACGACGCGGCGCGACAGCAGATGACCTCGCAGAAGGCCGGCACGACCAGTCCTTACACCAACCGCATGGACTTGAGCTACAGCTACAGCGCCAGCAGCGGCCAGATGGGGGTTGGTAGCACGGCTGGCAATGCCGGCCAGTTGATGGCCATCAGCAGCACTAGCACGATCAACGCCACCACTGAATCAGCGAGCTACACCTATGACAACTATGGCAGATTGGTGACCAGCAACCAGACGAGCAACGGCGCGAGCGCGCAACGGCGCTTCGACTACGACCGCTGGGGCAACCGCACGGCGGTCTATGATGCGACCAGCGGCGGCAACCTGATTCAAGCCGTCGCCCTTGAGCAAACCAGCGGCATCCCCACCAATCGCATTGAGAGCGTCCATTCCGCAGCAACCAACGTCGCGGCAGCCAGCAACGGCGCGACGGCTTCGGCCTCTTCGACCTACAGCAGCGGCACGCCGGCCAGCGGCGCGATTGATGGCGATCACAAAGGCAGCAACTGGGGCAGCGGCGGCGGCTGGAGCGACAACACGACCAACTCCTACCCCGACTGGCTGCAAGTCAATTTCAGCTCAAGCAAGCCGGTCTCGGAGGTCGATGTCTACTCCATCCAGGACAACTACAGCAGCCCCAGCGAACCCGACCTGACGACCCAGTTCAACGACTATGGGGTGACCGATTTTCAGGTGCAGTATTGGGACGGCTCAAGCTGGCAGACGGTCACCGGCGGCAGCATCAGCGGCAATCGCAAAGTCTGGCGCAAGGTCAACTTCCCCACGGTGACGACGGATAAGATCAGGATCTATATCACCGGCACGATAGATGGCTTGAGCCGGTTGGCCGAGGTCGAAGCCTACGGCTATGGCTATGACGCCGCTGGCAATGTGACGACCGATGGGCAGCACACCTACACGTATGACAGCGAGAACCGGCTGGTGAGTGTGGATGGCGGGGCGACGGCGAGCTATGCCTATGATCAGCAGAACCGACGCTACCAGACGACCGTTGGCAGCGCAGTGACGCATGTTGTGTGGCAAGGCAGCCATGTGCTTTCGGAATACAATGGCAGCACAGGGACAGTGCTGGTGGATTACATCTATGCGGGCAGCCGCCTGATCGCGAAGGTGGCCGGTGGCACGACGAGTTACTTCCTGAGCGACCGTTTGAGTGCGCGGCTGACGTTGAATACAAGCGGCGCGGTGGTCGGCAGGCAAGCGCACCTGCCGTTTGGCGAGGACTTCGCCGAGAGCGGCACGCAGCAGAAGCAGCATTTCACCAGTTATGAGCGCGATGGTGAGACGGGCACGGATTACGCCGTCAATCGGCAGTACAATCAAGGAGTGGGGAGATTCAATCAGCTTGATCCGGTTGTCGGGACTGGCCCGGAACGGCTCAATCGGTATACCTATTCAAAGAATGATCCCATCAATATCTTTGACCGCACAGGGAGGACATTGGCATTCGTTGACTGCCCTGGTAATTGGTATTATGACCGAGAATGGGGCTGGGTTGACTTAAGCCAGGAAGAAGGCTGCGAGGTTGGAGATACGGGATCAGCAGAAGGCTATGACAACGGTGATATGGGGAGTGGACAAGGAAGAGTTCCCTGGCGGAAACCAAAGAAACTTCAGAGGGCGAAAGACTTGGTAGACAAGAATTATGATAAATGTCGAGGACAGGTCTTCGGGTCTTCTGATACCTATAATGGTAAAACCGTTCCTGGTAAAAAAGAAGCCGTTTGGATTTTGAATGCTGGATCATTTGAACCCCAGGTGATGGCTATGGTATCTGCGATCTGGGCCAAAGAATCAAATTATGGCTGGGCTCCAGTAGGGGATCATGGGCCCATGCAACTAACTCAATGGTGGAGAGATAATCATCCGGAATTGATTCTCGAAGGAGCTTACGATCTTTTTACAAGGCCAAGCTGTAAATATAACCCTAAAGCATGCAAACGTAGAGATGTGCCATTTACCGGCGATCCCTATGCTAATATTGTGACTGGCGGAAACATCATTCAGTTTTTGTTTGATCAGCGAGAGGGAAATCTGCATGAAATAGCTGCAGACTATCACGGTGGTCCAGACCGTGATACATATGCAAATGAAGTTATGGGCAAATGGTACGACATGAGTTTGCAGTTCGTTACGTGCTTAACAAAAGAGGACTGAAGAAGTGATATGAAGACATCAAAATGGGTTTGCAGTACGGTAGTTTTCATATCTCTCCTGGGAGGATATTTCTTCTGGAAGTTATTCTTTCCCAGAGAAAATAGTTTGCTTTTCGGTATAGCCAGGGCCGTTCCGCAAACGAGCGCAGAAGCGCAGAGCCCGAAAAAGGGTCATGATCCACTGGAAAACGATTGCTGTATGCCTCTTAAAGCCAAACAAGCTTGGAAACAGTTCATTATGGATGGACAGTTCCGTTGGGCAGGAAAGGAGGATTTTCAAATTCCCCAGTGGGCCATACAAGCATATTCTCGGGATATAGAAAGAGCAATCGAATCACCTTTTCAGGGTGGCGATATTAACCATGACGGCGCTTTTAGTGACTTTGCTGTGATGGTTGTGGACATGAGCAGGCAAGCTGCAGATCGGTTTGGTATTGTCATATTCAATGAGCCGACAAAACTCAATGGAGACTATACAGTTCATTGGCTCAAGCGGAATTTGGATCTATCAAGTACCATTCTGGATTGGTCTAGTAGTGGATTGGGAATCTCACGGTATAATGCCGATGGTTCGTTTACACACTGCTTTGTCCAATGGGAAAAGACAAAACATAAGTATTACTGTGAATAGTCTGGATATCATGCTCAGGCAGCGTTCGCGGCTTACAGGAGTGTATATCAAGCAAAATAGCTTCGTAAACGAAAGCCGACTGCTTCAATGAGCAGCCGGCTTTTTCTTCGCTATCGTGTTGACGATTACTAACGGCGGCGACGACCTCTTGAAGCATGCGAAGACGAACGGCGACGCGAGACGCTGTGCCGGCTGCTGCCGTGACGCGAACGGCTGCGTACTTCATGGACTCGCCCGCCACGACCGCGCACCGCGCGAACCGTGATCTTGCGCCCATGCCGGTCGCGCGTGACGCGCACCGTTTGCGGGATGCGAACCGTCTGGCCTTTGCGCAATTCGCCGCGCGATGACAGGCGATTCATGCGAGCAATCTCTTTCACAGAGACGCCGTAACGCCGCGCCAGCGATGCCATCGTATCGCCACGGCGCACGGTGTAGCTCGCCACCTGCGTGCGATAGGCCGGGCGATAACCGCGCTCGGCGACATCTTCCGCAGGAATAGAAATCTTCCGCACGCGCTGCTCTTCAGGAAGATCGGCATAGGCAACCTCGAACTGCTTCTTCATGCCTTTTGGCAGGCGTATCGTGTAGGACTGACCCGGCGGCGAGACGCCGCGACGGAGTTCGGGATTCAAGTTTTGCACCGTGTCGTAGAGCACGCCAATCAGATCAGCGACGACTTTCATGTCGGTCTGGCCCGGCAGATCGAAGGTGTCATAATTGACTGAGGGGTCGGGCTGCACGTTGAAGCCGTAGCGTTTCTGATTCTTGCTGATGATGATGATCGACAGAATGATCGGCACGTAGTTGCGTGTCTCTTGCGGCAGCAGGTTGCGCTTGTAGAGTTCCCAAAAGTCTGCATAACCGCAACGGGCAACCGCCGAGTCGACGCGGTTTTCGCCCGAATTGTAAGCCGCCATCGCCAGCAGCCAGTCGCCCGCAAAGTGATCGTGCAGCCATCTGAGATAACGAGCAGCGGCGCGCGTCGCCTTTTCAGGATGCGAACGCTCGTCAATCCAGGACGTCTGCGCCAGGCCATAACGTGTGCCGGTTCCGGGAATGAATTGCCAGATGCCTTTGGCGGCAGCGCGCGACAAGGCATTCGGCTTCCACACCGATTCGGCCTGCGCCAGCCAGATCAAATCCGCCGGCACGCGCTCTTCTTTGAAAATCTTTTCGACCATCTGCCGATAGCGACCCGAACGTTGCAGGCCGACTTCCATCGTCGAGTGGCCGCGTCCGGCGACGAAGAAATTGATGAACTGAAAGACCGGCGGCGCGACGGAAAACTCGAAATCGTACTTGCCAAAAATCTTGATGCCATCCGGCGTCGTCATCGCCAGGTCGGTGTCTTTGATGTCCGACAGTTCATCGAGCAGCGACGGCTCGACGACTTCCGGGCGGTCTTCCAACTGGTGTTGATCGCCGGGCTGTGCTTCGTACTTATGAATGCGTTCGAGAAGTTGCCGATAATAATTATCGAGTTTGGCGTTCGCCTTGAGATCAACCCCGGAGGTCAGTATGGTGTCGACGGCTTGATCGAAGAATTTGCGGGCGATGTCAGGTAAACCTTTTTGTTGCGCTTCCTCGCCGCGGCGGAAGGCTTCTTCGGCGCGATCAATGATGGCTTGCGAACTATCCGATGAGACAGCGGCCTGTGGCTGGCCCTGCCCGTGAACAGGCATGACGGCTCCTGCGAGCACGATGATCATTAATATCACAACCAGATTTCGACTCGCGATTCCTGCTAGCCTCATCCTTCGTATCCCCTTCCTTGTCGATAAACGTCTCAGCAATTCATCGCACGGTTTTCTGTAAGGTTCGTGTCCAGCCTGACCCTGAGGGCTAGAAAACCACCGATGCGTCCATTCTGTTGATACAGTCCTGCTAAGTGGGGTGGTTATATCACGCGAAAAATAGCGCAGTCAACAATAGGTGCGCGCCGCAAGAAAAATGAAACAATTCGAGGAAGTCTGGAGAGTCTAAATTAAATCGCATGAGAAGGGGAGGGCGGCAGCATTTGGAGTGCTTTGACTTGTCGCAGCTTTTAGGCTTGGCGAGGAGGCCAAGCGGTGACAACTCACCGCACTCCATATAAGCGAGTCTGCCTTTCCCTTGCCCTCTGATTTAG
>JBBWZK010000362.1:0-7784 GCA_039648975.1 Blastocatellia bacterium
ATAAATCACACGTCATTGCGCCCTTTCAGGGCTTACTCTTCTGCTCGATGCGGTTCACCCCGGCGCGTTGCGCCGGGCTATTGAATCGCGCCCCTTCGGGGCTTTTACTTTATCGAACCCACATTTATCAAGAGCATATCAGTCAGGGCTTCTTATTCTTGCTCTCTTCTTTCTTCTTGTCGTCGCCGCCGCCAAATACTTTCTTGAAGAAGCCGCCGATGCCGCCTTTTTTCTTCTTCTCATCCGCCTTGCCGGCGTTCTTGTTGGCGTCTTGAGCCCCGGCTGTCTTAGCTTCGGGCGCGGGCGCGGGTGTCTGCGTCGGCGGTTCAGCCTGCGCAGGTTTCTGTTCGGGCTGGGCAGGAGTCTCCGCCGTCGTTGCCGTGTTGCTGTTCTCGTTGCGGTTGCCGTGCGCGCGCGCCGACTTCGAGGTGTTCGCATTCGCGTTGGTGTTGGTCGCGTCAAGCGAACTGCCGGCGCTTGCCGGAGCCATCGCTTCATTGCTGTTAGCGTTCGTCGAAGGCGCGGCGCTCTCGACCGGCGCAGTCGTTGGGCTCGCGGGTTCGACGGCGCTCGGCTCGGTCGGTTCGGGCGCAGGCGCGGGCTTTGCCGAGCGCGACATGACCAGCGCCAGCGTCCCGCCTATCAACACGACCAGCAAGGCCGCAGCCGCCGTGTAGTGTTTCCAGTTGAATCGTCCCTTTGCCGGCGCAGCGATTGGCATAGCAGGCGACTGCGTCTGATGAATTTGCGTCTTGGCGACATGCTGTGGCGTCTCGCCTGTGAACTTATTAACGACGACCGTGGACGCTGGCGCTGATGCCGGCGGCGCATCACCTGATTGCCCGGGCGGCGGCGGTGGTGCGGCGGCTTCCTGCGTCTCTTTGCTCTGCTTTTGAAACGTTGAAGCGACATCCGTGGGACTGCCGGCGACGCGCGTGTTGCCGCGCGTGGCGTCGCCTTCAGCCGTGAGCGCCTGGGTTTCGCCGCTAAAGGGAATCTCCATCGCCCGTGTGGCCGGCGCTGAATAAATGGCGGTGTGCAATGGCAATTCGTTGGTCGCCTTGCCGAGCGCGCTCAACAGCATGGCGCGGAATTCGCCCGCCGTCTGGAAACGCGCTTGCGGCTTCTTCGCCAGTGCCCGCATGATCGCCTGCTCGATCTCAATCGGAATGTTCGCTGTGAAGGTGCGTGGCGGCGCGGGCGCTTGTTCGACCTGCATCTTCATCATCTCGAATTCGCTGGTGCTGTCGAAAGGCACACGCCCGGTCAGCATCTCGTAAAGCAGTATGCCGAGCGAATAGACATCCGAGCGCGCATCCACTTCCAGGCTGCGCACGGCTTCCGGCGACATATATTCAATCGTGCCGACGACGTTGCCTTGCCGCGTCATGCGCGCGCTGCCGAGAACCCTTGCGATGCCGAAGTCCATCACTTTGATCGAGCCGCTGTCGGTCAACATCATGTTGGCCGGTTTGATGTCGCGGTGGATGATGCCCATGCGGTGCGCGTGGTCTATGCCGTCCAGCGCCTGACAAAACAGCGGCACAGCGCGTTCGATCATCATGGCCCCGAAACGGCGAACCAACTCATCGAGCGTTTGACCGCGCACGAACTCCATCACCATAAAATAATCTTCGCCATCGCGCAGGAAGCTGTAGAGCGTGGCGATGTTCGGATGATTGAGCTTCGCCAGGGTCATCGCTTCAGTACGGAAGCGTTCGAGGACTTCGGGCTGGCTGGCGAGTTCGGGCTTGAGCATCTTGATGGCGACTTCGCGTTCAAGCATCGTATCGAGGCCGCGATAGACCGCGCCCATACCGCCTTCACCGATTTTTTCGACGATCTTATAATTGCCGATCACCTTACCGATCATTGATCTCCTCCGCACGCACGCGTGGCTGATTCCTTTCGAGATGCACAACGAAGACTAAGACGAATCCGTAAAAGTCGCAAGAGTGATCTACGGAACGGGAATCATTAGGGATGGGTGTCATCGCTGCAACGAAAACCTGCGGCTTTGAGCTGTTCCACTGGATTTGGATTTAGCAGAATCAAGTCTGCGAAAGCGAGTAGCAAGGATAATCCATCTGTGCGGCGATACGCTGACGCACATCGCGACCCGCCAGTTTCTCGCAGAGATAAAGTCCGAGATCAATCGCCGAGGTGACGCCGCGTGCGGTAATCACATCGCCTTCGTCAACGATGCGTTCATCAACCACCTGTTCGCAGTATGGGCGCAATTCATCAAACGCCGTCCGGTGCGTCGTCGCGCGCTTGCCTTCCAGGAATCCCGCCGCGCCGAGCAATACGGAGCCTGTACAAACCGAAGCTCGCAGTTTGCAAGCCGCTGCCGTTTCGAGCCACGCGATGAACTCGGCATCCTTGACGAGCGCGCGGGAACCGAAGCCGCCCGGAACGATCACCCAGTCGTATTCGGCAAGCGAACTGCCGATGCGCGACGGCGCGAAGCGCAAACCGCTGCCGTCACTGACCTCTGCGGCAAGCGCGCAGACGTCCCATGCAAAGTCCGGCACAAAATGCATCGTCCGCAGGCGCGTCAACGCGTCATAGACGCCGACGAAATCCAGCGCCGTCATGCCGTCATAGATGATGAACGCGACTTTCATGAATGCTCACTGACAGACAACCGATGGGCTTGCACGGCCAATCATCAAAGCGATGAAGATTACACAAACGGATTTACCAGGGGATCGGGTAGAGAATCCACGACAGCAACAGGCCGATGCCTAAGAAAGCGCCGAACATTTTCAGCCCATGAAGCAGGCGCTGCGGCGTCGTGTCGGTGCGCGGGTCAATCGTCGACAGCACCGTCGCCGCGATGGCGGCGTAGAGAATCATCATCAGAGCGTGCATCAGCGTTTCCTCCCCGCCCCAATGTCGAAGGCATCATGCACGACCAGATAATTCAACAACCCCGCCAGAAACATGAAGGTGTTGCCGTATTCATAAGTCGAGGCCCACGGCTGCGGGTTCGTTCCCCAGCCGGCCACGTAGGGCACCAGATAGCAGAGGCCCGCGCCGATCTGTGAAAAAAACCACAAAACGCTGATGAGGTCAAAGTGGCTCAACGCATCTGGCGAGTCGGCGGCGGCGGGCCAGAATAAGCGTCCATGCAGAGCCAGTCCGAGCGCAAAAGCGCCGACGATGGCGATAAAGAAAAGCGCCGCGCGCCCGACTTTCCCCAGCACCAGGTGGCCGGCCCCCGGAATCAGCCAGGCGGCGATGACGGCCAGTGTCCTGCGCGGCAAGGGATAGGTCTTGAGTTCCGTTTCGGCGGCGGCGCGCGCTCGGAAATGCGCCGCTAAGTCGTCTGACAGGTCATCTCTCGATTGCAAGGTATGCTCCTTCGCAAGATAGTCGTGAGAGAAAATTCTATGGGCGCTTAGCAAAGCGTGTCAACCGCAACGCTTGATTTGACTGAAGGTCTGGGCTATCATCACCGCAGCCCTAATTATTAAGGTAGAGTGAAAAGCGCCATATGAGAAATCTCGTGGGCTACGGACCACGACCAACTGAAGACAATCCTCCAGCGGGATGACCCGTGGTCTCCCGCCGTCGCCGGAAGGGGGTGCATGATGGGAGATCGGATCACCAATCGCCAGGTACTCAAGCGCAAAGCCGAAACGCTGACCGATACGGAAATCTCCGAAGTCCTTGACTACATCAATATCATGGAATCGTTGCGCGAGCAGGCCAGCAAGCCCGACCTGTTCGACGACGAGTTGATGAACCTGCTGGCCGACGCTCTGGAAAACCGCCGTGCGCGTGTCGTTTCCGAATGGGATCGCGTCAGGCGCAAGGCCGATCACAGCGCCTTTATGATCGCCACGGCGCGCAAACCCAATTAGACTAGCGCAGAGGAAGTTCCTGTTGCGGCACTGCTCCCGACTCTTTTGCATCGCGCTTGCCTTTGTGATGTTCGCAACTGCTCGCCTCGTCGAGGCGGGCGGTGGGGCGCTCGCGTCAACTCAATCTCCTGCGGCTTCGATATTCTCTGCGACGCAACAACCCGCCGAAGCGAAGCGCGCCGAAATCGCCCGTTACACATCCAGTCTGCAATCCGGCGATGAAGAAGAACGCCGCGAAGCCGCGCTGATGCTGGGGGCGATGCGCGACCCGGCGACGATTGCAACGTTGCGTGCGGCGCTCAACGACAAATCCGAACGCGTCCGCGCGGCGGCGCTCGCCGGACTCGGCCAACTTCAGGAACCCTCGCTTGCGCCACTTATTGCTACTTATCTTACAAAAGACAAAAGCCCGTTTGTGCGCAAAGCAGCGGCCTATGCGCTCGGCCAGACCGGCGGCAGTGCCGCAACGACGGCGCTCATCGCCGGCTTGCGCGATAAAGACATAGAAGTGCGCGGCGCGGCGACGGTGTCGCTCTCTGGCACGCCAGACGCCACAGCCATTGCGCCGCTCATCCTGGCGCTGACAGACAAGTCGGCATTCGTCCGCGCCCACGCTGCCGCCGCGCTCGGCGTCAATGGCCGTGCAGCGGCGCAGGCGGTGCCGCACCTCGTCAAACTGCTGACGACAGACGAAGACCATGAAGCCCGCCGGCAAGCGGCAACGGCGCTTGGCCGCATTGGCGAGCCGTCTGCCCTGCCGGCGCTCGAACGCGCCGAACAGTCCAGCGATCCTTACCTCAGCCAGGCCGCCCGCGAAGCCATCACCCAGATCAAGGGTAAGTAGACAGATTAGCCAACAGCTAACATGCAGAAACGATGTATCAGGTTGGGTGCAGTTCGCCGCTTGACTCTCACCCGGCTTGTAATTACATTGTGGCTATGAAGACTCGAATTATAAGAATTGGTAACTCACAGGGCATACGCATCCCTAAGCTGTATCTGCAACAGACGGGACTTGGTGAAGAGGTAAATCTTGAGGTACAGGATAATGAGATCATCATCCGCCCGGCGCAGCATCCTCGGCAGGGCTGGGCCGAAGCTTTCCAAACAATGGCTAAATACGAGGACGATCAATTGCTCGACAAAGAGGCCGTCAACCAATCTGAATGGGATGAGGCTGAATGGCAGTGGTAGTCAAACGATTTGATGTTTACCTGATCAATCTCGATCCGACGATAGGCAGCGAGATCAAGAAGACTCGCCCTTGCCTGATTGTTTCACCGGATGAAATGAACCGCCACATCAATACGGTTATCGTTGCGCCGATGAGTACGAGAGGCAGGCAATATCCAACCAGAGTGGCTTGTATGTTTCAGCGCAAGCGGGGCCAGATCGTGCTGGATCAGATTCGCACAATAGATAAAATACGGCTGGTCAAAAGGCTTGGCCGAATTGATGCTCAGACACAAACAAAAGTGCTGTCGGTGTTGGCAGAGATGTTCGCACCATAAAAGCGCGACATTCCCAATCTATCATCTGAGTTTCATCCTTTATCCTTCCTGCTCCTTGCTCCTCACTGAATCGCTCATTGACGCAGCTTGAAATGCGGGCATAAAATTCAGCCTTACAGGTTTGCACACTGTGCCGATTGACAAAGAACAAAGGGAGAGTGATATGTCATCAGCTTCGCCATCCGCTGTTGATCAAACGGCGCTTGCACGCGTCGAACAACTCAAGCAGGAACTGTTGGAATTCGCCACCACGGGGCCGCTCAAGGATGAGTATGAGAGCCAGTACAAGCTGCTTTTCGAGTTATCCGCCGAAGTCGATGAACGCGACTCGGAGACCATGCGCGACTGGTTTCTCTATGACTGGTTCGACGCCAACGGCGAAGGCGTCATCGAGCGCTTCCTCGATGCGCGCGACGATCTCAGCACGGACGATCAGGACATCCTTTCCGATTGGACGGATTCGCTCAACAGCGTCTTCGAGATTCGCGGTCTGAACAAAAACGCGCTGCGGCTGACGGAACTCGACAGTGGCGACGAAGTCAACGTCATGACGTTGATGCCGCTCAAGGAGACGCCGTTCAAGCGCGGCCAGTTCATCGCGGCGCGGCTGTTGCCGCTCGCCGATCAGTTTGTCTTTTCAGGCTTGCAATTCATCCTGCCTGACCGCGAATCGGCAATCGAAGCCCTCGAAGTGCGCCGCGCCCTCGACGCGCTCGATTCGCCGGAAGCCATGGAGAATGCGCAGCGCGAGCAGTGCAGCGCGTTTTGCGAATTGTTCGGCTGCGAGGAGATGACGGTTCCCTCGAAAGAATTGAATGCAACATTACAAAAATTTCAGCATTATATTTTCGCCGAGCGCCGCGACCCGGAAAGCGGCAGGACCGCCGCCGAACGTTTTCAGGAGGAGTTTGGCCGCGAGTTGCGCTTGCCGGATATGCCGCCGTTGCCCGAGGCGCTGGCCGATGCCGGCGATGTGACGATTCTCTGCGACGAATTCGACGGCATCGTGCTGCTGCCCGATTATGACCGCTTCCGTCGCGTCTTTGACAGCGCCAACCCGGACAAATCTGTGCCTGACTGGCAGGAGTTGCTATGGCGCTACATCAAAGACCCGGACATTCCCATCGTCGCCTTCGAGCGCGTTGCCGAGCAAAATCCTCAACAACTCGAAAAGGTGATCCGCAAGCTGACGGGCAAGAAACGGTTTTCGCTCGAACATCTTTATGCGCTGCTGATTCACTATAAGCAGCCTGCCGAGGAGTTCGTCGAACTCGAAGACGACGAACGCCTGTGGGACTTGTTCAACGGCAACGGCAGCACGGTCACAGACGCAAACAGGCCGCAGGCGCGCTTGCAGAAAGCGCCTGCCAAAAAGAAGCAGACCAGGCCAACGACCGGCAAATCAATTAAAGCAAAGACGAACAACGGCAGCGCAACGCGCAAGCCTGCGGCAAAAGCCACCCGCAAGTCAGCCGCAAAGCAGGCCGCAGGCAAGCCGACCGCTCCATCCAGAAAGATGGCCGGCAAATCAACTGCGAAGCAAGCCGGCGCTAAAGGCACAAAGCGAGCGGCTGGCAAGGCGGCAAAGAAAGCCGCCGCCAAAGGCGCGAAGAAGGCCGCGACCAAAAAGCGATGACGCTGGCAGACGCAATCGCGCAATGGCTCGAAGCAATGGCGCGCGACGATTCGGTTTCGCAAGCATGCGCCGAATCGCGCGCGCTTTCGCTTGCCTGGTTAACCATTTATTTCGGCAAGAACCGGCGGCTTGATGAACTCACGCCGGCGCGTTTGCGCGACTTTCTCGCCCGCTGGTTCATTGAAAACGCCGGCCTCGCTTCACATCGCGCAAACGACCTTTCATCGCCAGGGGAGCTTCCTGAAACGGCAAGTTTGATGGCGGCGCTGGCCGAGTTTATTGACTGGGTGGCGCGCAACAGAGGCTTCGCGGCGGCGAGCGAATGCCTGGCCGTCATCGCCGAATTGCGCGAACGGCTGCCGCGTGCCCTGGCAATCAGCGGGCGATTGTCTGAGCACCTGGCCGGGCGCGGCGGCGCGTTCGGTTTTCCAGAGTTTCTCACGTCGTTTGAAGCGGGCGGCCACAGCCAATACGACTTTGATACGGCAGGCGAATCTGGATGTATGGAAGGCTACTTTCGCATTCTGCGAGTTGAAGACGGTCAGGTCGAAGCCGAAGAGTTGCTCACAGAAACGCGCGCCTGGCCGATTCTCTTCCCTGACAGCGTAGCGGCGTTGCTTGAAAACGATTACATCATCAATATGGAGCTGGTTCGTGCGGCGGAAGGCTGGCACGTCGCCGCCTGCGGATTCGCTTACCCACCGGGGACGGAGGTTTAGAGTAGACAGAGAGTTGAAACCGTTTCAGCGGGGGGTTGAGATTAGAGAC
>JBBWZK010000157.1:0-24210 GCA_039648975.1 Blastocatellia bacterium
TGCTTGACATCGCGAGGCTCAAACAGGTGTGGCAGCATATGGCTTCGGGCTGTGCCGAATGCCGGGCCATCATCGCCACGCTCAACTCGGTACGTGAGCGGCTCAACGCGCTTGCCGCAGAGCCTGACCTGGAACTGGCTCAAGCGGTCAACGCCCTCTACGCCGACTCCCTCTGAAACCCGCCGCGCCGGGAGGGGCTTGTGAACAGGCCCTGTAGAGTTGCGGTGCCTTATGGGTAAGCGGATCTGCATAGCGCTCGAGTTTCCTGATCTCACGAACCTGGAAAGATAGAATGCCCATAAGGCCAAACCTGGAGACCTGCCGTTGAAATGCGACGGAAGAGTTTTGCCTTTCAGGCTACCAAACGTCTTCCAGCCAGCCGACCGTCGGGAATGAGAGTGAAGCGGTGAGCACCGCTTCACTCCATACTTTCTGTGCAGAAGTGTTTTACCTCACCCGCGTCATCATCGAGTCCTTCTTTACCTTGACGCTGACCACTTCCCAGGGATCGTCAAATGGCACCTTGAAGGCCCGCACGACCGGCAGGCTTTCGCTGCTCGATTCGTCAACGTCCAGGGCGAGGCGCGTGCCCTGGCTATGCACCGTCCAGTAACGGCCCCGCACAGTGTAGATCACCGCCAGCGGTTCGCGCGCCAGATCGTGCTGGTAGAGGCGAAACAGGTTGGGATTCTGGCTATCCTGCCGCAGAATGTAATGACCCGGCGGCAGATTGTAACCGCCCATCTCCATGGCATACGGAACGTTGATGTCAAAGTAAATTTGCGTGCGCGTTGGCACCTGCGTCCATGTCGCCGCCGCCGTGGCAATCAGCAAGGCGGCCATCATAGCGCTTTTTCTTACGACTTTCATCATCAAACCTCCTGACTAAAAACTTCGTCTTTGAGGTCTGCAAGCCCCGTGCCTGTTGTGATGAGCGCGCCTCAGGGATGAAAGCGGCTAATGCGCGCGACCAGTCGAACGATTCTCACACATTGAAAATGATTCAAGGTGTCTGCCATTGATGAGATTCAGCCGAGCGAAACAAGGCGTCGATGACGGCCATATTGTTGACGGCATCTTCGAGCGGAAAGCGCGACGGCGTGCCTTCACGAATCGCCCGCGAAAACAGATCGCCCTGAATCGTGTATTGATCGACGATAGGGAACTCGATGGCTTCAATACCATCGCCGAATAGACTTGAGCCGTCATCAACAAAGATGCGGCAAGGGCGGTCGTTCGGCGCGTTGAAGGGAATCTCTATAGCGATGCGCCCGCGCGTGCCGAAGATTTGCACACGCTGATAGGCGAACATCTGCGTGCTGCAAACCAAGCTGGATTGCCCAGCAGCGAAATCCATTATGCCTGATGTCAGCCGGTCAACCTGCATCTGCGGGTCGCGCTCGATCAACGCGACGACGCGGCGCGGCTCGTCTTGAAACACATAACGCGACATGGTCACCAGGTAGCAGCCAATGTCCATCAGCGCGCCGCCGCCATACGCAGGCAAGTTGCGTATGTTCTGCGGGTCGCGATTGAAGTAGCTGAATTCGCCGGTCATGGCGCGCAGGTCGCCGATGCGGCCCGCCTTGACGAGGCCGAGCGTGGCGAGCCATTGTGGATGCGTGCGCACCATGAAGGCTTCTTCGATGCGCCGGCCTGTTCGGTCGCGCACGGCGATAAGCCCGCGCGCTTCGTCTGCGGATAAAGCGATGGGCTTTTCGCAAAGCACGTGCTTGCCGGCTTCGGCGGCCCGAATCGCCATCGGCGTGTGCAGATGATTGGGCAGCGGAATGTAAACCGCTTCGATCTCCGTATCAGCGAGCAGTTCTTCGTAAGAGCCGTAAGCTCTGGCAATGCCTAACGCGCGCGCCGCCGCTTCGGCTCTCTGCAAATCTCTCGAAGCGATGGCCTGAACCTCTGACCACTCGCCGCGCTGCATGGCTGGAATCACTTTCTGCGTTGCAATCTTGGCAACGCCGAGCACGCCCCACGACACTTTCTTCATCGCCTTCACCCCCGCAAGAGGAAATGATGAATGATGATTGATGAATGATGAACTGAGGAGGAAAGGAAGCGTCGGCGCGTTGCGCCGGATTATCTATAGACAATCCTACGTCCGTTTACTCCCCTCATTCATCATTCATCATTCATCACTCATCATTTAATTAAACGGCGTTCAGCTTGCTCGGCGCAAGGACGGAATCCAGGCGGCATATAAGACCGGCGTCGTCTACTTCAATATGCACCGTGTAGCGCGTGGCGCGGGTCGCCGTCGTCTCCACCTCTTCAAACAGAAGGGCCGGCAGGCCGTTCAACTCGCGCCACTCGACGCGCGGTTGACCGCGAAACTTCGCGTTGAGCGCGGCAATCAGGCGCAAGAGTTTATCGCGCCCGCGAATGGGCCGTAGCGCCGCCTGCACTTCGCCGCCGCCATCCGAGAGGCTGACGACATCTGCGGCCAACAGGCGTTCAAGCCCTTCCGTGTCGCGCGCATTCAGGTAGAGCAGGAACTGTTCGAGGGCGCGACGGGTCGCCTCGCGTTTGGCGGGGCTGAGATCGGCGCGCTGTTGATCATAATCCTTCATGCGTTTGCGCGCTCTGAGCAAAGTGACCTTGACGCTGGCTTCCGTCAGGTCGAGCGCCCGCGCCGTTTCAGCGGTCGAATAATCGAAGACATCGCGCAGCAATAGCACGGCGCGCTGTTGGGGCGTCAGCGCTTCGAGCGCCAGTAGGAAGGCGAATGAGATGCTCTCCAGCAGATCGTAACGCGCCGCCGGTGAATCCGCCGCCGGCGCAGCGGGCTCGAACGACGGCAGGCTCTCTTCGTCAGTCGCTACAGGCGACGGCAGCCACGGCCCCGTGTAATCGCGCCGCCGCCGGCGGCGCAGCAGATCGCGGCTCAGGTTCATCGCCACACGCACCAGCCAGGGACGCAACGGCTCGTTGGTGCGTGGCGGCGGATGTTCGATGGCGCGCACGAAGGTTTCCTGCACCAGATCATCGGCATCGGCGGCGTTGCCGGTCATTCTGTAACATAAGCCCCAGAGCAGACGGCGGTCGCTTTCGAGCGTTTCAGCATAAGCGGTCATGGATGACTATTTCCCGATGGCGCGTTCGCATCACTGTTTATCCAGACGATCAGCCAGGGCGCGCAGCAACTCTGCGCCGTTGCCGCGCCAGGCGCTGCCGTGCATGCAGGCAAGCGTCTGTGGCTCGGTCGCCGCCAGCCGTTCAAGCATCGCACGCGTATTGCGGGCATGCGCAAAGTAATCCATGCCACGGCGCATCGCTTCGCTCGGCTCCAGTATGTCAGACTCTGTGAGCGCAGGGTTGTCTGCGCCCGGCTGCGTGAATAGATCGCCGCACAACAGCGTGCGCGTGCGTTGTTCCATCAGCAGCCCGCATTCCCATCCATGCGGCAGGTGCGGCGTGTCGAACCACTCAACGACATGGGTGCCGAGCGTCAAGGTTTCGCCATTACTCATGGCGCGCGGCGCGCGGTCGGCCATGTCTTCGATAGAAGTCAGCGCGGCGATGCGGCTGCACACAGGCAAGGCCTGCGGCGCGGCAGCCAGCCACTGATTGAGCGCGCCGCATTCGTCGGCTTCGACATGCGAAAATGCGATGTGGCGTAGCCGTTCGACCGGCAGAATGTGCGCCACCGCTTCGCGCACCAGCGGAAAGAGCTTGCGCATGCCTGTGTGATAAAGCAGCGGCTCGTCGTCAACGATGAGATATTGATTGAACGAAAACCCGCCGGGAATCGTGTCGCCCGAAACCGGCGTGTTGATGCGATAGATCTGTTCGGCAATCTCAGAAACGTTCGTACCTGTTTGCGTGTTGGTGACGATCATAATCTCTCCTGAAAAGTTAAAGGATCGAGTTGCTCTCAGAGCACTCTGAGGCAAACATGGTCTTAAACGACCGCGCGCATCTGAAAAGTTCGCGCGCTGGCAATCATCTCTGCGGCGCGGCGCGCGCTCGCCAGGCTCGCGTCAACCAGCAAGCCTTGTGTGCCGACCCAATCGCCAACCACGTAGAGGCCGGGCACATCCTCAACCTGTGGGCCGGGCCGCCCCTCTGTGCCGCCTTGCGCCGCCTTCGCCAGCGCGTTCATCACCGTCATCGCAGGCAGAAAGCGGCGATGCGCTACGCCCTGGCGCCAGCCGGTTTGCACGAGGTCGAGCAGGTTTTCCAATTCGCCCTCGACTTGCTCCGGCGATTCATGGCTATCAGGCGCAAGATATTTAGCAATGTGTATCAGCGCGCCTCCCTCTGGCGCAAGCCGCGCGGATGCCGAATGCACTGAAAGATAGAGCGGGCGATCAATGCCGAATGCATAAAGCGCCTTCGGCTTCGGCAAGCGAGCGAGCGCGAGGTCGAGACACGCCGCTCGCACAGGGATTGATTCAGCCGCCCATCGCGCAAGCGAAGTCTGTTCGCTGCGCTCGACCAGACCTGCGGCAACTGCCGGGCTTGCGGCGATGATTATGTTTGTAGCATAGACCACCTGGCCGTCTGCCGTGCGGAGACCGCCGACTGCGCCGCTGGCCTGACGTTCGATCCGTTCGACTTTCGCGCCGGTTTCGATCTCGACGCCGGCTTGCAAGGCAGCGTCGAGCAAGCCGTCAACAATCGTTTGCCAGCCGCCATCGAGATAGAGCACGCCTTTGGAGAAAGCCAGTTGCAGTTGCCGCATGGCTGCGCCGGCGCTCATCAGGTCGGGCGCGTTGGTGTAGGTCGCAATGCGCATGGCGGCGAGCAAAAAGTCCTGCACTTCGCGGTGCGTGATATGACGGTCGAGCCATTCGCGGAGGCTCACGCACATCACGGCTTCCGTATCGAGCTTGGCCAGTGACGCCAGCCAGCGCATGGCTTCGAGCTTTGCCGAAAGTCCAAAAAGGCTCGTCGTCAGCAGTGAGGTGATGCCCGAAGGAAACGTGTGCTTAGTATGGTCTTTGATGGCAAACGCGCCGGAGACCGCAGGCGCCTGGCCACTGGGCGTAACGCCAAGCTCGCGCAAAATCTCGATGCCGCGCCCGCCGCGATAGAGCGCGTGCGGGCCGATGTTGAAATGAAAGCCGTCCTGCGTCTTCGTGCGCGCACGGCCTCCGAGCGCCTGCGCCTGTTCAAACAATCTGACGCGCTTGCCCTGCCGCGCAATGAACGTTGCGGCGGTCAGCCCGGCAACGCCGCCGCCGATGATAATTGCATCGTATGGTTGATTCGCTTGCACCTTTTGCTCTCCTTTCAAACGATGATCTGCCTTTCAATGACAGCACGTTTGACGAAGCCGAAAGGTTACACGCCACGTTGATTTCCAGTTGAGTAATTCAGTCGGGCTGGTATTCGACGCTGTGTTCACTGAAGCGCATCCCATTGTTTGAGGAACTGAGAGGGCGTGACGATCTGGAATTTGAGCTTGCGTTTGTCCTCTGCGCTGATGTCGAGCAGGTCGCGGTCGTTGGTGATGAGGAAATCGGCTCTGCCGACTGCGGCGATGGTGAGAAATATATTGTCTTTAGGATCACGGCTGAAGGCGTATCGCCTGCCGGGAGAAACTGCATCTGCATTATGCGAAGAGAACCGGCCTTGCCATTTTTTTAATACATCGTCAGTAAATCCCAGCACAAACTCCAGCGCGGCAATGTACTCTTCGATGATCTCTGAACCGACGACAAGCTGAATCTGGCTTTTGATGAACCATAGCTCGAAGACGCGGCGATTGAAGCCATGCTTTCTGCCTCGTGTGTGGAGGATGAAATGGCGGATCAGCACATTGGTGTCGAGCACCACGCGAATCCGCCGCTTACGTTTTGGCAAGGCGCTTCTTCCTTAGAGCCTTTATCATGCCTTCAATATCATCGTCTTCAGTAAGACCGCTGCGTTTCGCCTGGCGAATGGATTCGTCAAGGAGCCGCTGTCGCTCTTTTCGGTCGAGGTATTCGCGCAGCACTTCCGAAAGCAGCCGTGCCGGGTCTTTTCGTGACTTCTTGGCTTCCGCAGAAAACTTTGACCACAATTTGCGGTCAACCTTTATTTGCTCGGGCATCTGCGCCATGATGGATCACCTATCGTTTGCTTCACCAGTTTCGCAAAAGAAGTATACCAGCAGGAAACAAGAACGCATCAAGTTTTGTCTCACACGCCTGTGGGGATTGAGCGCCGGCTGCGGCAGCAGATGGCCTGCTCGCCGTAACCGCAAACAGGCCGTTCGTTTTTACTCGTAGATTCTATCTTCGATTCGGAGTCGTTCTAACGCGACATTGCCGCTGCCGTCGACTTTGATTTCGACGCGCGCTTTGTCGGGATGATTTCTCAAATCGTCCGCCACTGCGCGGCGTCTGCTTTCGGGAATATAAAAATCTTCAATGCCATATTCGATTCGTCCATATCGCATGCGGCCTGCCAGCGCAATCCGATTATCGGGCAGCGCTTTTGGCAATTCGCGCTCAAGCGAGATCGGCTTCCAGATGCCATCTGCGCCTCTTTCCAACACCGCATAGCAACTGCCTTCGTCCGCAAAATCACTGCCGTTCGCAAAGACCTCGCGGCGACTGATTTCATAACCCAGTGTCACGTAGTAGCCGCTCAAGATGCTGTAAGGGTCAACCGGCTGCACTCTTAAAACGACGCGCTTGCCGTTGGCCAGCGTCAGCGCTCGCCGAGCCGGCACGGCGACAAGCATCATGACTTGAACCGCCACCGCTAAGATGAAGGCTATCAAAGTCGTGCGTTTACTCATAAGCCAACTCCTTTCTCTCGTCGCCGTCCGCAGGCAGCGATTTGCGGCGCAGATACTTTTCATACTGGATGCCGGCAATGATCACCGCTATACCGCAGGCAAGGAAAGCGGCTGATTTCAACAGCAGCGACGTTTCATACTCCAGGAACCGCGAGAGAATCAGCAGCACTACGTACAGCGAGCCTAGCCAGAAGACGGCGCGGCGTTCTTCAGCGAGACTGATGCCGATCAATGCGGCGGCAAGACTCAAAGCCGCGAGATTAGCGGCGACGATGAACAAGTTTGCGCCCGCCACGCCACGCCAGTTTGCCAGCAACAAACTGCCGCAGAGCAACACGGTAACGGCAGATACAAACATCAAAAGCCAGCGCCGCGCTTGCGTCATCGCTTGCCAGAGCCATAACAATGCAGCGATGCATAGACCGAGAAGCAAGCTTGAGAAGAACGGAAAAGACTTTGGCGTTCTCGCTGTCTCCCATAACCATTGAAACGATCCGAGGTACGCTGCCACCGCCAGGGTGCTGAGTCCCAATCCGGCGGTGAGGTTGGCAAACTCTCTGTGCCAGCCGGTGACTCTGTGCAACTCGCTCACGGCCCAGGCGAAGACGCCGCCCGCAGTGATCGCCAGCAGCCATGCTCTGCCGCCGTCATCGCCGCCCGCTAAGACGCCCGCCGAAACGATCACGCCAAGCAACGTGCCGGCATAAAGCAGGCGCGAACGAATTAAACAGGCGAGCGGAATCAAGGCAGCGGCCAGCGCCACAGGGTAAGCTGAAGCGCTTAACTCGTGACCATCCCCTTGAAAGCCGACGAACCAGAGAAGTGAGGTGAAGATGACGAGCAAGCCCGCCAGCCAACTGCGCATCGCCCAGGCCATCGCCAGCGAGCCGAGCGCCCACGCGCCGAACATGCCGTACCAGTCGCCGCGAATGTTGAAGATTTGCGCGATCAGACCGATGTTCGCGCCGAAGGTCAGGCAGCCGGCAAAAATCAGCGCGTGACCCAGTCGCGTCCAGCCGCGAATGTGCCAGAGCCAGTAGCCCGTCAAGTGAAACCCCAAGAGCGTCGCGAAGAGCAGAACTAACTTCAGTGGCGTTGCCAGGCTATCCCAGTTGGCGGCGACGAAGGCAATCACGCCGCCGCCAAGCAACAGGCCGCCTATCGTGAAAATGACTGCCGAAAGCAAGCGCGACGATTCGGCGGTGAGCTGTTCGAGTTGATATGTTTCGGAAAGCCGCTTCGCGTGGTCTGCCGAGAGGAAGCCTTCCTCAATCCAGAGAGGCAATTCGCTTTTCAGCGCCGCACGAAATTTGGCGCTCATATTTTGATCTTGAGCCATTGCTTTATCCCTTCTTTGCAAGCAGCACAGATACTCAACCCTCAACGTGGGAGGCACGGGCCCTGTCACGCATCGTCTTTCAGGCAGGCTTAGATGCCGATTTCTCGGAAAGCGATGCGGGGCGCTGACCAACCCCGTATCAAGAATGCAGTAAGAAAACGATGATGATCTGAGGAAACCAAAGAAACTGCTTGAACAGTTAGAGTCAGAAAAAAGAAGCTCCGCTAGGAGCGCAATAGTAAAAGGTGTAAAGAGAAATGCCAGTCCCGTAGGGACGCAATGTTGACATTGCGCTCCTCACGGAGCTTGAAGAATCAATCGCATCGTTGACTATAAACATTGCGTCTCTACGGGACTTTGCAAACAGCCTCAAACCTTCGCACCGGCGTTTCAGAGACCAGCCGGTTTGCATCTGATGATTAGCGATGACAGGCGAACGCCGTTCTACAGTTCTACGCGAATCGCGCGTTGGTCGCGGAAGCGAATGATCTGCTCGTAAGTGCGCTTGATGTTGTCGGCGGTGATGACCACAACATCGCCTTTGATCGCCTGACGCAAGCCGTGCTCGACGGCTTCGATCTCGTCGGGGACGATGTCGATTTTTTCTTCGAGCATGCCGGCCTGCATCGCACCTTGCTTCATCAGGATCGCCGATGCGCCGATTTCGCGCCCGCGCCGGTCGTCGTCTTCTTTGATAATCAAACGATCAAACGCCGTGCCGGCAATCTCGCCCATCGCCAGTATGTCGATGTCGCGGCGGTCGCCGGGCGCGGCCACGACGCCGACGCGACGGTCAACATGCAGCAGCTTCACAAACGCCGCAACGTTGCGATAGGCCGCCGTGTTGTGTGCGTAATCCATAAGCACATGAAAATCGCCGATCTGCTCAAGGTTCAAGCGTCCAGGCGAAAGATAAAAGCCTGTCTCGAAGGTCTTCAAGCCTGTGCGAATGTCTTCGAGGCTGGCGCCCGACAGGTGCGCGCACAGGACAGCAACCATCGCATTGGCGACGTTGAACATCGCCCGCCCATTGAAGGTTGCCGGTATCGAATTCAGGTTGAGCATGTACAGATCCGCCGTGCCGCGCTTGATGACAATGCCGTGATCGCGCAAGGTCACGCCGGTGCCGCCCGCTTCGACGTGCCGGCGAAAGACTTCGTTTTCAGGGTCGAGCGAGAACCAGCATAGCGTGCCTCTGGTCTTTTCGGCGAGCGGCAAAAGGTGCGGATCTTCGGCGTTCAAAATCGCATAGCCGGTGCGCCGCACGGTTTCGACGACCACCGATTTGACATACGCCATGTCTTCGAGCGTGTCGATGCCGCGCATGCCTAGATGATCTTCCGAGACATTGGTAATCACGCCGATGTCGCAATAATCAAATCCGACGCCGGCGCGCAGTATGCCGCCGCGCGCCGTTTCCAAGACGGCGAAGTCGACCGTCGGGTCGCGCAGCACCATGCGCGCAGACCAGGGGCCTGTGAGATCGCCTTCGAGTATGCGCTTGCCATCGATGTACAAGCCATCCGTTGTCGTCAAGCCTACTTTTCTGCCGGCCATCTTCAAAATGTGCGCCAGCATCCTCGATGTCGTCGTCTTGCCGTTCGTGCCGGTGATGGCAATGATGGGGATGCGCGAGGGCGTCCCCGGTGGAAAGAGCATGTCGAGCACACGGCCTGCGACATCGCGCGGTCGGCCTACGGTTGGATGAACGTGCATGCGAAAGCCCGGCGCGGCGTTGATTTCGCAGATCGCCCCGCCGGTCTCTTCGAGCGGTCGCGCGATGTCTGTCGTCAGCATATCGACGCCCGCAACATCCAGCCCGATGATGCGCGCGGCGCGACGGGCAATTTCGATGTTCTCGTAATGAATATCATCTGTGCGATCAACCGCCGTGCCGCCTGTCGAGATGTTGGCCGTGTACTTCAACCAGACCTGCCGGCCTTCAGCCGGAACCGTGTCGAGCGTCAGTTACTGTTCAGCGATCAGCCGCAATGATTCTTCGTTGATGAAGATTTTCGTCAGCGCCTTTTCGTGGCCTTCGCCGCGCATCGGGTTCTTGTTTTCAAGGTCAATCAACTCTTGCAGCGTGCGTGTGCCATCGCCTGTGACCTGTGCAGGGACGCGCTCGGCGACGGCGACGACTTCGCCATTAACGACCAGCACGCGATGGTCGCGGCCCGCGACGAAACGCTCGATGATCACGTCATCCGAATAATCCTGGGCGCGTTCAAAAGCGCGCGCGACCTCGGCAGGCGAGTTCAAGTTGATGGCCACGCCTTTGCCGTGATTGGCGTTGAGCGGTTTGAGCACGATGGGATAGCCGATTGATTCGGCGGCGGCAATGGCGTCTTCGATGGAATCGACGACGCGGCCACGCGGCACAGGAACGCCGGCTTCGTCGAGCATGCGCTTGGTCAGTTCTTTGTCGCAGGCGATGTCTGTGGCGATCAGGCTGGTAAACGAAGTGACGGTTGCTTCGATGCGCCGTTGGTATTTGCCGTGACCGAGTTGCACGAGATTGCGGTCGTTCAGGCGAATGTAAGGAATGTCGCGCTCGCTGGCTTTATCGATGATGCTCTGCGTGCTCGGCCCGTAAGCTACGTCGTCGAGAATGCGCGACAGCGCCGCGAGTTCTTTCTGGTAATCGAGCGCCGCGTCGTAAACCAGATGCTCGACGATGCGCACGGCGGCGCGGCCTGCTTCAACGCCGACCTTCTCTTCGATGTAAGCGAAGACGACATTGTAAACGCCTTCGCGGTCGGCGGAGCGGGTCTTGCCATAACCGACTTCGGTGCCGACCAGGCACTGCAATTCCAGGGCGATGTGCTCGATGATGTGGCCGGCCCATGTGCCTTCGCGCAAACGTATGATGAAGCCGCCCGGCACGCCTTCCGAGCAGCGATGCGTGTCGAGACTCGGCATCATCTCGACCAGCCGGTCGGTGAAGCCGTCAATCAGGTTCGACGGCTTTTCTTCAAGGTCTTCGAGGTCAATCTTCATGCGAATGACCGGGCTGAGACTGAAGACATTCGGGCCTTGATAGATCTGCGTCTCTAAAACTTTCATGAATTCATCCCTCCAATATGAGCGGAACTCTATTGATCATGTAGGGGCGACCCTCTGTGGTTGCCCCAGACTGGAAGTCTGTCGTTTCCTGGAATTTTGTACATTGTATGCTGGGGCGACCACAAAGGATCGCCCCTACAATGATTCTTCCGCAATCATTGTGCGCTTGTTGAGATCGAACCTGCCGCCATGCACGAGCGTGTGCAGCATCATGCGCGAAAACGCGATGGGCGATTTGTCGGGCGCGGTGGCAAGATTCACTGACTGCATCTCGCGCGGATCAACAATCGTCACCGTGCCGCGACCCATGACCGAAAGCTTGCCGTCGTCGGTTACCATCGCCGCCGTGTCTTCATCGACACCGACGCCGAGCATATTCGGATAAGACATCACGGCAGTGAGCAGGCGGCCCAGCCGGTTGCGCTGATGAAAGTGCTGATCGACCAAGAGCGTCGTCGTCAGTCCCAGCCCTTCCTGCAACTTGACCATCCCAGAGCGCGCCAGGCTGCCGATCAGTCCGCCGCTGATCATCGGATCGCTCATGGCCGACGCGCCGGCGCTCGTGCCGCCGACCGTCGCGCCATTCGCGTAAGCCGTTTGAATGGCTCTGAGCGCCGCCGTGCCGTGCAGAATACCGACGATCTTATTTTGATCGCCGCCGGTCATGAAGATACCTGTGGCCTTGGATAATTCTTTGGCCACGTCGGGGAGGTCTGCGTCGGCGCGATTGAACAGCGGCAGGATCTGCACATAACGCGCGCTGAATCCCGTGAAGACTTGATGATAGATCGCGCCGCTGTCTTCAAACTCAGAGGCGCTCGGCAGAATGCAGATGCGCGAGCGCCGCCCGCCGCTGGCGTCAAAAAAAACTTTCAACAGGTACTTCGTCTCGAATTTGTCTTCCGCGCCGCCGATCAGCATCAAGACGCCGGGCCGTGCGGCGCGCCGTTTGGTTTTCCCCATGTCGTTTCGCTTGCCACCTGTGAGCTTGAAAGGCAAACATTTTACACGCAGGAGAGTGACAAGTGACAAGTGACAAGACGTTGTCACGCAGAATCCTGGCACGTTTCTATATGCGCAGGCCATCTTGTCACTTGTCACTCTCCCTTGAATTTTTCCGCAAGCTGACATATAACCGCGTGTGGCCACTCAGGCAATCGGGTTTTGATCAGCGCTCTTTTAGAATTCAACACGAACACGCAAGCGGGGTATCGGGATGAAGAGTATTGGAGAGTCGTGTGCCGCTCACAACCCTTTTCACAGGTCACCACAAGGAGAGTTTCATGAGAACCAAACACGCTTTCAGTAAGATTCGCCACAACCCATTTCCTTTGGCCCTCGCGCTGCTCGCGCTGCTCTTCCCGGCAGCCGTAAGCGCGCAATCGCAAGCGACCACCGGCGTCATTGAAGGCATCGTCTACGATCAAAGCAACGCCGTGGTGATCGGCGCAACCGTCACCGTCAAGAACAAAGACACAGGCTTTGAGCGCACGGCAATCACAGATGACAACGGGCGCTTCCGCGCCGTGCTGTTGCCGAGCGGCACCTACAGCCTCGAAGCGCAGAAACAGGGCTTCGCCAAACTCATCCGCGATACCATCGAAGTCACCGTCGGCCAGACGCTCAATTTCAGCCTGACGCTGCAACCGGCGGGCGCCAGCGAATCGGTCACCGTCACCAGCGACGCGCCCATCGTCGAAACCACGCGCGCCGAGCAATCGACGCTCGTCGATAAGCGCTCGGTCGAAAACCTGCCCATCAACGGGCGCGACTTCGTCGGCTTCATCAAGCTCGCGCCGACCGTTTCAATCGTCCAGGGCCCGGACGGCGCAGAGATCACCATCAACGGCCAGAAAGGTATCCAAAATAACATTTCAGTTGACGGCTCGGACGCCAACAATCCGTTCTTCGGCGAGCAGCGCGGCGGCCAGCGCCCGCAGTTCACCATCTCGCTTGAAGCCGTCAAAGAATTTCAGGTCGTCACAGACGGCGGCTCGGCGGAGTTTGGCCGTTCGTCGGGCGGCTTCATCAACGTCGTCACCAAGTCGGGCACCAACGAATTTCATGGATCGGGCTTTCTGTTTTATCGCGCTGAAAAATTGACCGCGCAAAACCCCGATGCCGTCAAAGCCCAGTTGCCGACAGACGACTTCCGCCAGTACCAGTTCGGCGGCAGCTTCGGCGGCCCTATCAAACGCGACAAGGCGTTTTTCTTCGTCGCCTACGATCAGAACGCCGGCAACAGCAAAAAACCGAATCGCATTGATCCGACCTTGATCAATATCTTTGCGACACGCTTCAACGATCCCGGCGAGCAGGGCACCATCGAGCGCACCAACGATGCCAATGCGCTGCTCGGCAAAATCGATTGGAACATCAATTCCAAAAACCTGCTGACGGTGCGCCACAACTACAGCCGCGCCGAGCAGAACAACGGCACCTTCGACGTGCCGACCTGGGGCACGAGCGCCAACGGGCGCGAAACCGATGACTCGAATGCCTTCATCACCCAGTTCGTGACGACCTTTACGGCAACCTTGCTGAATGAATTTCGCTTCCAGTATGCGCGCGAAAATCGCCCGCGCTTTTACGACGGGCCGGACCTTCCAGACGTCGCCATCGCCGGCAATGACCCGGTGACCGGCGAAGCGACGGCCTTTCGCTTCGGTCGCCCGTTCTTTCTGCCTGTGCCCGAAACCGACACGCGCATTCAATTCACCGACAACTTCTCGATCCTGCACGGCGCGCATTCGTTCAAGTTCGGCTTCGACTTCAATCGCACGCACACCAGCCAGACCTTCATCGGTTTCGGTCGCGGGCGCTACATCTTCGGCTCGGTGCAGGCGTTTCAGGATTATCTGAACAATCCGGTGGACTCCGGTGGTTTGTTGCTTTATTTACAATTCGCGCCGCTCGGCGGGCGCACCGTCGAAGAAGCCGGCACGCAGGCATTCACGCAGATCGAGCCGGAATTCTACGTGCAGGACAAGTGGCAGCCGCGCCCGAATCTATCGATCAGCTACGGTCTGCGCTATTACGCGCAGCTTCAAGAGCAGCCGATTCTGCCGCTCGACCAGCGGCGCTATGGCCAGTTCGTCGGCACGCCGGGCTTCCCTTCAGATGGCTCGATTCCGTCGGAGAAGAAAGGCTGGCAGCCGCGACTCGGCATCTCTTGGGATCCGAAAGGCGACGCCAAGACGGTGATTCGCGCCAACTTCGGCATCTTCTATGCGCGCATACCGGGACTGGTGTTGGCTGGCGCGCGCAATACGGACGGCTCGATTGCCGGCAACATCTTCACCTGTTGCGGTCTGCCTTTCCTGCCAACGCCGCCGGCCAATCTAGGCATCTTTGAGGACACGGCGTTCTTCTCGCCGTTCAACCCCGATGTCACGGTGTTTGATAAAAACTTCCGTAATCCACGGACGCTGCAATGGGGCGCTTCAATCGAACGCGAAGTCGCCAAAGACCTGACCCTGACCTTCGGCTTCAACTATGCCAACTCGGTGCATTTGACGACCTTCATCAATCGCAACCTCCCGGCCTTCATCGGCCACGTCGCAGCCGACGGGCGCAAGCTGTTTGACGGCCCGCAGCCGTTTGCCAAAGCGGACGGTTCGGGCGTCGGCGCGCTCAAGGACACAGACTCTTCAGGGCGTTCGCTGTATCGCGGCTTCGTCTTTTCGGCCAACAAGCGCTTCAGCAATCGCTTCCAGTTTCAGGTGAATTACGTGTTGAGCTGGGACTATTCCAATGACGACAACGAGCGCGACCCGTTCACCTTTCGCTACGCAGACGTCACAGACTTCAAGCCTGAGTACGGCTTTTCAGATCGTGACCAGCGGCATCGCTTCAATGCCTTTGGGGTCTTTGATCTGCCCTATCACTTCATCCTGACGACGATCTTCCAGGCGCGTTCGGCGCAGCCGGATTCCGTGTTGCTGCCGAATGATGCCAACCTCGACGGCAACGTCCTGGATCGCCCGTTCGTCGATGGCCGTGACATCGGCCGCAACACGATTCGCAAGCACAATCAGTTTTACTCATTCGATTTTCGCGTCAGCCGCATCTTCAAGCTCGGCGAGCGCGCCCAGCTTGAGCCGATTATCGAAGTCTTCAACCTGTTCAACAACACGAACCTATTCTCAGTGCCGCGTCCGCTGTTGTTCAACTTTGACGGCACGGTGCGCTCAGGCTTCGGCGACCCGCGCCAGGCGCAACTCGGCTTGAAGCTGCGCTTCTGAAGAATAGGGGCTAGGGGCTAGGGGCTAGGGACTAGAGAAAAGAATCTGAGTGCCAGTCCCTAGCCCCTGATCCCTAGCCCCTAGTCCCTGCTGTTTGTCAGAATAGGCTTGACCGTCGCGTCCTGCACGCTCACACTTAGAGCGCCCCGGCACCCATTCGCAATGCCTGCTCCCGCGCCGGCGCTGCTCAGAGTGCAAACACCATGTTTTTCATTCTGATCATCATTGTGATTGCTTTCGCAGGAGCGGCGGCGCTGATCTTTACGGTCTATCATCAAACCCGTACACTGCCTGATCGGCAGGCGCGCGCTGAATTGCCGCGCGAACCGGTGACGCTGTTTGCTAACGAAATGGACGAAGCGGATAGGGGCGCGAATTCCTCGACGATGGACGCCGCATCGTTGATCGAGCGCGCTCGGCAAGGCGATTTGACGACGCTCACACAGGCGCGCAACGATGCGCCGCTTTACCATGACATTTTGGATAGGTTGATTGATGCCTGCGAGCGTCAGGGCAACACCGCGGCGCTCGTCCGTCACATCGCCAAAAGCGACGATCTGCGCGGCAACGTCAGATTGGCCGAGCGGGTCATCGCGGCGTGGCAAGCCGCGCCGGATCGTCGCTCGACGGTTGAGATGCTGCACGTCACGGCGCTGGCGGATGATGCCAACGCCTATCGCCGGGCGGTTGATCTAACCGTCGCGGCATTCAAGAATGGCCGGCTCAGTAACTTTTCAACAGACGAACTGCTCGCCCTGCTTGAGAGCCAGCTCTGGGTGCTGGCCGCCAACGCGCAGCGCGGCGGCGACGGCTTCGCATTGAAACAAAGACTCGCAGAGGTGCGCCGCGAACTGGCAGCAGCGGCCTCTGCAAAGTAGCTGGAGCTACACAACCATTTTGCCAGCCAGCGAGGTTCACCATGAAACTAGATCCAGGCATGTTGCCTCTCATCGTTGTCGGGTTCTTCGTATTCATCGTCGTGTTGGTCATCCTGCGGCGCATCTTCGTCAACGTCGGGGCGCGCGAGATCGCCATCAAGGAGCGCCGCTACTTCGGCAAGCGGATGCCGCCCGGTCGCGTCGTCGCGACCGAAGGCGAAGTCGGCATTCAAGCCGATGTGCTTAAACCGGGCCTGCACCTGATCAAGTGGCCGTTTGAGAAAGTCGTGCGCAAAGTGCCGCTCATCGAAATCGGTTCCGACGAGATGGGCATCATCGAAGCCGTCGACGGCGAGCCGAATCCGCCGGGCCGCATCTTCGCGCCCGACCGCGCGCAGAACGCACACAATAACTTCCAGGACCCGATTGTCTTCATCAAGCAAGGCGGCGTCAAAGGCATTCAACTGCGCACGCTGCCGCCGGGCCTGTGGCCGATTCACCCTTATCTGTTCCGCGTCTCGGTTGCCAAAGCGACCGTCATTCCGCAAGGCAAAATCGGCCTCGTGACGAACGCCGACGGAGCGCCGCTCGATCCGGGCCGTCTGCTCGGCAAAGCCATCAAGGGCCATCGCAATTTTCAGGATGCCGAACAGTTCATCGCTTCCGGCGGTCACAAAGGCCCGCAGGTCGAAATCCTCACGCCCGGCACCTATCGCATTCTCACCGATTCGATTCCAATCGAAGGCGGACAGGAGCGCAAGCTAGGATTGTTCTTCATACGCCTCTACGACGCGACGGTGATCAGCGAAAACCAGATCGGCCTGGTCGAAGCGCTCGACGGTGCGCCGCTCAACCCGCGCGATTATGTCGCCGCGCCGGTCGAAGGCCACGACAATTTTCAGGACGCCAACGAATTCATCAGCGCCGGCGGCCAGCGCGGCCCGCAGAAGGACATACTGCTGCCCGGCACCTACTACATCAACCCGATGCTGTTCAAGGTGATCCCTGAAACGGCCAAGGAAGTGAAGCCCGGCGAGGTCGCCGTCATCGTCTCGAACGTCGGCAAAGACCCCGGCGAAGACGTGCGCCGCGCCATGGCCGCGAAGATTCGCGAACGGCTCGAACGCGAAGAGCAGGAGCATATCAATCAGGCGGCGGCGCGGCTCGACAAGCTCGACGATGAAGACCGCACCGTGGCAGAAATCAAGCAGGAGTTGACGGCGGTCGACCCGGCAGATCGCCGGCTCGATCAGGGCGCGCACGAAGCTTACGTCGTGCCGGACGGCTATCGCGGCATACAGGAATCGGTCGTCGGGCCGGGCCGCTACTACGTCAATACGCTGGCGGTGACACCGATTGTGATCCCCACCACTAACCAGACGGTTGAGTGGACTGCAGGGGAAATGACCAACACCTTCAACCCGTTCGAGGTGATCTCGAAAGACGGCTTCACGATGCAGCTTGAAGTGCGCGTCGTCTTTCGCGTCAAGCCGGAAGACGCGCCGTTCATGGTCGCCAAGATCGGCTCGATTGAGAAGCTGATTCAAAACGTCATGCACCCGCTGATCGATTCGATCTTCCGCAACCAGGCGTCAGAATCTTCGGCGATGGCCTACCTGCAAAACCGCCACGAAGAGCAGGAGCGCGCCGAAGCACGCGTGCGCGCACACCTGTTGAAGTACCACGTCGACGTAGTCAACGTCTTGATCTGCCACATACGCCTGCCCGAAGAGTTGATGAAGACGCAGACCGAAAAGATCCTCGCCGAGCAGAAGCAGAGCATGTTCAATGCGCAGCGCGAGGCCGAAGACAAGCGCATTCAACTGGAAAGGACGAAGGCGCACGCCGACAATCAACGCGACCTGATGGCGGCAACCGTCGGCGTCGAGAATTCCGACAAGCGCGCCGAGCAGCGCAAGGCCGAAGGCGATGGCGAGGCGCATTACATTCTGGCGACGGGCCGCGCCGAAGCCGAAAAGGTGCGCCTGATGGGTGAAGCGCAGGGCGTCGCCTATGCCGAACAGGTGAACGCCATCGGCCCGCAGGGCGTGGCCATGGTCGAAGCCTTGAAGATCATCGGCGAAAAAGGCGTGCGCATCACGCCGGATGTGCTGGCATCGGGCGGCGAAAGCGACGGCACCGGCAACCTCGGCACGCTGCTGCTGCTGAACCTCTTCCGCGAGCGCTTGCACATCGGCGACGGCAGCGACGCCAAGACCACGAATAATGGCGATCTGCAAGCCATAGCGAAGCGATAAGCCTCAAAATAGGGGCTAGGGGCTAGGGGCTAGGGACTAAAGAAAAGCGCGGCTTATTTCGCTAGTCTCTACTCCCTGACCTCTAGTCCCTAGCCCCTAGCCCCTAGCCCCTGGTTCTGCTAATTGCTGTGATTTTGTTGCGATCATTGCTTTCGCGCGCCGCGCGATTTTATAATAAACGGCGTCTCCCAATTATCCTTTGAAACAATTCAGGCAGCCTGCCCCCAGGCAGTTGCCTTAGAGATGTTGCAGCAGTCCAGCCCTGCCGCTATGAATGTGTGTCGAGGTAAAGCATGAAGAAGTTCTCTGTCGCTTGTCTGTGTTTGATTCTGGCGTCGTTTATTGCCGTCCCCAATAAAGCCGCTTATTCGCAAGCTCGCAATCCAAAGTCGCCCGCTTATGTTGAGGGCGAAGTCCTTGTCAAGCTAAGAGCCGATGTCGCTGACATCAGTGATCTGGAAATTCCTGAATTTGTCTTTCACGCGCCCGGCGCTCAGGTCGAGCGTTTAGGCGGACGCGCCCGCGACATCAACCTGATTCGCCTCAACGGGCGTCTTTCGGTTGAGCAGGCTATCGCGCAGGCGCAGGCCGATCCGCGCGTCGAATATGCCGAGCCGAACTACATTTATGAAACCAGTCTGACGCCTGATGATCCGCACTTCCGTGACGAGTGGGGCCTGATGAATACCTTCTCATCATTGAGTTCGAGTGCGACGCCCGCCGACATTGGCGCGACGCGCGCGTGGGACATCACCACAGGCAGCGATGATCTGGTGGTCGCCGTCATCGATACAGGCATTGACGTTTCGCATGAAGACCTCGCCGCTAACATCTGGACGAACCCGCGCGAGATTGCCGGCAACGGCGTTGACGACGATGGCGATAATCTCATTGATGACGTACATGGCTGGAACTTCCGCGATGACTCGAAAGAGGTGTTCGTCGACGCGGGCGAAGATTTGCACGCCACACACGTCGCCGGCACGATTGGCGCGGTCGGCTACAACGGCATAGGCGTCGCCGGCGTCGCCTGGCACGTTAAGATCATGTCGCTGAAATTTCTCGGCGGCTCGAAAGGCAGCGGCTCGACCGGCAACGCCATCAAGGCAATTGACTACGCCATCTTCCAGAAGAATCACGGCGTCAATGTGCGCGTCATCAACGCCAGTTGGGGCGGGCCCGGCGCGTCGCAGGCCCTGCGCAATAAGATTCAGGAGGCCGGCGACAACGGCATCGTCTTCGTCTGCTCGGCAGGCACTGATTCGCTAGATAATGACGGATCATCGCCGGATTACCCGGCGGCCTTTGCCGGCAGTTTAAGCAACGTCATTTCGGTGGCGGCGATTGGCAGTTTGGACAACCTGGCGGGCTTCTCGAACTACGGCCACGCGGCGACGACCGTTGCCGCACCCGGTGAGAGTATCTGGAGTACGATGCCACACACCTCGTTTCAGCCAAACGGTTCGTATGGCCAGTTGAGCGGCACGTCTATGGCGTCGCCGCACGTCGCCGGGGTCGTGGCGCTGCTGTTGTCTTATAAGCCGGAGTTGACGCCGAAGCAGGTCAAGGAGCGCATCATCGCAACCGCCGAGCCGACCGACGCGCTGGTTTCAAAGGTCAACGCTTCGGGCCGCGTCAACGCTTTCAACGCGCTGACCAACAACGTCGTCGCCGCAGAGCGCCCGCGTATCGTGCGTGTGAGCTTAGGCAAAAAGTCATTGACGATTGACGGCTTCGGCTTCATCAACAACTCGGCAGTCATCGAAATCGCCGGCAATGCGGTTGACGGCACTGCTTATGATAGTTCGTATGCGGTGGGCAACGGCACGCTGACACAATTGACCGCTGTGCTCGGCAAAAAGCCGATGAAAAAGAAATTCCCCATCGGCCAGGTGGTCAACCTGACGATCTTCAATCCGACGACCGGCGAACGCTCGGCGGCCTTTAGGACGACGCGCTTCTAAACGTAATCGGCATCGCAAAAGCATCACTGAGCCGCAGGCGCGCAGCTTGCGGCTCAGTTTTTTTACACAGGGTCGCTCGAACGGCGATGAATTCGCTCTCGCATCTTGTCGCTCAGACGCTCGCAGCTTAGAATATCTCTCCGATCTCATTCATCAGGAAACGCCGATGAAACTATACTTGGATTTGATGCGCCACGTGCTTGAGCACGGCACGCCGAAAGACGACCGCACAGGCACAGGCACGCTCAGCGTCTTCGGCCACCAGATGCGCTTTGATTTGCAGGCAGGCTTTCCGCTGCTGACCACCAAGAAGCTGCATACACGATCCATCATCTACGAGTTGCTCTGGTTTCTGCGCGGCGACACCAACGTGCGCTACCAGCAAGAGCACGGCGTCAGGATTTGGAACGAATGGAGCAATGACAAAGGCGAGCTTGGCCCTGTGTATGGCGCGCAGTGGCGCAGTTGGACGGCGGCGGATGGCCGCCGTATCGATCAAATCAGCCAGGTCATCGAGCAGATTAAAACCAATGCCAATTCGCGCCGCCTGATCGTCAGCGCCTGGAATGTCGGCGAACTCGACCAGATGGCGCTCGCGCCCTGCCACCTGCTCTTTCAGTTCTATGTTGCCGGCGGCAAGCTTTCGTGCCAGATGTATCAGCGCTCGGCGGACATCTTTCTCGGCCTGCCGTTCAACATCGCCTCTTACGCGCTGCTGACTCTGATGATCGCCCAGGTCTGTGATCTTGAGCCGGGCGAATTCATTCACACGCTCGGCGACGCGCATCTGTACGCCAATCACCTTGAGCAGGCGCGCTTGCAACTCACACGCGAGCCGCGACCGCTGCCCCGTATGCTTATCAACCCGGCGATCAAATCGATCTTCGCCTTCGATTATTCGGACTTTGAACTGGTGGGCTACGATCCGCACCCGCACATCAAAGCGGAGGTGGCCGTGTGATCGTATCCTTGCTTGTGGCCATGGACGAACGGCGCGGCATCGGCAAACAGGGGCGTTTGCCGTGGCGCTTGTCTACGGATATGAAACGCTTCCGCCAACTGACCATGGGGCATCACATCGTCGTCGGTCGCAAGACTTTCGAGTCCATCGGCAAGCCGCTCGCCGGTCGCCAGATGATCATCGTCACCCGTGATCGAGACTACAAAGCCGCCGGCTGCTTCACTGTGCATTCAATCACCGATGCCATCGAACTGGCGCACGCGCGCGGCGAGGCAGAACTGTTCATCTGCGGCGGCGCAGAGGTCTATCGAGAGACTCTCGATCTGGCAGAGCGCATCTACCTGACACAAGTTCATGCCGATTGCGACGCCGACACCTTCTTTCCCGAATTCAACCGCGATGACTGGCTTGAGACCGCAAGCGAACGGCACGCGGCTGATGAAAAGAACGAGTATCCGTTTACGTTTGTCGTCCTCGTTAAGAAACGCGCCGGTTGATTTTCATTATCCAGACTGTAAGCACGTCGCAGGCGCAGGCGCGCAGATTTCCGCGAAGCCGCACCGGAAGTCCGTGCGGTTCAGTTGTCAATTGCAACGCAGTTCCTCTACAATTTGAGATTCCTGTCATGCACGGATTGCTCGCCTAGCCCGGCGAGCCCCGGCAGCAATACTTTCGGAGGCCAGAAATCGTTATGTTGAAGTTTCTCAGCGGGCGTAAGCGTTCGCGCAATGTGCTGTTGCTTTTTTTTATCGCCGTCATGACCCTGTCGCTGGTCTGTTTGTTCTCGGTCGTCGTTTCGGGCGGCGGCTCGGGGCTTTTCGGCAACAAGACGGGTGGCAATGACACCACGGTTGCCAAAGTCGGCAGCTACGAGGTGACGCTCAAAGAGTTCAAAGATGCGCTCACAGGCTTCAACCGGCAGATTTCGCAAGGCCAGGGACGCCAGGGCATGCAGAGCCTGACGGCAACCTACGCGCTTTACGGCCAGCAGGTGCTCGATAATCTCCTGCGCGAGAAGCTGGTTCAGTATGAAGCCGACCGCCTCAGTCTCGGCGCGACCGACGAAGAAGTCGAAGCGCGGCTCAAGCAAACCTTCACACCGTGGCCCGGCCCCGAAGCCTATCGCGAGCGCCTCATCCAGGCGGGGCTGACGCCTGTGCAGTTTGAAACCGGCCTGCGCGCCAGCATTGCCGCCGAACACCTCCGCAGCTACATCACCGCCGCCGTGCAGGTGTCGCCGCAGGAGGTCGAAGAGGAGTATCGCCGCAATAACACCAAGTACAGTGTACGCTGGACTGACGTCAATCCCGATCAACTGAAAGACAAAGTGACGTTCACCGATGCGGACCTGCGCGCCTACTTCGATGCCCACAAGGACGATTTCAAGGTCACGACCGAGCAGCGCCGCGCACGTTACATCTTCATTGACTCGGCGAAGGCCGGCGAGGCCGCGCCGATTGCCGACGACGAGTTGAAGGCCAGTTACGATCCGGAGAGCAATCTCAAGGCCGTGCGCGTCAGCCAAATCGTCATCGATGTGCCGAAGTCGGCGGAGAAGAAGGCCGATGCCACCAGGAGCGCCGCGGCGCAGCAGACCGCCGACCCGGAAGAAGCGATCCGCAAAAAAGCCCAGGAGATTAGCGACCGCGCCAAAGGCGCGAACGGTAAACCGGCTGAGGACTTCGCCAAGCTGGCCCGCGAAAACAGCAGTGATGCCGCAAGCAAAGCCAATGGCGGCGATATCGGCTGGGTCAATAAAGATGCCAAACGCGACAATGACGATCCGCTCAACAACGCCTTCGGCATGAAAACCGGCGACGTCAGCCAGCCGGTCAAAAAAGGTGACAAATATTACATCATGAAAGTCACCGAGCGCCGCACCGCGAGCTTTGAAGAAGCCAGGCCGGCGCTGCTCAAGGACGCCCGCACGCGCAAGGGCTACAGTGAAGCGGTCAACATCGCCAACCAGGCGGCAGAGCGTTTGAAGGAGACGAAGGACCCGCAGGCCGTCGTCGCTGAAATCAACAAGCAGCGCGGCGTCGAAGTGACCAGCGTGCGCGAGGTGCCGTTCTTTGCACAGGGCGATTCGCCTGCGGAACTGAGCGGTGCGCCGGAGTTGCAATCGGTCATCTTCGATTTGCAAAATCCGAATGACGTCGGCGAGTCGGTCAACATCAATGGCGGATTTGCCGTGCCGCAGTACGTCGAAAAACGCGACCCGCACGATCCGCCTTTCGATGAAGCGCGCGCCAAAGTCGAGCAGCATTACCGCGCCGACAAGGCGAAGGAACTCGCCCACGAGCGCGCCCGCCAGATCGGCCAAGCCAAGTCGTCCGATGAGATGAAGAAGATCGCCGATTCGCTCGGCATCAAAATGGAAGAGCGCGTCGGCGCGGTCGAAACCGATTCCATCGGCCCGCTGACCACCGATGAGAGCCGCGCGCCGATCTATAAGCTCAACGTCGGGCAGGTGACGAGCGAGCCGCTGAAGAGCGACAACGATCACTATGTTGCCGTTGTGCTCACCGAGCGCAAGGATGCCGATATGGGCGAGGCTTTTCAAAAGGAGAAGAAATCCATCGAGCAGCGCCTGCTCGATGAAAAGCGCAATGTCTACTTCACGACCTACCTGGCAGAGTTGCAGCAGAAGCTGAAGAGCGAGCAGCGAATCAAGATCTACCAGGAACGCATCGATTCGGCGATGGAAGCGCTGGCTTCGCAGCCGGGCGCGATGCAGCCGGAAATGCCGACCATG
>JBBWZK010000366.1:0-5525 GCA_039648975.1 Blastocatellia bacterium
CTTTTGCCATACGGTTCTATAAACATTACGCCCCGACGGGACTGATGCTCCAGCACCGGTTGTGCGCTTCAGCCTGAGATTTCTCATTTACGCTCTTTGATGTTCCATGCTAGTATCGCCAATGGACGCGCACCTGATTTTACTTTTCTCCCAAAACCTATTTCATGAGCGGAACACCCGAACCGCCTGAGCCTACACCGGGCTGGCCGGCACGTCACAAGCGACTATTGACCGCAGGGGGCATCATCCTCGTGTTGATCATTGCGCTTGTTCTGGGTGGTCTGTATTACATTCGCTCCGGGCGGCTCAATCGCTTTATCCTCCTACAGGTGCAGACGGCGCTTGCTGACTATGGCGTGCGCGCAGAGATTGGCGGGCTTGATATTACCTGGGGCGTGCGCACCGCCAAGGCGCACGACATCAAGCTCTACAACGAGCAAACCGAACAACTGATCGCCACGCTCGACACGGCTGAAATTGCCGTAGAGATTCCCAATCCTTTCGCTTTGCGTTTGCGGCGCGACATCATCTTCAAGCGAGTTGATCTTGATAACCTGCAACTCTACGTCGACCTCGACGCCGAGGGAAAGACGAACTTCAGCGGCCTGCATAATGCGCCGCCGAGCGCGCCCGGTCGCATACGCTTTGATGTCACAAGCCTGATCGGCACGCTCAAGAGCGGCACGCTGCACGTCAACGATCAGGCGCATAAACTTGTCGGCGATATAGAGGGCCTGCATGGGACTGCACAGCCGCTGGTGGACGGCTCGGCGGTCAACCTGCAATTCAACGTCGGCGCCAGCCAGTTGCGCTACGAAGGCCGCGACACCCGCCTCGATAGCTTTGACCTCGCCGCCCGCATCGGCGAGACAGGGGCGACGATTGAGCATCTCGATCTGCGTTCGCCGCTCGGCGAAATCCATACCAGCGGACAGCTCGACGATTTCAGCGCCCTGCGCTACAACGCCAACGTTCAGGCGCGCGTCGCGCTCACGGAAGCGGCGCGCGTCCTTGCGCCGGATCTGGGCTTGCAAGGCTCTGCGGCTTTCAACGGCAACGTCAGCGGCGAGGGCGCGAAATACAAAATCACCGGCGGCCTGACCTCAGACGACCTTGCAGCGCCCGGCGACCGTGTGCGCGGCGCAAGCCTTGACGACATCAACGTCGAGTCGGATGGCCAGCGCATCACCTTCTCAAGCAGCCGTGCGCGGGCCAGCAGCGCGGCGGTAGCCGGCAATCAACTGACAGGCATTGCCGCCGACCGCAACAGCGGCGAGATCAAAGACGGCGTCACGCACGCCAATGTGCAACAGGTTACAATTGCCCGCGTCGGCCTGTCTCAGGGACAGGTGTTGGGCATCAACGCCAGCGGCATGCGCGCCGAAGTCAAAGATGGGCGCACGCAAGCAACTGTAGGCCAGATTACTGTCGCGCGCGTGGCGCTGCGCGACGGACAGGTGAACGGCATCGCGTTGCGCCAGACGACGGCGAATGTAGACAGTGGCCGTTACCAGATCAAAGGCAATCTCGATGTGCGCGGCGGCGTCATGCGCGGCAGCCAGATTGGCCCTGTGCGCGGACAACTGGTAGCGGACAACAATGCGGTAGCGCTCAACCACTTCAATGCCTCGCTGATGGGCGGCACGGCGACCGGCGATGCCGTCATCGCCATCGGCAGGCGCGGGGCGTCGCGATTGACGGCGAACCTGACCGACCTGAAGACCGGCGAACTCTTCAAGCTTCTCGAAGTCAACGACGCGCCGCTCGCCGGCAGCATCAATAGTCAGGTGCGTGTGAGCTGGCCCGGAACCAACTTCGAGGCGGTGAGCGGTAACGTCACTGCACACCTGACCGGACAGACGACACAGACCGAAGGCGTCATTCCTCTGACCGGCGATGTCGTGGTCAATGCACAACGCGGCACCTTCAACGTCGATCAGTTGATACTGGCGACCGACGCCACACAACTGACGGCCAGCGGCCAGATCGCCACCAAGGGCAACGCCTCTGACCTGCGCTTCTCGCTCACCTCGACAAAGGCTGAAGAGCTACAGACCATTGCCTACTCGATCAAGAGTGTGAAAGACGCAGTGGCCGAATATCAGCCGCGCATCAGTGGCGAGTTTCGCTTTGACGGTCGCGTCACGGGTTCGCTCAGCGACCCGTCAATCGAAGGCGATCTGAATGCGGCGAACATCGGCGCACACGATCAGCCGGTCGGCAGTCTCACAGGCCATGTGCGCTTCACGCCGCAAGAGGTGGCTTTTGAAAACGGCGTCCTGGCGACGACCGACGGCGGCACGGCGCGCTTTACCTATTCAGCGCCGCGCGCCGAGGTCGCCACCTCTGGCCGCCTGGATGCGACGATTGATCACATCAATATTGAAACGATCACCGCCGCCGCCGGCCTGTCGAGCATACAGAAGATCATCTCCGGCAGTCTCGTGGGCGAGGCGCACCTGACAGGCTTGACCGGTTCGCCGACCGGAACGGCGACGATCAATCTGGTCAACGGCACGATTGAAGGCCAGGCCGCAGACACAGCGCAGGCTAGCCTCGTCTTCGATGGTCGAACCGCACGGCTTGATCGGGCTCAGTTAAATTTCGCACAGGGACAGTTGACCGCCAGCGGCGAATATAATCTGAAGAGCAACGACTTCCAACTGCAAGGTCGCGCCGACAACGTCGATCTGAATCAACTGGCGACCTCGATGAATCTCTCGGCTAATCTCACAGGTGTAGCCAACGCTACATTTCAGGCGAGCGGCAATACGAAGGATTTGGGAGAACTCAAAGTCGAGGTGACGGCGCAAGGGCAGAACGTGACGATCAACGGTCGCAGCGCCGGCGAGTTAAGTCTGACGGCGCACACCAATCCCGGCGGGCGAGTTGATGTTGATCTGATCACAGGCATCGCCGGCAAGCCGCAACCTGTACACGCGAGCATAGAGTTGCGCAGGCCCGGTCGCCCGATCACCGTCGAGTCGACCTTCAGCGATCTTGATCTAGGGCCGATCATCGCCGCCTTTGCGCCCGGCGCGGCGTCTTCGGTCACAGGCCTGCTGAATGGCCGGCTCTACGTCATCGGCCCCATCGAGAATGCCAAGGGCGAGATGACGCTGGACGATCTGCGCGGCGACCTGACGCTCAATACGATCAATCTCGCCGTGCAGGGCCGCGCCATCAATATTCAAACGCCGCTCACCGTCACCCTCAACGGCCCGCAAGCCGCCCTCAATCAAACGCGCATCTATGGCCAGGGCTTTGAACTCAGACTCGGCGGCACGCTCGCTCTGAACGGTGACGCGCCGCTCAACTTTGCGCTCAACGGCACGGCCAATCTCGACAGTCTAGGCCAACTAAGTCCCGACCTCTTCCTCGCCGGCACTCTCACGGTTGACGCGCGCTTGACCGGCACCGCGAGCGACCCGCGCCTCGGCGGCGAGATTCGCATGGATAAGCTTTCAGCCAACGGCGTTGATCTGCCGGTCGCCATCGAAAACGGCAATGGCCGCATCTCGCTGGCCGGCGACCGCATCACGCTTGAAAGCTTCACGGCGCAAGCCAATGATGGAACGCTCACCGCCGGCGGCTCGATGACGCTGGCGCAGTTGAAACCGAAAGACTGGCACTTCACGCTGGCCGCCAACAACGTCAATGTGTTGTACGAAGGGGCGTCGATCATCGCCAATGCCAACCTCGATCTGACGGGCAATATGGACAGGCAGGTGCTCAGCGGCACGGTCAACATTCCTGAAGGTGAATACACCACGAACCTCGACTTTGGCAGTTTGACCAGCGGCAGCGGCGGCGGCTTGAGCTTTGGCGGCGGCGGCAGCGCGAGCAGCGGCGGCGCGCTTGGTTTGCCGCCCGTCGCGCTCGACCTGCACATCAATGCGCCGGGCACGCTGTTGATACGCAATCAGCAAGTCAATACGGTCGGCACGGCGGCGCTCACCGTCTCCGGCACGATTGACGATCCCAACATCACCGGGCGTGTGTCGGTCGAAGGCGGCACGATCAAGCTGCGCGATCAACGCTATGACATCACGACCGGCACGCTCGACTTTCCCGGCGGCGGCTCAACGCCGGATGTCAATCTGCTGACCGAAGCCGACATCGCCGGCTATCATGTTTATGTCGGATTGATCGGGCCGCTCGACCAGATGGAAATCACTCTGCGATCAGACCCTGACCTGCCGCGTTCAGACGTGCTCTCGCTGGTGGCGACCGGCCACATCGATTCGAGCACGCTCGCCAGCCAGGACCTCGTCTCTTCTGGAATAGGCGCAGCCGCTTCGCTGCTCTCGCAGACGTTCATCTCTGCGCCGACCGAATCGCTGCTTGGCCTCAATCGCTTTCAGATTGACCCGGTTCTGCAACCCAACGCCAATCCTGCGGCCCGCCTGACGATTGGCAAGCAGATCACGCGCGACTTGGCATTCACCTATTCGACCAACGTCGGCTCCGAGCAAGATCAGAGCGCCATCGTCGAATACACCGTGTCGAATCGCTTCTCAGGCATCGCTTCATATACGCAGGGCGGCACGATCACCAACGGCGCGCGCGCCAACAGTGACTTCACGATAGAGGTTCGCGGGCGCAAACGCTTTGCGCTGGGCTTCGTGCAACCGATGGCCGGCAGCGCCACAGACCCGAAGGTCAACGCGCCGCCGCGCCCAGCAAAAACACCGCTGCCGCCTGCAGAGGTCATGCTCGTCAACCCCGCAGGGGTTAAACTGAGCAACAAAAAACTGCGTGAACTGGTGCCGGTCGAGACGCAAGGCTTCAGCCGTCCGCTGGCGCGATTGGGCGAGCGCAACCTGGAGAATTATCTTCAGGAGCAAGGCTACTTTTTCGCCAGCGTGCGCTCACGTTGCGAGCCTGTTGATTGCAGCGGCCCGACCGTCCATCTGTCTTACGACGTCCAGCCGGGACAGCGTTATGATCTGGATGACATTCGCCTCGAAGGCACCAAAGAACTCAGCATGAGCGATGTCGGCGGCGACCTGCAATCGAAGAAGGCGAGCTTCTTTGGCGCGATTCCCGTACTCAAAACCCTGCCGTTGATCGGCGGCCTGGCGCGCGGCATCACCAGCAACGACCGCATACGCCGCGACCGCGAGATCATACGCAACCACATGGCCGATCTAGGCTTCCGCTCGGCGCGCGTCACGGCACGAACCGACACCAAGCCACAGAGCCAGGATATGATCCTCGTCTTCCACGTCGACGAAGGCCCGCGCGCGATAGTGGCGGACGTTACATTTAGAGGAAACACAGTCTTTGCGTCAAACGAGTTGCGCAAGAACCTGGCGCTCAAGGATGGCGATGCCTTCTCGCCAAGTAAAGCGCGCGAAACGACGCGCAACATCAAGAGCTTCTACGGCGAGCAAGGATTCCTCGACACGATTGCTCCTTATACCATTGTTGACCTTGCGCCTGACCGCGTCATGCTGGAATACACCGTCACAGAAGGTGCGCGCGCCATCGTCGCCGAGATTGATGTGAAAGGGCCGACCAAG
>JBBWZK010000169.1:0-5755 GCA_039648975.1 Blastocatellia bacterium
AGGGGAAGAACTGTATCCAGTCACGGTATTCGACTTCGGCCTGCGCCAGACTCTTCGAGCCGCCTTGCAGTTAATAAGAGTCGGCAATGGCGAGCTTCGCCATCTTGATCAGCGGGCTGTCAGTGTAGGTGTTGATCATGGTGTTCAACAGAATGCGGCCCTGATCAAAATTGCCTTTGCGCAGCGCATCGAAGCCGTCATGCATCAATTCCGCGTCGCGGCCAGGGCCCTTCGCGTCTTCAAAGGTGATCTTCGATTTCGGCTTGCCGCCGCAGGCCGCGAATACAATCGCTATGGCAAGCGCCATGATGGAAATTTTTACTACTTTCATAAGACTCCGCTGGCAGCCGCTCGCCGAAAGATAAATCGCAGCGGCTTGCTCCTTTGCTTAGGGTTGAAGGCTGAATAATTGAGCACGGGTTAAACGGTACGGCGCAGGCTCGTCACGCGCGCCGGTTGTATTTCTCTATTCGACTACACAGGCTAAACGGTCAGCGGCTCCAGGGCTTTCTGACGCATGGCGCGGGTTGCGGCTTCCGCATCATTCGTGCCGAAGATCGCTGAGCCGGCGACAATCCAGCGCGCGCCGGCCCGCACCACCTCGGCGACATTGTCGAGTCCGATACCGCCATCGATTTCAATCTGCACATTGAGGCCGCGACTTTCAATCATACCGCGCAGGCGACTGACCTTGTCAAGACACGAGCCGATGAAGGACTGGCCGCCAAAGCCCGGATTGACGCTCATCAAGAGAACGTAATCTACATAAGGCAAGGCTTCTTCAATCAAGACCAGCGGCGTCGCCGGATTGAGCACCACGCCCGGACGACAGCCGAGGTCGCGTATGGCGGTCAGCGTCCTGTGCAGGTGGGTGACGGCTTCGACGTGAACCGAGAGCAGGTTCGCGCCAGCGCGCGCGAAGTCGGCGATGTAGCGGTCTGGATCGGTGATCATCAGATGACAGTCAAGCGGCAGCCGTGTCGACTTGCGCGCCGCCTTGACGACCAGCGGGCCGATAGTAATGTTGGGCACAAAATGCCCGTCCATGATATCGACGTGAATCAAGCCCGCGCCGCCGCGCTCGGCAGCTTGAATCTCTTCGCCGAGCCGCGCGAAATCGGCTGATAGGATTGAGGGGGCTATTTCTACCATAACATGGGTTCCTGGTTTCTGGTTTCTCGTTCCTGGTTCCGGGCGGCGGCTCGCCTGCCATCACGTTATGCGGCAGGCGATGAACCAGAAACCGCCAGCGGGCGAAGCCCATCTCCAGCTAAGGGAACCAGGAACCAGAAACCGGTTCTCGCTTTTGGCCGGGCCGGCGCTGACGACGATACTGAGTGTGGAATCTTTTTTGACGGAAGCGTTCGGGCCGGGCCGCGTTTCGATGACGGTGTCGGCAGGCGCGGTATCATTGCGCCGCGTGACCTTTACTTTGAGCCCGGCTTTTTCGACGAGTTTCTGCGCTTCGGCTTCCGGCTTGCCGATGACATCGGGCACGCGCGTGTCGCCGATGCGAAAGAGCGTGTAGATGGTGATGGTGGCGCTCAGGAAAAAGGCCAGCGCCAGAATGATGACCATGCCGAGACGCCGCGTAAGCGTCCAGGCAATGCTGCTGGCTGCGGGATGACTGCCGGTGTTTGTCGAACTCATCACGGCAAGTCTAGCATCCGCTGATGGCGGCTTTCAACCTTGTGCTAATAGAGCGTTGCTAAAAGGGTAGCTCTGTAGGAGCGCAATGTTTATAGCAAACAGGTCAGATCAAGGATCAAGCTCCGTCAGGAGCGCGATGTCGGCATTTCGCCCTTACAGGGCTGGCGATCTAATGAGCATCTGTCAGCTATAAACATTTCGTTCCTAACGGAACTTTTCTGAAATGCTCTATAAAGCAAACCGTATGATTGGGCTGTGAAACTAGAGACATCAAATAGTCGAGCGCGTCAATGCAGGGTAGCGACCGGCAGGCGAGCGACGATCAATCTGCGTTAAAGCAGCGAGCCAGGCACCTGCACATTTTGCGCAAGGCTGTCGCCTGCCAGCCAGATCAGTGAAAACAGACCGTACAAGCCGATGACGAAAGCGACTAATATCACAGCGTAATAAATCAGCACCGTCCACGCGAGCGAACGATTCTCTTCATACAATTCTTGCGTGTTCTCCATCTCCATCTCCTTTGCGTTTGCCGACATCTACGGCAAGCTCATCGAAAACGGATTTGCTGCGCCGGGCTATGAATCGCCTGCCGCGCGCGTGCCGGCTTCGATGATGTCGAGTTCGCCGCGCTCGCGGCGGGCGCGCAGGACTTTCTTATCGAATTTGCCGACGCTCGTCTTCGGCACTTCGCTGATGAACGACCAGCGCTCAGGTATCCACCACTTGGCGACGCGCTCGCCTAAAAAGGCGCGCAACTGTTCGGGCGTCGCGGTTGCCGTCTCTTTCAATACGACGCAGGCCAGCGGGCGCTCGTCCCACTTTTCATCCGGCACGCCGATGACCGCCGCTTCGATCACTTCAGGATGCGCCATCAGCGCATTCTCCAACTCGACCGTCGAAATCCATTCGCCGCCCGATTTGATCACATCTTTGGCGCGGTCGGTGATTTGAATGAAGCCCTGCGCATCAATCGTGCCGACATCGCCGGTTCGCAGCCAGCCGTCGTGAAATTTTTCCGGCGTATCGTCGCCATATTAACTCGCGGTGATCCACGGGCCGCGAACCTCTATCTCGCCGACCGATTCGCCGTCCCAGTCGCACACCCTGTCGCCTTCGGTAATGCGAATCTCAACCCCAGGGTTGACGCGCCCTGTCTTGCAGCGCCAGTCGAATTCTGCTTCGGGCCGGCTGTCCTTTGGCGGATACGACAGGGCGGCAAGCGGGCTGGTTTCCGTCATGCCCCACGCCTGTATGATGCGCACGCCGAACTTTTCCTGAAAGCGTTCCATCAAGCTGCGTGGCACCGCCGAGCCGCCGCAGATCACCATGCGCAGCGACGAAAAATCCGGATCGTGCGCTTCGCTGTAACGCAGCACTTCGTTCCAGATCGTCGGCACCGCGCCGCTGAACGTCGGGCGCTCGCTCTGAATCAAGCTGCACAAAGGTTCGGCTTGCAGGAAGCGTGAAGGCATAATGAAATCCGTGCCCGCCATCCAGCCTGAATAGGGCAGGCCCCAGGCATTCGCATGAAACATCGGCACGATGGGCAGAATGCGGTCACGCTCGGTGAGGCCGAACACAAAAGCGGCGCAGCTCGCCAGCGAATGCAGAAAGGTCGAGCGATGCGAATAGACGACGCCTTTCGGATTGCCTGTCGTGCCGCTCGTGTAACACATCGCCGCCGCCGCGCGCTCATCAATGTCAGGCCAGTCAAAGCCTAAAGACTCAGCGGCGAGCAACTCGTCATAACGCAGCACGTCGCCGAGCGATGAGGCGTCGCCGTCGCCGATGACAATGTAATGCTCGACACTTTTCAGCTCCGACGCCACACGCGCCAGCAGCGGCACCAGCGAATCATCAATGATGATGACACGGTCTTCAGCGTGGTTGATGACATAACTGAGTTGTTCGGGAAAGAGCCGCAGGTTGAGCGTGTGCAGCACCGCGCCCATGCAAGGAATAGCGAAGTAGGCTTCGAGGTGCTCCTGCGTGTTCCAGCAGAACGTGCCGACACGGTCGCCCTGGCTGATGCCCAATCGTCTGAGCGCGGCGGCGAGGCGCTCGGCGCGGTCGCCGACTTCTGCGTAACTGGCGCGGCGGCAGCCGTCGCCCATAAAGGTCACGACTTCGCTCGCCGCGTGGACGCGGCGGCTGTGCTCGAAGATATGATTGATCGTCAACGGGTGATCCTGCATGGTGCTCTGCATGGCAATCTCCTTTTCCAATGAGTTGATTTATTGCTACGCAAATGAAGTGCAGATGGATTATCTTCAACGGGCGACGGCGGGGCAACCTGAATTTTGAGGGGTCGCGGCGGTGGTTGAAAGCTAAACGTCGTTGAATTCCGGCTGATATTTCACCGTGCCGGCGCAACCTGCAAGCGCGCCTTCCTGAAGTTCGATTGCCATGAAGACTTCATCCGGCACATCGTATTCGGAGCGGATGTCGTAACGGCTGGCGGGCGCAAAGCCGAAGCGCGGGTAGTAATTGGGATGGCCAAGCACGACAGCGATCTGATGACCGCTGCGGCGGCATTCATCGAGGCCCGCTTTGACCAGCAGCGAGCCGATGCCTTGATTCTGTAACTCCGGCAGCACCGCCATCGGCGCAAGCCCGACAGCGGGGATGGATTGCGAAGTTGATTCGATGACTACGGGTGAGAACAGAATATGCCCGGCGATCTGCGCTTCGTGAACCGCGACCAACGACAGCGTGACTTTGCCATGCTCGCGCAAGCGGTCAACCAGATCAGCCTCCGCCGGGCCATTGAAAGCACGCTCATTGACACGGCGAATCGCGGTGAGGTCTTCGGGTTGTTCGGGCCGTATTTGAATCATCGCATGATCCTCATTGATGTTTAGGCGTCTTAATATGTGAGGGCAGCAACGCGAACAACATCACCACCGCTATGCCAGAGAGCGCCGCGCCAAAATAAAACGTCGCCGGCGCATTCACTTTGTCCCACAGCAGGCCGCCGATGTAGCTTGCGGCGATCTGTGTCAGGCCGCTGACCATCGACAGAATGCCGATCACCGTCGCGTGACCGGCGCGGCCAGCCGTATCAACTGCCATTGCTTTGGCGACGCCTTCGGTGAGCGCAGGGAACAAGCCGTACACCGCAAATAACGGCCAGACCATCCACACCTGCGAAGCCAGCGCGAATCCCAGATAACTCAGCGCATAAACCGCGAAGCCGACAATCAGCAGATTGCGTCGGCCCAGTTTATCGCTCGCCGCGCCCGCCGGATAGGCCGTCAGTGCCGACACCAGATTGAACAGCGCATAGGCAAGGATCGTTTCGCTGACCGCCTGGCTTGCGCTTGCGCCGGTCGCGAGGCCCAATTGCTGCGCACGCAAGATCAGAAACGAATTCGCCGAATTGGCCAATCCGAAGACTCCCATGATCAATAGCAGGCGCTTATATTCGCGTGTCGTCCCGGCAAGCGATAAGGATAACTTGCCTGTGCCTTTCACGACGCCCGCGCGCTTCTCTTTGACCGTGAGAATCAACAGCGCGGCGATGGTCGCCGGAATCGCCGAGATCAAAAATATGCTGCGCGCATCGAGTTGCGTCCAGCCGATCACCGCCAGCGCCACCAGCGGCCCAAGCACCGCGCCCAGAGAATCCATCGCGCGCTCGAATCCGAAAGCCCGCCCGCGATAGCGCGCTTGGGTCGCTTCAGCCAGTAGCGCATCGCGCGGCGCGTTGCGTATGCCTTTGCCGAAACGCTCGGCAAAGCGCGCCGCCAGTACCAGCGGCCACATCTGCGCGGCGGCAATCACCGGCCTGGTCGCCGCCGTCAATGCATAACCGAAAAAGGCGACAGGCTTGCGCCGCCCAAGACGATCCGAAATCCATCCTGAAAATCCGCCGATGGCATTGCCTGTGCCGACGGCGATGCCTTCGACCAGACCCACAACGGTCGCCGGCGCGCCCAGCGTCGAGGTCAAAAACAGCGGCAGGATCGGATAAATCATCTCGCCGCTGATGTCTGAAAACAGGCTGGCGAAGCCGATGATGACGACGCTCGGCGAGACGCCGGCGAAGAGCGACGCGGCGACACGGCGACGCGTCGATGCGGCGATTGTCTCATCTGGATTAGTG
>JBBWZK010000184.1:0-3320 GCA_039648975.1 Blastocatellia bacterium
CTGCCAGCGCGGCATCCAGGCGACTTGCGCCGCCGAAACATTGTCAGGGAAACTCGGCTGGCCGAGCAGGTGCGGCAGGTAACCGTTGCCGGTTCCGCCATACAAATGATCGCAGAGGTTGCGCCCCACCTGACCGCTGGAATTGGCTATGCCTGCGGGCCAGTGGCGCGATTTTGAGTTGAGCATGATGCGCGCCGTTTCGACGCACGAGGCCGCCAGTATAACCACCTTCGCGTAGACTTCGACTTCCTGTTTGCTATCGCGCTCAACGTAGGCGACGCCTGCGGCCATGCCTTTCTCGTTGACGAGAACGTGACGGGCAACGGCATCGGTCCGCAGTTCGAGTTAGCCTGTCTTTTCCGCCGCCGGCAGCAGAAACAACGGCGACGAAAAGAATGAGCCGGTGTCGCAGCCTTCCGTGCAGTTGCCGCAGTAATGGCACTTCGGATGGCCGTTGTGAGCGACGGTCAGTTGGGCGTGACGATCCGGCAGATAAGGCACGCCGACTTTTTCGCAGCCATTTTGCAAAATGTAATCGATGCAACGAAAGTTGAACGGCGGCAGATACTCGCCGTCCGGGTTGCTCGGACGATTCTGCACCGTGCTGCAAACGCCGATCATTTTTTCTACGCGGCTGTAGTATGGCGCAATCTCTTTATAGGTGAGCGGCCAGTCATTGCCGAATCCATCGAGGCTGGCGGCGCGAAAGTCTATGTCGCCGAAACGGGCCGCCGAACGTCCCCAGAAATTCGTCTTGCCGCCGACGGCGTGACAGCGCGGCCATTCCCACTGCGTGCCCGGCGCGGTCGTGTAAGCAATGCCGTGTTCCCAGAGGCCGTCGCTATATTCGTTTTCGATGTGGTAATACTGGTCGCGCCGTTTGGGGTCGCCGAAGCCGCGATACTTCAGATCGTAGCTCATCTTGTGATTGCGAAAATCTTTGGCCGGATCAAGGCGGCGACCGGAATTGAGCGCCAACACATTGAGTCCCGCTTCGCATAATGTTTTGATTGCCATGCCGCCGCCTGCGCCTGTGCCGACGACGATGGCGTCATATGCTTTTCTGGCCCTTTTGATTTGCATAGCTTTGTCAGTATTTCGGCTTCAAGTCGCGGTGCGCGCGATTATCCGGATGCGGACAGGCCGGCGACGCCGTGTAGTATTGCTTCAAGCCTGGCACGTCCAGCACCTGCATGCCTACGCGCGAGGTGTAAAACCCCATCAGGGTGTATTCGCGTATCAAACGAAAAAAAGCCTGGCCGTCTTCCTCGCCTAAGCGATGGCGCTCTTTGTAAGCCAGCTTACTTAACATCTCGGTTGCCTGTTCGCTGCTGAGATTCAGAAAGCGTGTGCCGTGAAGTTTGATCGCATGGGAATTCATCCAGGTCAGGCCGCGCCGAAACGGCGGTTGCAACGGCGGATCGCTCGCGACCATGAAATCGATGAATTCGCTAACGCCGGCTTCGCGTGCGCCCGGTGATTCATCTGTAGGGATGATCAACTCCGTCAGACGAGCCACAAGGGAGTATTCTTCCGGCGTGAAAAACTGCGGCTTATAAGCCTCGTTTTGTGAGGCTGGCTTTGGTTGAATGGCGTGGATGTGCGGCTCATCAGATGAGTGATCGTGAGCGAATGCCCAGACCTTGAATCCCGGAAACTGGCTTGCGGCGGCGGCGAGAGCGAGAATCCTTAACACCTCGCGGCGTTCGATGCTTTGACCAGCCATGAATGACCTCCGCAGGCCAGCCGCGATCTCTCACGATTCACAGGCCCGCCCTTAGTTCTTACATCATGCAGTAGAAGGCACCATCAGATCATAAAAGATAAAGGAAGGCAATAGGATGACCCGCTCCGAAGCACGCCAGTGTTGCTGGAGTCATCAGCCTCGTCGGGGCGCAATGTTTATAGTTGTAAACGTCGAAAAGATTTCAAGCCCCATCGGGGCGCAATGTCAACATTGCGCTCCTAACGGAGCTTGTGGTTCTTGTCGCACACTTCTATAAACATTTCGTTCCTACGGGACTTGCTTTGGCTGAGACACCGCACCCCGGCAAACCTTACATGCTTCAAATTGCCCCTCCGGCTTTGGCTATGGCTGATCACTCGTCATCATGGTATCTTCTGGCCGTTTGCGGCTCCGGCGACTGGCAAGATTGCCGTCCTGTAGTATTATGGCTAAGGCTCTCGCTGGTGCGCAAAGCTGTTCAAGACATCTCAAATGAAAGAGGGGATCATGCATAAATATCGCTTGGCGTTGTTGCTGCCGTCCGTCCTGTGCCTGTTGACTCTGTTGACCTCTATTGCCGGCGCGCAGTCGCCACAGCCGGGCTTCGCCGACGCTCTACTGGGCCGCTGGGATCTGACCGTTCAAGCGCCGGACGGCACCTACCCGGCGTGGCTCGAAATCTCGCTGCGCAAAGAGACAGAGTTGATGGGCCGCTTTGTCGGGCGCTTTGGCAGCAACCGCTACATTGCGCAGATCGATTATAAAAACGGCGAGCTTTACGTCAGAGTGCCTGTGCAGTACGAGACCAATTCAAGCGACCTGGTTTTCAAGGGAAAATTGAGCGGCAATCGACTGGAAGGCACGACCACAGATGCGGACGGAAAGACGTTGAATTGGGTGGGCGTGCGTGCGCCTGACCTGGCGCGCCCGACCGCGCCGAAGTGGGGCAAGCCAATCCATCTGTTCAACGGCAAAGACCTCGCCGGCTGGAAGCTGCGCAATAACGACAAGGGCAACTGCTGGGCGGCGACGGGCGGCACGCTGACCAACAACGTGCCCTGCGTCGATCTCGTCAGCGAACTAAAATTCACCGACTTCAAGCTCCACCTCGAATTCAACATTGTCGAGAAGAGCAACAGCGGCGTTTACCTGCATGGCCGGCACGAGGTGCAGATTAATGACGACTTCGGCAAAGCCATCGACAGCCTGCGCATGGGCGGTCTCTACGGTTTCTTGAGGCCCGCCGTCAACGCTTCGGCCAAGCCGGGCGAGTGGCAGAGCTACGACATCACCTTGATTGGACGGCGCGTCACCGTCGTTCTGAACGGCAAAACCATCATCAACGATGCCGAGATACCGGGCATCACCGGCGGCGCGCTCGACAGCGACGAAGGCGCTGCCGGCCCGTTGATGCTGCAGGGCGATCATGGCAAGGTGGCGTTCAGAAACATCGTCGTCACACCGGCGCAATGAAAGGAGACGCGGAGACGCGGCGACACGGCGACGCGGCGAGGGGAGCTGGGGCGATGGGGAGATGCGTAGAAGAATAAATCGAGATAGACATCCTGAAGATTCCTATCGCCGTGTCTCCGCG